>NZ_JBFAQX010000004.1:0-302322 GCF_040678995.1 Amycolatopsis sp. NPDC049253 | reverse complement strand
TTCCCGCCCCCCCCGCCGTTTTCCCTATCCCGTGGGGGCCGCCCCCGCGCCCGCGGGCCCCCCGCCCCTCTTTTGCGTGGTGTTGTCAGCGGCGCTGCTGCGGCGGGCCGCCCTGGGGTCCGCCGAACGGGCCCTGCTGCGGGAACGGCCCACTGCCCGGACCCTGACCCTGCTGGCCGCCGAACTGCTGCGGCGGGCCCTGGTACGGGCCACCCGGCGGCGTGGTCGGAGGCTGCGGCTGCGGGAGCGACGGCGGGTTCTGCTGCTGGACACCCGGCGGCGGCGTGCTGGGCGGCGGCGTGGCCGGAGCCGGCGGTGTGGCCGGCTCTTCTTCCGCCGGGGCGGCCGGAGCCGCGGCTTCCGGCGGCGGGGTGGCTCCGCCGAGGGCGCGGCGCGGCGGCGGGGTGTTGAGCGGGCTCGGCACCTCCTTGCGCGCCACGGCTTCCGCGGCGGCGACGGCCTCGGCGACCTTCGGGTCGGTCGAGGTGTCGAACCAGCCGGCGACCTCATCGTCGTCGAGGTCCGGGCGCTCGGGGGTGTCGTCCTTCGGCGGCTCGTAACGGAACACGCCGTCGTCGCCGGGGGCGCCGAGCGCGCGGGCGAAGCCTTCGAGGGCCTTGCCGTAGTCGCTCGGGATCATCCAGACCTTGTTCGCGTCGCCCTGCGCCATCTGCGGCAGGGTCTGCAGGTACTGGTAGGCGAGCACCTCGGGCGTCGGCCGGCCGGCCTTGATGGCGGCGAAGACCTTCTCGATCGCCTTCGCCTGGCCCTGGGCCTGCAGGTAACGGGCGGCGCGTTCACCCTGCGCACGCAGGATGCGCGACTGCCGCTCGGCCTCGGCCGCGAGGATCGCGGCCTGCTTCTGGCCTTCCGCGGAGAGGATCTGGCTCTGCTTCTGGCCTTCCGCCGTCTTGATCGACGACTCCCGCTGGCCTTCGGCGGTGAGGATCATCGCGCGCTTCTCCCGGTCGGCGCGCATCTGCTTCTCCATCGAGTCCTGGATCGACGGCGGCGGGTCGATCGCCTTGAGCTCGACCCGGGCGACGCGGATGCCCCAGCGGCCGGTGGCCTCGTCGAGCACGCCGCGCAGCTGGCTGTTGATCGCGTCGCGGGAGGTCAGCGTCTGCTCCAGGCTCATGCCACCGACCACGTTGCGGAGCGTGGTGGTGGTGAGCTGCTCGACACCGATGATGTAGTTGGAGATCTCGTAGACCGCGGCGCGCGAGTCGGTGACTTGGAAGTACACGACGGTGTCGATGTTGACCGTCAGGTTGTCCTCGGTGATCACCGGCTGCGGCGGGAACGAGACGACTTGCTCGCGCAGGTCGATCCGGGCGCGGACCTTGTCCAGGAACGGCACCAGGAACGTCAGGCCGGGCGAGGCGACCGTGCGGAACCGGCCGAGTCGCTCGATCACCGCCGACTGGGCCTGCGGCACCACCATGATCGCCTTGACCACCGTGATGATGACGAACAAGACCAGAAGCGCGACCACGACGATCGCAATTGTCGACAAGAGCGTTTCCCCTTACCTAGTACCGTTTTCCGGAGTTCTCGCGATCACGACACGACGTCCACCACGGCGGTGGCGCCCGAGATCTCGACGACGGTGACGCTGGTACCCGGCGCGATCGGCGGGTGCGACTCGTGCACGGCGCGCGCCGACCAGATCTCTCCCCCGATCTTCACCTGTCCGGCGTCGTAGTCCACTGTGGACACGACGACGGCGCGGGCGCCGATGAGCGCGTCCGTGCCCGTGGGCGTGTGGGAGCCGGCGAGGAAGCGGCGCTTGAGCGCGGGGCGGGCGAGCGCCAGCAGCGCGACGGAGCTGACGGCGAACACGGCGACGTCGATGAAGATGTTGCCGGTGATCGCTTCGGAGCCGGCGCCGAGCAGCGCGGCGATGCCGAGCATGATCAACACGAAGTCGCCGGAGATGACTTCCGCGATCATCAGGACGATGCCGATGATCAGCCAGATCAATGCCACTGCCATGTGCTCATGCTCTCAGATCGCGCCGGTTCGCACCGGGCAAGTGACTCGACGTGACCGACGCGTGACCTTGCCCAAAAACGGACATACCGGGCTCACGCCAGGCTCATTCGGGAGGCTCGGTGACGAAGTCGATGAGCCGTTCGACGGCGCCGATGAGCGGCGTCTCGAGGTCGCGGAAACTGCTCACCGCGGCCAGGACCCGTTGCCAGCCTTCATACGTCTCGCCCCAGCCGAGTGCCTCGCAGATGCCGACCTTCCACTCGGTGCCGCGCGGGATCTCCGGCCACGCGCGGATGCCGACGGCCGCGGGTTTCACGGCCTGCCAGATGTCCACGTACGGGTGACCGGTCACGAGCACCTGCTCGTCGCGGACCTGCGCGACCAGCCGTGACTCCTTGCTGCCTTTTACGAGGTGGTCGACCAGCACACCGAGGCGGCGGCCGGGACCGGTGCCGAACTCGGCGATCTTCCCGGCCAGCACGTCGACGCCGTCGAGCGGCTCCACGACCACGCCTTCCACCCGCAGATCGTGGCCCCACACGCGTTCGACGAGCTCGGCGTCGTGCTTGCCTTCGACCCAGATCCGGGAGTCCCGCGCCACGCGGGCCTGCAGGCCCTGCACCTTCACCGACCCGGACGCCGACACCTTCTTGACGGGCGCGGCGGCCTTGCGGACCGGCACGAGCGTGACGGGCTTGCCCTCCAGCAGGAACGCCGCGGGGCCGAGCGGGAACACGCGGTGGCGGCCCTTGGCGTCCTCCAGGACGACGTTCCCGTACTCGATCTTCACGACCGCGCCGCAGTAGCCGCTGGCTGGGTCTTCGACCACGAGCCCGGGTTCGGCCGGGATCTCGGGGATCTTCCGCTTGCGCGGACCCGACAGCACGTCGTCGTACGAATGTGAGCGCACGGGCGAGCACGCTAGTGCGGTTCCTGGGGCGAAGTCGTGCCGCCACGCCGGTCGGCCGCGATCCGTGACGTCCTTCGGCGGCCGGAAATGTCGTACCCACGTGCGATTCTTCGGGTTCCTGCCGTTCCCAGGGGAGGTCGAGGTCATGGCGGGTGGGGGGTTCGTCGGGTCGCTGACCGCCACGGTCGAGGCGCCCGGGCAGTGGTTGGTGCTGGTGACGGGCGTGTTCGCGGCCGCGGTGTCGGCGGGGACGTTCGCGTTCCTGGCCGGCGAGAAAGATCTGCTGATCGGGCGCGCGAACGTGCTGGGGACGGTGTTCCACGAGGCCGGGCACGCGTTCGCCAGCGTCCTGACCGGCGGCGGGGTGTACCGGATCGCGATCACCGGCGCCGACAGCGGCGCCACGTGGTCGTGGACGCCGTCGCCGTGGTCGCGGACCTTGACGAGCGTGGCCGGCTACGCGATGCCGTCGCTGGCCGGGCTCGGTGCGGCCGGCTTGCTGCGCCACGGCCACGCGCCTGCCGTCCTCGCGCTCACCACACTGGTGATGGTGCTCGTCCTGGTGGTCACGCGTGACCTGGTCACGTTCGTGGCGGTGGTGGCGCTCGGGATGGTCACCTTCACCGTGTGGCGGACGGCGCCGGGGTGGGTGCAGAACGCCGTCGCGTACGGCGAGGCGTGGCTGCTGCTCACCAGCGAGATCGGCGGGCTGGCCGTGCTCGTGTCCAACCGGGTGCGTCACGGCCTGCGCCACCACACCGACGACGCGGCCGGCCTCGCGGAGCTCACGTCGGTCCCGGCGTTCGTCTGGATCGCCGGCTGGTTCGTGGTCATCGGCTGGGCACTGGAGAACGCGGTGCCGCTCCTATGGCCGTGACGAGCCGGTTCAGCGGGCGGGTGTGGATTCCTTCCGCGGGATGCGGGTGCCGTAGAGGGTTTCGGCGAGGTCCGCGTACAGGCGCGGCGCGAGCTCGGCGTCGGTGCCGCGGGCTTCCGCGGGCAGGTTGCCGAGGGCGTCCCGGACGGCGCCGGGGTCGCCTTCGTACATCATGATCCCGAGCACGAGCGGGAGCTTCTCGACCGGGAGCTCGGCCGTGCCCCGGGCGACCATCGTGTCCCATTCCGCGGCGGTGATGTGCTGTTCGATGAGCGGGAGCACGTAGTCCTCCTCCGCGCCAAAGTGCTCGTACAGCACGGTGATCAGCGGGTCGAGGACGGCCAGCACGGCGTCGCGGTGCCCGGGGTTCGGCTCGGTGCGCCAGACGGAGACGGCTTCGGTGAGGTCGACGCCGAGGAACACGATGCGTTCGTGGTGGCGCTCCATGCCTTACACGAGCGCGATGTCGGCCGGGCAGCGTTCGAGCAGGTTGGGCCAGATCTCGAGGTCTTCGGCGTGATGGTGGTGGTGCAGGATCGTGCTGACGAGGTCGAGGTGGCCGGCGACGAGCGCCGCGCGCTCGGTGTCCCCCTCGGCGACGCCTGCGATCAGCTTCGGCATCAGCCCGAACTCGCGCCACAGCGCGGTGTGCACCATGCGCATCTCGCGGGTCATCGCGCCGGGAGCCTTCGTTGCGGTCAGGTCAGCCCTTCGGCAGGGGGAGCCGGCGCGTGCTCGCCCGGCATCCCGCGACACGGGGCCCGTGGTGGCGGTTGAACCCCGAGCCGAACAGTGACGAGCGCCACACCGTGTCACCGCAGGAGGGCGAGGACCGCGTCGGTGAAGGGTGTCGGGCCGGTGCGGCGCAGGGGGCCCATCGCGATGAGCGGGGCGAGCGCGACGCACCAGGCTCGGGTGCGGTCCGGGTCGGGCACCTGGGCGAGGCCGTCGTCGAGCGTGCCGCCGGTGGAGAGCGGGAGGAACGCCCAGTCGACGCCGTCGAGGGCGGGGTCGCCGACGCACGGGCGAGGATCGATCGCGACGATGCCGCGGGCCGGGCCGGCGTCGAGGACGTTGCCGGGATGCAGGTCGCCGTGGACGAGGGCGACGGGACCGGTCGTGGCGAGGGTTTCGGCGCGGGTGCGCCCGGCGTGCAGGACGGCCACCGGCAGGTGCGCTTCCGCGGTGCTGCCGCGCAGGCGGCGTTCGGCGAGGTCGAACATCGCGTGGACGCGCTCGAGCTGAGTCGGGAACGGGCCGTCCACCGCGACCGCGTGGAGCTGGCCGAGCAGGTCGCGGACCTGGTCCCAGGGCACGTCGGCGCCGGTCAGGGTCGTGCCGGGCACGAGGCCTTCGAGCAGGACCGCGCCCGCGGCGAGGTCGGTGTCGACCAGCTGCACGATCCGCGGCAGACCCGCCCACGCCTGCAAGGCCGTGGCCTCGGCCTGGGCGATCCCGGGTTCGGGGCACAGCTTCAGGACGCGGGGACCGTCCGGGCTGTCGCACAGCAGTGTCCGGCCGGTGTTGCCTGGGCGCGCTTCCCGGACCGTGAGGTCCCAGCGCTGCGCGAGGCGCGTGACGAGGTCGGGCAGCGCGTCGCACCAGGGTCCGACGCCCGCGCCGAACCGGTCGACGAGCCGCGCGCGGGCCGCGGCGTCCAGCGAGTCGCTCAGAAGAGCGGCCAGGGGATCGCGCGCCAGTCGTCGCCGGGTTCGGGGAAGACGCCTTCGGCGAGCAGGAAGTCGGTGCGCTGCGAGAGCGCGCGGACCTCGAAGGTGGTGATGTGCTCGCCGAGGTCGGCGCCGAGCTTGCCGTCGAGGTCCGACCGCAGCTTGCGCAGCTTCTCCTCGGCCTCGTCGCCGAGGCGCTCGCCGATCCAGCCCCAGAGCACGGTCCGCAGCTTCGGGTCGGTGTGCAGGCAGATGCCGTGGTCGACCCCGTAGACGCGGCCGTCGGTGCCGGCGAGCAGGTGCCCGCCCTTGCGGTCGGTGTTGTTCACGATCACGTCGAGCACGGCCAGCTCACGCATCCCCGGGTGGTCCGCGTGCACCAGGACCGCCGGGTCGCCGAGGCGGTCATGGGCGTGCAGCACGGTGCGCCAGCCGTCGGGGACCTCGTCGGGAGCGCAGACGTCGACGACGTCGCCGTCCTCGGAGGTCTCCACCCACAGCTGGACCATGCCGGGCCCGAACGGGCCGTCGCGCAGGACGGTCGGCGGGATGGCGCCGAGGCCGGACGCGTCGGCGATCATCGCGGTGGCGACCTCACGGCCGGCGAGGGTGCCGTCGGGGAAGTCCCACAGCGGCCGCTCCCCCGACACCGGCTTGTAGACCACGCGGCCGGTGACGCCGTCGAGCTCGATCGCGCAGAACAGGGTGACGTTGGAGGCGTCGACGAGCCGGCCCTCGACGTCGATGCGGCCGTGCGTGACGAATTCGCGCGCGGCGGGGTCCGTCGGTTCCGGCGGGGTGCTGGCCACCGGCGCCCTCAGTCCTCGGCCACGTCGACGTCGCGGCGGTAGCCGTTCTGCCGCGGGCAGATGTGCCCGGTCGCGTCGAGCGGCTCCCCGCACAGCGGGCACGGCTTGCGCCCGGCGTTGACGACGCGGTCGGCGCGTTCGGTGAAGGCGCGGGCGGCGACCGGGGTGAGGAACACGCGCACGGCGTCGGGGCCCTCTTCGGTGTCGTCGAGGACCACGGTCTCGTCGACCTCACCCTCGGTGATCGCGAGGAGTTCGATCACGACGGCGCTGGAGTCGGCGTCCCAGCCGAGCCCCATGGTGCCGACGCGGAACTCCTCCTCGACCGGCACCGTGAGGGGGTCGACGTCGAGCTGGTCGTCGGGGACGTCGTTGGGCACGTCGGCGCCGAAGCGGCTGACGACCTCCTCGAGAAGGGAGCCGAGGCGTTCGGCGAGGACGACGACCTGCTGTTTCTCGATCGTCACGCTGATCGTCCTGACATCTTCCGACGCCTGGAGGTAGAACGTGCGATCGCCGGGCTCGCCGACCGTTCCGGCGACGAACCGGTCGGGCTTGCGGAAGACGTGGATTACGCGAGACATAGCACCCCCGACCCTAGGCCACGGCCGCATGATCGGCATCCGCCGCCCCTGGTTGACCGGGATTTCGGTGCGGTGCGTGCGGGTGCGGACACGCAGCGGGTCGCCGTTAGGCTTTCCGGGTGCCACAGATCTCGACATACGGAACCTGGACCTCACCCGTTTCGGCGGCGGACGTGGCGGCCGCGGGAGGTGGCGCGTCGTGGCCGGCGACCGTGGGTGACGAACTGTGGTGGGCCGAGGCCCGACCGGCCGAAGGAGGCCGCGTGGCACTCGTGCGCGCGGTGCCGGGTGGCGGGGTCGAGGACGTGGTGCCCGCGCCGTGGAACGTCCGCAACCGGGTGCACGAATACGGCGGCCGCCCGTGGGTCGCGATCGGCGACACCGTGGTTTTCACCCATTGGGCCGATCAGCGGCTGTACGCGTCCGTCGCCGGCGAAGTGAGGCCGCTGACGCCGGAGCCGGCCGAGCCGCAGGGCGTGCGGTACGGCGATCTCCGGCCTGGCCGCGCCGGCGAGGTGTGGGCGGTGCGTGAACGCAGCACCGGGCCGCGCCGCACGGACATCTCCCGCGAGCTCGTGGCCGTGTCCCTCGCCGGCGGCGCCGAGCGGGTGCTCGTGGAGGGGCACCGGTTTTTCACGGCCCCGCAGCTCTCGCCCGACGGCGCGCACGCGGCGTGGCTCGCGTGGGACCACCCGGCGATGCCGTGGGACGGCACGGAGCTGTTCGTCGCGCCCGTGGACGGCGACGGGGTGTTCGGCCGGGCCCGGGTGCTGGCCGGTGGCGCCGACGTGGCGGTCTGCCAGCTGGAGTGGGAGACGCCGGACCGGCTGCTGGCGCTGCTGGACCCGGACGGGTGGTGGAACCTGCACCGCGTCGGGCTCGACGGGTCGGTGGTGAACCTGGCACCGGTGGAGCAGGAGATCGGCGGCGCGATGTGGAAGCTCGGCGCGAGCTGGTTCGCCCCGCTCGGCGGCGGGCGGCACGCCGTGCTCACCCCGGACGGGCTGGCGGTGCTCGACGAGCAAGCCGGTTCGGTGACGCCGGTGGTGCCGGAGCTGAGCGCGTGGTCGGCGTCCGGGCTGGCCGTGGTGCCGGGCGGGGTCGTGGGGATCGCCGGGGGCGCCGACCGCGAGAGCGCCGTGGTGCGGGTGGATCTCGAGGCCGGCACCTGGACGGCGCTGACGCCGCAGCCGGCCGACCTGCCGCCGGCGGAGTACCTGCCGGTGCCGCAGGAGCGCGTGTTCATCGCGGCGGACGGGTCGCGGATCCCGGCGTTCGTGTTCGCGCCGCGGAACCCGGACTTCACCGGTCCCGAGGGTGAGCGGCCGCCGTTCCTGGTCCACGTGCACGGCGGGCCGACGGGGCGCAGCGACGCGGCGCTGGACCTGACGGTCGCGTATTTCACCAGCCGCGGCATCGGCGTGGTGGCCGTGAACTACGGCGGCTCCACCGGCTACGGGCGCGCGTTCCGGGAGCGGCTGCGCGAGCAGTGGGGTGTCGTGGACGTCGGCGACTGCGTGGCGGTGGCCGAGGCGCTCGTGGCCGAGGGCGCCGCCGACGGCGCACGGCTGGGGATCCGGGGCGGCAGCGCGGGCGGGTTCACGTCGGCGGCGTCGATCACGATGACGCGCACGTACGCGGCGGCGACGGTGAAGTTCCCGATCCTGGACCTCGCCACGTGGACGGGAGCGGGCGGCGAGACGCACGACTTCGAGTCGCAGTACCTGGTGGGGCTGGTCGGGCCGTATCCGGAGACCGAGGAGCGCTACCGGGAGCGCTCGCCGATCACGCACGCGGGTTCGCTGGCGGGGCCGGTGCTGTTCCTGCAGGGGCTGGAGGACCAGATCTGCCCGCCGGAGCAGGCGGACCGGTTCGTCGCCGGGCTGGCCGGCAGCGGGGTCGACCACGCCTACCTGCGGTTCCCGGGTGAGCAGCACGGGTTCCGGCGGGCGGAGACGATCGTGACGGCGCTGGAGGCCGAGCTGTCGTTCTACGGCCAGGTGTTCGGGTTCGCGACGCCGGATGTGGCGAAGCTGGAGCTGTCCCGATGAGACCACCGCGGCTGGCGCCCGGGGACACGGTGGCGCTGGTGGCTCCGTCCGGTCCCGTGGCGCCGGACCTGCTCGACGCGGCGCTGCCGGTGCTGCGCGGCTGGGGCGTGAAGGTGCGGGTCGGCGAGGCGGTGCACGGCTCGGCGTCGGGCTACCTGTCCGCGCCGGACGAGGTGCGGGCGGCGGAGTTCGCGGCCGCGTGGCTCGACCCGGAGGTCTCGTGTGTGCTCGCGGCCCGCGGCGGGTACGGCGCGCAGCGGATGCTGGACCTGATCGACTGGACGGCGTTGCGTGATGCCGGCCCGAAGGTGCTGGCGGGATCGTCCGACGTGACGGCGCTGCACCGCGCCGTGGCCACGCACCTGGACCTGGACACGCTGTTCTCGCCGATGCCCGCGTCGGTCCTGTTCGACGAGACGGCGGCCGAGCACCTGCGCCGCACGCTGTTCGAACCGGAGCGCACCCGCGTGCTGCACGCGCCGGGCGCCGACGTGCTCGTGGCGGGACGCGCTTCGGGCGTGCTGGTGGGCGGCAACCTGTCCCTGCTCGCGGCCGGGCTCGGCACGGCGGAGCAGGGGTCGGCCGCGGACGGGATCGTGCTGCTGGAGGACGTGAC
Source organism: Amycolatopsis sp. NPDC049253 (assembly GCF_040678995.1). NCBI lineage: Bacteria > Bacillati > Actinomycetota > Actinomycetes > Pseudonocardiales > Pseudonocardiaceae > Amycolatopsis > Amycolatopsis sp. NPDC049253. The sequence goes on along the minus strand of NZ_JBFAQX010000004.1, from coordinate 292,810 downwards.
CGAGAGCGTGTACCGGATCGACCGGATGCTGACGCAGCTGCTGCGCTCGGGCTGGTTCACCGGGGCGCGGGGGGTGGTGCTGGGTTCGTGGGCCGCGTGCGGCGACCCGGCCGAGATCCGGTCGCTGGTGCTGGACCGCTTGACGCCCTGGGGGATTCCGGTGCTGGGCGATTTCGGGTTCGGCCACGTGGCGTCGTCGCCGACGCTGCCGCTGGGCGCGCGGGCCTCGCTGGACACGGAGCTGCGCACGGTGACCCTCGACTCCCCCGCGCTGGCCTGACCATGCGGCTTTCCGCTGACGAAGCCCGTGCCCGGTTTCTCGACGCTCGGGTGGCCCGCCTGGCCACGGCCTCGGCGGCCGGGGTGCCGCACCTGGTACCGGTGACCTTCGCGGTGTCCGGCGACGAGATCGTCTTCGCCGTCGACCACAAACCCAAGTCGACGACCGCGTTGCGCCGCCTGGCGAACATCGCGGAGAACCCGGCGGTGTCGTTCCTCGTCGACGCCTACTCAGACGACTGGTCCCAGCTGTGGTGGGCCCGCGCGGACGGCGTCGCCCGGGTCGCCGACGACGCCGCGCGGGCGGAGCCGGTGTCGTGGCTGGTGGCGAAGTACCCGCAGTACGCCGAGCATCCGCCGGAGCACGCCGTGGTCGTCACGACCGTGCGCTCGTGGCGCGGCTGGTCCTTCTCGTAGCGGGGTGACGACGGCGGCCAACCATCGCCGGGTGATCGGCGATCTTGGTGCCGGGCTCAGGAGACGGCGGTGTTGGCGGGTCTGTCGCGCCGACCGGGTTCGCACCAGGCGAGCAGCCGCAGTCGATCACCAGTTCCGGGTACCCGAAGAAGCTCATCGTCGCCTGCGAGAACGAGGCGATGGAGTCGTGGGACAAGGCCGTGGTCGAGGGCAGCTCGGCCGGATGGTTCAAGATCGGCGGCCGCGACGGTGTGGGGCACGTTCACCGAAACGGCCGAGGACTTCAAGGTGGACGAAAACTTCACCGCCCCCCGCTCTTCCCGGGGTCGACGCGCAGTACGGGTTCTGCGGCGCGGCCACCGACGCCCCCACCTCGCGCCGGTGTTCGCCGCGGCCTTCACGAAGGACCGGTAACGATCACCGGGTGATCGGCGATCTTGGTGCGTGCACAGACGGATTTTGTGGAAAACGGCGGTGGTGTCCGGTCTCGCGGTCCTGGTCGCGGGGTGCTCGTCCGGTGCGGCGACGACGCCGCCCAGCTTGACGACGAAGGCGCCGCCCGTGTCGAGCAGCGTGCCGCCTTCGTCGGCTCCGCCGAAGTTGCCGGAGCGGTTGTTGCCGACCGGCGACGAGGTGGCGAAGGTCGGCCTCGACGACTCGGAGGAGCCGGTCGAGTACGTGGTCGGCTCGACAACACCGCTGCAGCTGGTGAACGTGTGCGGTGCTGCGCAGCCGTGGGATGCGAAGGCGAAGCGGGGTGCTCAGGCCATTGCGACGGGTGCCGCGGGCCAGCTCAAGCAGCTGATGGCCGAGTACGACGGCGTCACCGGGGCCGAGGTGGTCGACGGCGTGAAGAACGCGCTGTCGTGCCGGAAGGTGACGATCGACGACGAGGAGTTCACCAAGCTCGGTGAGTTCACGGTGCCGAAGGTCGCCGACGATCAGTACGGGTTCTGTGTCTCGCTGCAGGGCAGCGGGAGATTCGTGCGGTGCGTGCTGCTGCTCGCGATGGGCGACCGGGCCGAGGCGTTGACGATTTCGAACCGGGATTCGTCCGATGCCAAGGCGCAGCAGGCGGTGTTGAAGAAGGTCGCCCCGGTGTTCGCCGAGGCGCTCGCGCGGCCTTAGTCCTGGGACGAAGAGGGAGCGGCAGGCGCCGCGGGGAGGAACTTGTCTTCCCGCGGTCGCCGCCACGCCGAGATGAGGCCGAGGGGGTCCGGGCGCAGCAGAGAAGCGGCCGCGTAGAGGCTCACGACCACGACGATGGCGATGAACCACCAGTCGTACAGGGCCTGTTCGCCGGTCGGGTAGTACACCAGGGTCACGAAGACCGAGACCGCGACCACGGCGGAGAGGTTGCGGCGTTCCCAGGGGAACGCGGAGATGAGCACGAAGCCCCACGTGAGGTACCACGGCAGGGTCGGCGGCATGAGGATGGCGACGGCCAGCAGGGTGATCGCGGCGCGGTAGACCGCCTTGGCGCCGCCTTCGCGGGCGAGCCACCACTGGCGGATGCCGAAGGCGGCGAGGCCGAGCATGGCGATCGCGCGGGCGACGGTGACGAACGGCGAGGACTGGACGTTGGCGACGAGGTGCACGAGGTTGTACACGGCTTCGCCGATGCCGGTCGGGAAGTTGAGCCAGTTGGCGATGAGCTGGGGTGCGGCGAGGCCCGACCACCAGCCGAGGTTGAGCGAGCCGAGCGAGAGCCACGTGCCGGCGACGAACACGGGCAGGAAGAGCCCGACGGACGCGGCGCCGGCCTTGAAGAAGTTCTTGACCTTCGACTCGCCGGTCATGTTCGCGGCCCACATCCACACGAGGAAGGGCAGCGCGACGGCGGCGGTCGGTTTGATCAGCATGCCGATGGTGACGAGCACGACGGCGACGACGTACTTGCGTTCGAGCGCGGCCAGGACGCCGGTGGTGAGGAAGCCGAGCATCATGAGGTCGTTGTGCGGGCCGCCGAAGAGGTGGATGACCATCATCGGGCTGGCGACCGCGAGCCACAGCGCCACGGGCAGCTTGCCGCCGAGGTGCTTCACGAGCCGTGGCAGCGCCCACAGGGTCATGCCGAGGCCGACGAGCAGCACGACGCGGGTGAGGATCACGCCGGCGATCATGTTGTCCTGCGTGACGGACACGATGCCTTTGGAGATCAGCAGGAACAGCGGCCCGTACGGGGCGGGCGTGGTCTGCCACAGCGGGTGGACGTTCTGCACCACGTTGGGGAGCACGTCGAGCTCGGCGGGGCCGTTGGCGTACGGGTCGAGCCCGTACAGCAGCTGCGCGCCCTGGCCGAGGTAGGAGAAGACGTCGCGGGTGAACAGCGGCGGCGACACGAGCAGGGGCGCCATCCAGCACAGGGCGGCGACGAGGATCGGCTTGCTGCCGATGCGGCCGGCGAGCACGTAGCGGCCGAGGCGGACCCAGGCCCAGACGACGAGGGCGAAGCCGAGGTAGAGCAATCCGTTGGCGAGCGCGCGGCCGTGGCCGTAGCGGATCCACGAGAGGGGTCCGTGGCCGAGGACGGGGTCGCGGATCAGGATCCCGCCGGCGCCGAGCGCGGCGAGCATGAGCAGCGTGGTCCCGATGGTGCCCATCGCGATCGTGCGGTACGGGAACCGCGAGGGCGTGAGGAATCGCGCGTCCGGAGCGCTGATCGCGGACGGCTGCGCGGAGTCGGTGGTGGTCGCCATTTCGATCCAGGAGATTACCGGGTGAATCTTCTCGTCACCGCACGGGCTCCCGCTCCGCTGCCGTTTCGCGCACCTGTTCGGGCAGCCGGCGTGCGGTCCGGGTGAATCTTGCGCCCGTGGGTCGTAAACGTCGGTTTTCGGAAGCGGTCGGGGACGGTCAGCTGCCGCTGGTCGCGCGCTGGGCCGTGCCGCCGGGCAGGGCGGCGAGCAGGGAGCGCGTGTACTCGTGCCGGGGGTCGAGCAGGACCTGTTCGACGGTGCCGGTTTCGACGAGCTCGCCGCGGTACATCACGGCGACCCGGTCGGCGATGTTCCAGGCCAGGCCCAGGTCGTGGGTGATCACGAGCCCGGCGAGGCCGAGTTCGCGCCGCAGCCGCAGCAGCAGGGCGAGGATCTCGCCGCGCACGGACGCGTCGAGCGAGGCGACGGGTTCGTCGGCCACGAGCACGGCGGGTTCGAGCGCCAGCGCGCCGGCGATGACCACGCGCTGGCGCTGGCCGCCCGACAGCTCGTGGGGCAGTCGGTCGAGGAACTTCTCCGGGGGCCGCAGCTCGGCCGCTTCGAGGGCGTTGAGCACGGTGTCGCGTTCGGCGGGCAGGCCGTGGATGCGGGGGCCTTCCGCGACGGCTTCGTAGACGGTGTGGGCGGGGTTGAGTGCGCTGGTGGGGTCTTGCAGCACGAGCTGGACTTTGCGCCGGTACGCGCGCAGCGCGCCGCCGCCTGCGGGCAGGGGCTTGCCGTCGTGGCGGATCGCGCCGGAGTCGGCTTTCTGCAGGCCGAGCAGCGTGCGGGCGAGGGTGGTCTTGCCGGAGCCGGACTGGCCGACCAGGGCCACGATTTCGTCGCGGCGCACGGCGAGGTCGACGCCGTTGACGGCGTGGATGCGCTTGCCGGTGCGGTCGCGGAAGCTCACGCGGAGGTTCTCGGCTTCGAGCAGCGGGGTGTCGCCGGGCCCGGCGCGGTGTTCGGGTTCGGGCGGCAGCGGGGTGCTGGTGGCCGGGGCGAAGCGGGACACGGGGTCGCCGACGGTGGGGAACGCGGCGGCGAGCGCGCGGCTGTGTTCGTGGTGGGGGTCGGCCATGAGCTCGGCGCTGGGGCGTTCCTCGACGAGCTGCCCGTCGTACATCACGGCGATGCGGTCGCAGGTGGCGGCGAGCACGGACAGGTCGTGGCTGATCATGACGAGCCCGATGTCCTGTTCGGCCACGAGCTTCGACAGCAGGGCCAGCACCTGGGCCTGCACGATCACGTCGAGGGCGGTGGTCGGTTCGTCGGCGATCACCAGCCGCGGCGAGCAGGCCAGGGCCATCGCGATCATCACGCGCTGCTTCTGCCCGCCGGACAGCTCGTGCGGGTAGGCGCCGGCGCGCGAGGGTGGCAGGTCGACCTGGTCGAGGAGCTCGGCGACGCGCGCTTTGACCTGGGTCTCGCTGAGCGCGCCGGTCTCGGGCGGGTGCAGGCGCAGGGGTTCGGCGATCTGCTCGCCGATGCGGCGCACGGGGTTCAGCGCGTGCATGGCACCCTGGAACACCACCGACGCCTCGGCCCAGCGCACGGCGCGCAGGCGGCCCCAGCGCATGGTGGTGACGTCTTCGCCGTCGAGCAGGATCTCGCCGGTCACCGTGGCGCTGCGCGGCAGCAGGCGCAGCACGCTCATGGCGACGGTCGACTTGCCCGAGCCGGACTCCCCCGCCACGCCGAGCGTGCCGCCGGCTTCCAGGCGCAGGTCGACGCCACGGACGGCGGCGACCTCGCCGCCGCCGGTGCGGTAGGTGACGCCGAGGTTCTTGAGTTCGAGCAGGGCGGTCACGAGTGTTGTCCTTTGAGCCTCGGGTTCAGCACCGTTTCCAGCCCGCGGCCGACCAGGGTGAAGAACAGCACGACGAGCACGATCGCGATGCCCGGCGGGAGCAGGTTCCACCATGCGCCGCGGCTGACGGCGCCGTTGTTGAGCGCGGTCTCGAGCATGGCGCCCCAGGTGATGGACGTCGGGTCGCCGACGCCGAGGAACGACAGGGTCGCGTCGGCGATGATCGAGTTGCCGACCACGAGGGTGGTGTTGGCGAGCACGAGCGGCGCGACGCCGGGCAGGACGTGTTTGCCGACCACGTGCAGGTGGCCGCCGCCGAGCGCTCGGGAGCGTTCGATGTAGGGGCGGCTTTCGATGGTGAGTGTCTGGGCGCGCACGAGCCGGGCGGTGCTGGGCCAGGCGGTGACGCCGATGGCGAGCACGATCGTCCAGATCCCTTGCGGCAGCACCGCGGACAGCGCGATGGCGAGCACGAGGGAGGGCAGGACGAGGAAGAAGTCGGTGAAGCGCAACAAGATCGTGGAGATCCAGCCGCCGAAGTGCGCGGCGGCGATGCCGATGACGGTGCCGATGAGGACGCTCAGCACGGTGGCGGCGAACCCGACGAGCAGGGAGATCCGGGTGCCCCACATCGTCAGCAGGAGCACGGAGCGGCCGTCGATGTCGGTGCCCAGCCAGAACTGCCCGTCGGGCGGACTGAGCGGGTGGCCGGTGGCTTTGGTGACGTCGAGGCCGTCGGAGTCGCTGATCACCGGCAGCAGCAGGGCGAGCAGGACGGTGAGCACGAGCAGCACGAACCCGGCGAGCGCGGCTTTCTGCGCGGCGAACTCGTGCCAGGTGCGGGCGATGCCGGCGCGGCGGCGGCGCCACGCGATGGCGCGCGGGGTCTCGGCCGCGGCGGTGGCGGGGGCGGTCATGCGGTGCGCACCCTCGGGTCGAGCACGCGGTAGAGCAGTTCCGCGAGCAGGTTCATCAGGACGACGGCGCTGGCGAGCACGACGAAAACCCCTTGCAGCACCGGCAGGTCCGGGCCGTGCAGCGCGTCGTAGGTGAGCTGGCCGAGGCCCGGCCAGCTGAACACGGCTTCGACGGTGACGGCGCCGGAGACGACCATGCCGAACTGCATGAACACCAGGGTCACGGTGGGCAGCAGCGCGTTGGGCACGGCGTGGCGTCGGCGGACGAGGTCGTCGCGCAGGCCTTTGGCGCGGGCGGTGGTGAGGTAGTCGGCGTTCATCTCCCCCAGCAGCGACGAGCGCATCACCAGCATGTACTGGGCGTAGAACACCGCGAGCAGCGTCACGCACGGCAGGACGAGGTGGTGCAGCACGTCGAGGCCCTGGGCGAAGAACCCGGGGCCGGCGTCGGGCGAGTGCATGCCGCGGCTGGGGAACAGGCCCCCGGTGACGACGAGCAGCAGCAGACCGAGCCAGAACTGCGGCACCGACCACAGGGTCAGCGCGATGCCGGTCTGGGCGCGGTCGAAGAAGCTGTCGCGCTTCCAGGCGGCGCGGATGCCGAGCCACAGGCCCAGCGCGACGGCGAGCACGGTCGCGCTGCCCACGAGCAGCACGGTCGGCCACAGCCGTTCGCCGATCATGTCGAGCACGGGCCGGCGTTCGATGTAGGAGGTGCCGAAGTCGCCGCGGAACAGGCCGGTGAAGTAGTCCCAGAACTGCGTGAGCAGGGGCTTGTCGATGCCGAGGCGGTCGCGCAACTCGGCGATCTGCGCGGGGTCGGTGGGCCGTTCGCGGACCATGAACGCCACGGGGTCGCCGGGCAGGAGCCGGAACAGCAGGAACCCGAGGACGATCACCAGGAGGATGCTGGCGAGGGCTTCGGCGATCTTGGTGAGGACGAACCGGGTGGTGCCGGTCCCGCCGCGGTTCTCGTCGGGGTCGACGAGAACCGCGGCCTGGTCGGAGGTGAGTGCCTGCGTCAAGAGGTGCTACTCCCGGTCGTCCGCGGCTTTGCCGCGCCGGCCGATCATGATGCCGCCGCCGACGAGGACGACGACCACGACGACGCCGAGCACGATCCACAGGACGGTGTTCGAGCCGCCGGCGTCGGCGGCCGCGGTCTCCGTGCCGGCGGGGACGGCGCCGTAGACGCCCCAGTAGCCGGTCTGCTCCAGGATGGAACCCTGGGGCTGCGGCTGGGTCTGGAACCCGGAGAACTTGTCGGAGCGGTAGGCCTCGAGGGCATTGTCGTAGTCGAGGACGACGTTCACGGCCTGGCTGTAGAGGCGGGCCTGGGCCTGCTTGACGTAGCCGGCACGGGTGGCCGGGTCGGTGTCGGTGAGCTGCTGCTTGTAGAACCCGTCGTAGGCCGGGTCGCAGAAGAAGGTGTCGGTGGTGGCGCCCTTGCCCTCGGCGTTGGGCCGCGCGGCGCAGGTGTGCAGCGCGAGCGCGTAGTCCGGGTCGGGGTTGGTGGCGTAGCCGGAGATCGCGAGGTCGTAGTTGCCGGCCGTGGTGCGGTCGTTGAGCTCCTCGTCGGAGACGAGTTCCTGCTTGACCGAGATGCCGATCTGCTGCAGCCAGCCGGCGACGTACTGCGCGGTGCGCTGGTCGAACGCGCGGTTGGCGTGGCCGGTCAGCCGCAGCTCGAGGCGCGCGCCGCCGGGGGCGACGCGGATGCCGTCGGCGCCCTTGGCGTAGCCGGCGTCGTCGAGCGTCTTGTTGGCGGCGGCGAGGTCGAACTTGCGGGCCTCGGCCGGTGAGGGGTCCCAGTGGTAGGCGGAGTAGATCGGCGGGATCACGCCTCCGCCGAGCTGGCCGTAGCCGCCCATGACCTTGTCCACGATGGTCTTGGTGTCGATGCTCTGCGCGATCGCCTGGCGCAGCCGCAGGTCCTTCAGCACGGGGTTGCCGTTGCCGATGGGCTTGTTGTTCACGTCCTCGACGCCGAAGTTGATGTTGATCTCGTTGTAGCGTCGCCCAGGTGCCTGGTTGGTGGCGATGTTCGGCTGGCCCTTGAGGGCGTCGAACTGAGTCGGGGTGAGCCGGTTGATCACGTCGACCTCGCCCTGCTTGAGGGCGTTGACGGCGGCTTCGACGTCCTTGAACACGAGCAGCTGCAGTTCGTCGACCTTGGGCGCGCCGCGCCAGTAGGCGGTGTTGGCCTTGAACTTCACGTACTCGTTCTGCTTGTACTCGGTGAGCTGGTACGGGCCGTCGCTCACGCCGACCACGGACAGGTCGTCGGTCTTCGGGTCGTTGAGGTCCTTGATCGGCGCCCAGATGTGCTCGGGCACGATCGGCACGTCGAGCAGGTCCATGGTGGCCTGCACGGCTTTGGTCTTGATGACCAGCGTGGTGTCGTCCGGCGCGGCGACGCTCTGGAAGTTGGCGACGTAGTTGCCGTTCGCGGTGCGCGCGGTCTCGTCGTCGAGCATGCGCTGGAAGGTGAACGCCGCGTCCTTGGCGGTGACGGGCTGCCCGTCGGACCACTTCACGCCCTTGCGGATCTTGAACGTCCACGTGAGCTTGTCGGGCGAGGTCGTCCACGACTCCGCGAGCGCGGGCGAGGCTTCGGCCTTGTCCGCGCTCGGGATGGTGAGGAACTCGTAGATGAACCGGCCGACCTGCGTGGACGCCGCGAGCGACGCCGTGAACGGGTTCAGGTGGTCGATCCCGGTCGTGAGCGCCACCCGCAGCACCTTCGGCTGCGCCGGCTGCTGTGCCGTGGCTGTGCCCGCCAGCGGCAGAATCGCCATGGTTCCCGCGGCCAGAACCGCGATGGCGCGGTTCACCCCGCGCCGAACGTGCTTGATCCGCACTTGAAGACCACCCCATCGTCTAGCCCCAGAGCCGAAAAGTAACCACATACCGAGGGAAGGGCGCAATATGTTCCGACAACTGTGCGTGTCCGATCGTTATGTGCGGCGTGTCGTCACCGTGCGTGATCTCGGGTGTTCCGGCCCCGGGCCGGACGTAGGATGACTAGAGTGCCCGCATGCGGATCATGGTCTCGGCGGACATGGAGGGCGCCACGGGCGTCACGTGGACCGACGACGTCGTGCCCGGCACCGAGCCCTGGCAGCGGTTCCGGCGGTTGTTCACCGGTGACGTCAACGCGGTGCTGGCGGGGTTGTTCGAAGCCGGCGCGTCCGACGTCCTGGTGAACGAGGCGCATTCGTCGCAGCGGAACCTGTTGCTGGAGGAGCTGGACCCGCGGGCGCGGATGCTCACGGGGCGCCACAAGCCGTTGTCGATGATGCAGGGCATCGATTCCGGTGTGGACGGTGTGGTGTTCCTCGGTTACCACGCGGGCGCCGGGTTCGACGGGGTGCTGTCGCACACGTACCTGGAGAACCAGATCACCGGGGTGTGGCTGGACGACGTGCCCGCGAGCGAGGGCCGGCTCAACGCGGCGCTGGCCGCCGAGTACGGCGTGCCGGTGCTGCTGGTCAGCGGTGACGACCAGGCGTGCGAGGACGCACGTGACTACGCTCCGGAGGCGGAGCTGGTGCCGGTGAAGGAGTGTGTGAGCCGGTACGCGGCGATCTGCCTGCCGCCGGCGCGCACCTCGGAGCTGCTGACCGCGGCGGCGCTGGACTCGTGCGGGCGGGCCGGCCGGGTGGAGCGGCTGCCGGGGCGGCACCGGATCGAGGTGGAGTTCGACGCGAGCCACCTGGCGCAGGCGACGGCGGTGATCCCGACGGTGGAGCAGATCGGTACCCGCCGCGTGGGGTTCGACGCGCCGAGCATGACCGAGGCGATGAAGGCGTTCAAGGTGGTCACGGCCATCGCGGCGGGGGCGGTGCAGGGTATCTATGGCTGACCTGGCTGATCCCGTCGAGCTCTGCGCCGAGCTGATCCGGTTCGACACGACCAACCGCGGTGGCGGGGACTCCGAAGGCGAGCGGGAGGCGGCGGAGTACGTCGCGGAATTCCTGGGGCGCCACGGGGTTTCGGCGAAGATCGTGGAGTCGGCACCGCGGCGGGCGAACGTGATCGCGCGGATCCCGGGCGCCGACCCGGAGTTGCCGGCGCTGCTGGTGCAGGGACACCTGGACGTGGTGCCGGCGGACGCGGCGGACTGGTCGGTGCCGCCGTTTTCCGGTGAGGTGCGCGACGGGTTCCTGTGGGGCCGCGGCGCGGTGGACATGAAGGACTTCTGCGCGATGGTGCTGGCCGCCGTCGCGTCGGGGCTGCGGCCGCGCCGGGATCTGGTGCTGGCGTTCGTGGCGGACGAGGAGGACAAGGGCGACTTCGGGGCGCACTGGCTGGTCGAGCGGCACCCGGAGCTGTTCGAGGGGTGCGTCGCGGCGATCAGCGAGTCGGGCGGCTACAGCTACCACGTGCCGGCGGCCGACGGGCGCGCCGTGCGGCTGTACCCGGTCGGCACGGCCGAGCGCGGCACCGCGCACATCAAGCTCACGGCTCGCGGCCGGGCGGGGCACGGTTCGCGGCCCAACGACGAGAACGCCGTGACGATGCTCGCCGACGCGCTGCACCGGATCGCCGGGCACCGCTGGCCGGTGCGGCTGACCCCGACCGTGCGGGCGTTCCTGGAGCGCACGGGTGCGGCTCTGGGTGTGCCCGTGGACCTTTCCTCGGGTGACGCGGTGGACGCGACGGTGGCGCGGCTCGGCCCGGCGGGTTCGCTGGTGGTGCCGACGGTCCGCAACAGCACCACCCCCACGATGCTGTCCGCCGGCTACAAGGTGAACGTGATCCCGTCGACCGCGACGGCCCAAGTGGACGTGCGCGTGCTGCCGGACGCCGAGGACGAGCTGTTCGAGGTCCTCGACTCACTGCTCGGCCCCGGGGTGACACGCGAGTTCGTGGCGCACCAGCCACCCGTGCAGGCGCCGGTGGACTCGCCGTGGTTCGACGCCATGGCCGCCGCATTGCGCGCCGAGGACCCCGACGCCGTGGTGGTGCCGTACTGCATGGGCGGCGGCACGGACGCGAAGGCGTTTTCCAAGCTGGGCATGGCGTGTTACGGCTTCGCTCCCCTGTCGCTGCCGGAGGGCTTCCCCTACCGCGCCATGGCGCACGGCGTCGACGAACGCGTGCCGGTCGACGGGCTGCGGTTCGGGACGCGGGTGCTGAAGCGGTTCCTGGAGTCTTGCTAGGCCGTGTTGCCAAAGGAAGCTGGTGAACCGGGTGAATCCCGTACTTCGGCGCCGAGCAGCGTCGTTCCCGGCACGGGCCACGCCTCCGGCCTGCGACGGTGCGGCCTCGTGGTGTCCGTCTCGCTGCGTAAAGTGTTGGCTCGGATGCCCGTCTGTGATGGCTACGCGCACACTCACGGTTTCCCGTTCGACCCGAAGGACTGAGCCGTGCCCGACCGACCGGAGATTGTCTGCATCTGCGGCTCTACCCGGTTCGTCGACGAGATGAGCGCGGCGAACCGTGATCTGACCTTCGCAGGTGTCATCGTCGTCGCGCCAGGCGTCTTCCTGCGCGCCGAGGATCACGAAGCAGGCGAGTTGATCACCAACGAGCAGAAGACCGCGCTGGACGCCCTCCACCTGTGCAAGATCGACCTGGCTGACCGGGTCCTGGTCGTCAACCCAGGCGGGTACATCGGCGAGTCCACGAGCAGGGAGATCGCATACGCCCATGCCACCGGCAAGCCGATCTCGTTCACCGATCCCTTCTGACCAGCAGACGCTTCGTGGTGCGCGCGGCAACGAGTCTCGGTCAGCCTTGGAGCGTGTTGCCAGAGGGTCTTCGAATTCGTCGGGTGCAGCGTTGTGCTTGTGTCGCGTGACGTGATCTCGGACGAGACGTGGGCCATGCTCGGGCCGTTGTTCCCGGGCCTGACGGCCACGGGCCGCCCGTCAGCGTGACGCCGTAGCCCTACGCCAGGGTCTTCTTGAAGAAGACGGCCGAGTCTTCATAGCCGAGTGCGAGGTAGGCCGCTCTCGCGGGCCCAGTTGTCGGCGTAGCCCATGAGTTGTCGGCCGACGTCGGACCTGCGGTGGCGCTCGTCGACCCATCACTTCCTCGACCCATACGACCGGACCGTTGGTACGGAAGGTCAGGTGGCAGTTGGGCAGCAGGTGGCCCACGACCGACCCGACCCGACTCGGCGACAGCGACCAGCGTGCCGGGCGCCTCTCCGGGCCTCTGCCAGGTCACGTCGAATGCTCCGCGTTCCGGAGCGAACAACGTCGCGAAGTCGCGGGCCAAGGGGCGAGACCTGATCGGCGTCTCCCGGCTGCGCGGGGCGGATTCAGGCATCGCCGCAGTCTTCCGGGCGCTCACGCGTGCGGCAAGGCTTCAGCAACACGCCCCAGGGGTGGTTGTCCCCCGGCGTTGTGCGATCAGCCGGTCCACTGGGCGCAGTACTCGATGTGGAGTTCGCGGGCGTGGGCCAGGACGCCGTCGCCCACGTGCAGCTCTGTGCAGTAGTGCGGGTGGTCCGAGGCTGCGACGAACGCCGGCCCGTTCCTGGCGAGGTCGAGGAAGCGCCCGGCGGTCTCTCGGAACACCTTCGCGCTGCCGGTCATGAACAGTGTCTCGGCGTGCACGTCCTGGTGGAACTTGTCGCGGTTGTCCCGGTAGTGGCGGGCCGCGTGGTCGACGGCCATCTCGTCGGCGTGGTCCGTCTCGGGCACGGTGGCGGTCTGCGGCCGGCCGGGGCCGAGCCGTTGTCGCACTTGCTTCCATCGCGCCGGGGCGAACTGCAAGGAGTGGTGCAGGAGCACCAGGTCGAGTCGGGGGCTGGTGGTGCCAGGTGAGTTGCAGACCGGCGGGAGGTTGGCCCGGATCGGCACGTGGATCAGTGAGCGTGGTGAGCGGGCGGCGAGCATCCACAGCCCGGCGATCACGAGGGCGGCGTCCTGGTCGAGGTAGGCGGCCAGGTGCCAGTCGCGGTCGGTGAGCAGCGCGCGTGCCAAGGGCCGGGCGGGCCGGATGACCCTGAACTCGTCGGGGCCGAGGCGGGCGTGGTGGACGGTGACGGGAAACTTCATCGGGGCGCGGTGGCTGTGCGGGACGCTAGGCGCGCCAGGCGCCCGGCAGGTTCTGCGGGTGCGTACGGTCCAGTTCCGCCTCGAGGACGGCTTGGCGCTGTTCGGCGGCTTCGGCGCTCGGGAGGCCGAGGCGGTCGGCGATGCGCTCCCAGGACCAGCCGCGGCGGCGGGCCTGGTTGATGAACTCCGGTTCGGACTGGTCGACGATCCGGCGGCTGATGACGACTTCGCGGCCCCACGCGTCGAGCACGTCGTCGGGGACCTCGTGGCCCAGCTGGGCGGCCATGAGCAGCGCGGAGAGCACCTCGGTGGGCGGCAGGTCCGGGAGGTGCTCGGCGAACCAGCGTTCGAGGATCGGGTTCACGTCACGCCTCCCGGGTGAACCGGGCCCACCAGCGGCTGCCGTCGCGGACGCGGTCCACGGTGGTGGCTTTGACGCCGTCGCGGGCGAAGGAGTCGAGCTCGGCGCGGTTGAGGGGCCAGGGTGGTCCGGACCAGGTCGCGAGGTCGATGCTCTCCTCGGCGAAGGCGCCGACGACGAGCGTGCCGCCTGGTGCGAGGAAGCCGGCGACGGACGCGATCGCCGCGTCGCGCACGGACTTCGGCATGGACTGCACGGTGAGGATCTCGACGACGACATCGAAGGCGTGGTGCCATTCGGCGGGCGGGTCGAGCAGGTCCGCGGTGCGGTAGGAGACGCGGGTGTCGGGGAAGCGATTGAGCACGGCCTTGATCGCGCTGGGTGAGACGTCGAACGCCGAGGTCGCGTAGCCGGCGTCGGCGAGCAGTTCCGCGTCGTCGCCCATGCCGCACCCGACGACCAGCGCGCTGCGGCCGTCGCCGGGGTTCGCCGCTGCCCAGGCCGCGAGCTCGGGGCCCGGCTCGCCGCGGTACCAGGGCACGACGGCCTCCCCGGCTTCGGCCGCGGCGTACAGGGGTTCGAACCACCCTGTCGGGTCACCGGCGGCCAGCGCGGCCTCGGCGCGGCGGCGCGCGGCGTCGTCGGCCGCCGCCTGGTCGATCGCTTCAGGGGGCATGCTCCCCTTATACCGGCGGCGGCCATCCGGTGTGCGGGGTTTCCGGATGTGCCACCCGCCCGCGCAAGGCTCCCTGGTGTGAATCCGGTGACGGCCCGACTGTGCGGCTGCGGTTCACTGATCGCCATGAACCGACTGCCCGACCTCCAGACCAGCCTGCTGATCCGCACGGACTTCGCCGATCCGGCGGGTTGGGACGCGGTCCGCATCGCCGTGACGACCCCGATTGAAGAGGATTTCCTGCCGGACCTGCACGTGGTCGACGACCCGGCGTACCGCGACGCGACCGCGGACCAGTTGGTCGCGCTGGCGCCGGAGTGGGCGCTGCTGGTGCTGGCGGACCGGACGGCGCTCGCGTCGGCGGAGCTGCCGTTGCTGGTGGTCCGGGTAAGCCCTCGCGGGAATGGGCGGCTGCGGGTGGCCGCGGAGCACCTGTACTCGATCGAGAACAACATTTCGCTGGCCAACATGGATTGGGAGGAGTTCACGTCGGCGGCGGACGAGGACGGGGTGTTCCGCGGGTTCTGAGGCGCCCGGCGACCGGATGCGCCAGCGGGTACGTCCGGCCTTGTCCGTTTCCGGTCAGGTTTGGCCGCCGGATCTTGACATCGATGTCACACACGGGTTTCCCTTCCGTAGCGCCGCCGCCGGGAGGGTTCCTGTGCGGGCGCGCCCGACCCGCCCCGACAAGCTGGGAGCAACGATGCCCCGAAGCGCCAGATCCGTCCGCGCCGCGCTGGTCGCGGTCGTGGCGGCGGCCGGACTGGTCGCCGTGCCGGCGACCTCGACCGCCGCGGCGGACGCCCCTCCGCCGGATTTCTCGTCCTCGTTCGAGCCGTCCGATCCGCAGCCGACGTGGCAGGACACCGTTGACACCGATGCCGCGGGGCAGCCGCGGACGTCGGGGGTCAACGGCGCGAACGGGGCCACGATCCCGGGTGACATCCGGGGCAAGGTGACCGAGACCAGCGCGAGCAGCGAGAACACCGACGGTGGTGAGGTCTCGCCGAACCTGGTCGACGGCACCACGGACACGAAGTGGCTTTCGTGGGATCCCACGGCGTGGGCGCAGGTGACGTTGTCGGAGCCGGTGGCGATCACGCACTACGCGATCAGCTCGGCCAACGACTTCCCGGGCCGCGACCCGCAGGACTGGACGCTGCAGGGGTCGAACGACGCGCAGCAGTGGACGGACCTGGACAAGCAGTCGGGCCAGTCGTTCGACGCGCGGTTCCAGACGAACCAGTACAAGCTGGCGGCGCCGAGCGCGGCCTACCGCTACTACCGCCTCGACGTGACCCGCAACCACGGTGACGCCATCCTGCAGATGTCGGAGCTGCTGCTGGCCAACGACGACGCCCCGCCGCCGCCGTTGCCGAACATGCGCAGCTTCGTCGACTCCGGGCCCACCAGCGGGTACACGAACAAGAACCGCGTGGGCTTCACGGGCAAGAAGGCGTTCCGCTACGCCGGCACGCAGACCGCCGCCGGGCACGGCTACTCCTACAACAAGGTGTTCGACGTGAACCTGCCGGTGGTCCCGACCACCGAGCTGTCCTACAAGGTGCAGCCGCAGTTCACGGGCAACGACCTGAAGTACCCGAGCACGAACGTCGCGATCGACCTGGCGTTCACCGACGGCACGTACCTGTCGGGGCTGGGGGCGACGGACCAGTACGGGTTCCCGCTCACGCCGCAGGGCCAGGGCGCGAGCAAGATCCTCTACGCCAACCAGTGGAACCTGGTGCGTTCGGCGATCGGCACGGTCGCCGCGGGCAAGACGATCGACCGGATCCTCGTCGGCTACGACAACCCGAACGGGCCGGGCGCGTTCCAGGGCTGGCTCGACGACGTGAAGATCTCGGCGACCCCGACGCCGCCGGCGAGCCAGCGCCCGAGCGACAACGTGCTGACCACGCGCGGCACGATGGCCAACGGCACGTTCTCCCGGGGCAACAACTTCCCGGCCACGGCGGTGCCGCACGGGTTCAACTTCTGGACGCCGGTCACCGACGCGGGTTCGGACAGCTGGCTGTACAACTACTCGACGCAGAACAACGCGGACAACCGGCCGCAGCTGCAGGCGTTCTCGGCGAGCCACGAGCCGAGCCCGTGGATGGGTGACCGGCAGAGCTTCCAGGTGATGCCGTCGGCGGCGGCCGGGGTGCCGGACGCGAACCGCGACGCGCGGGCGCTGTCGTTCTCCCACGACAACGAGGTCGCGCGGGCGCACTACTACGGCGTGACGTTCGACAACGGGATCAAGACGGAGATCGCGCCGACCGACCACGCGGCGGTCATGCGGTTCTCCTTCCCGGGCAACGACTCGAGCCTGATCTTCGACAACGTCAACAACTCGGGCGGGCTCACGCTCGACCCGGCCACCGGCACGCTGACCGGGTACTCGGACGCGAAGAGCGGGCTGTCGGCGGGTGCGGGGCGGATGTTCGTCTACGCGAGCTTCGACAAGCCGGTGACCGCCGGGGCGAAGCTGACCGGCCAGGGCCGTGACAACGTCACGGGCTACCTGCGCTTCGCCGCGGGCGCAGACAAGACGGTGACGATGCGGATCGCGACGTCGCTGATCAGCGTGGAGCAGGCGAAGAAGAACCTCGAGCAGGAGATCGCCCCGACGGCCACGTTCGACTCCGTGCGCGACGCCGCGCAGCAGGCCTGGGACAAGCAGCTGCGGGTGATCGAGGTGCAGGGCGCGTCGAAGGACCAGCTGGAGACGCTGTACTCGAACCTCTACCGGCTGTTCCTGTACCCGAACGAGGCGTTCGAGAACACCGGCACGCCGCAGGCCCCGGTGTACAAGTACGCCAGCCCGGTGGCGGCGAAGACGGGTGCGGACACCGCGACGCTGACCGGGTCGAAGGTCGTCGACGGCCAGATCTACGTCAACAACGGGTTCTGGGACACCTACCGCACCACGTGGCCGGCGTATTCGCTGCTCACGCCCGACATGGCCGGGAAGATGGTCGACGGGTTCGTGCAGCAGTACCGCGACTCGGGCTGGATCGCGCGCTGGTCCTCCCCCGGTTACGCGGACCTGATGACGGGCACGAGCTCCGACGTCGCGTTCGCCGACGCCTACCTCAAGGGCGTGACGAACTTCGACGTGAAGTCGGCCTACGACGCGGCGCTGAAGAACGCCACGGTGACGCCGCCGAACTCGGCGGTGGGCCGCAAGGGGCTGGACCAGTCGATCTTCCTCGGCTACACGCCCAACACCACGGGTGAGGGCTTCTCGTGGGCGATCGAGGGCTACGTCAACGACTTCGGCATCGCGAACCTGTCGAAGAAGCTTTACGACGAGGCGCCGGCGAGCGACCCGCGCAAGGCGGAGTACCTGGAGAACTACCAGTACTTCACCAGCCGCGCGCAGCAGTACGTGAACCTGTTCGACCCGAGCATCGGGTTCTTCCAGGGCAAGGACGGAGGAGGCAAGTTCACCAAGACGGCCGACCAGTACGACCCGCGGGTGTGGGGCGGGGACTACACGGAGACCGACGGCTGGAACATGGCGTTCACCGTGCCGCAGGACGGGCAGGGGCTGGCGAACCTCTACGGCGGCAAGGACAAGCTGGCGCAGAAGCTGGACCAGTTCTTCGCCGACCAGGAGACGGCGACGTTCCCGGGCACCTACGGCGGCGCGATCCACGAGATGCGGGAGGCCCGCGACGTGCGGATGGGCCAGTACGGCCACTCCAACCAGCCCTCGCACCACCTGCTCTACATGTACGACTACGCGGGTCAGCCGTCGAAGACGCAGGCCAAGGTGCGGGAGGCGCTCTCGCGGCTGTACTCGGGCAGCGAGCTGGGCCAGGGTTACGCGGGCGACGAGGACAACGGCGAGATGTCCGCGTGGTACGTGTTCGGCGCGCTGGGTTTCTACCCGTTGCAGATGGGCAGCCCGAACTACGCGATCGGGTCGCCGCTGTTCACCAAGGCGACGCTGCACCTGCCGGGTGGTGACGTGGTGATCAACGCGCCGAAGAACTCGGCGAAGAACGTCTACGTGCAGGGCCTGAAGATCAACGGCAAGGCCTGGACGTCGACGTCGCTGCCGCAGGACGTGCTCTCCCACGGGGCGACGCTCGACTTCGACATGGGCCCGAACCCCTCGGCCTGGGGCACGGGCGCGAACGACGCGCCGAAGTCGATCACCACGGGCGACGCGGTGCCGACGCCGCTGCACGACGAGACCGGCGCCGGCAAGGGCATGCTGTCCACTTCGGACGGTTCGAACGCGGCGGCGCTGATCGACAACTCCTCGCGCACCGAGGCGAAGGTGACCGGCGCGGTGACGTACCAGCTGAACTCGACGGACGAGGCGGTCACGCACTACACGCTGACCTCGCCGAAGGGCGCGGGTGACCCGAAGAGCTGGAAGCTCGAGGGTTCCTACGACGGGAAGACGTGGGCGGTCGCCGACCAGCAGACCGGCCAGACGTTCCCGTGGCGGCAGCAGACGCGCGCGTTCGCGGTGGCCAACCCGGCGCACTACGCCTACTACCGGCTCACGGTGACCGACAGCGCCGGTGGTCCGGCGTCGCTGGCGGAGTTCGAGCTGCTGGGCCGGCCGGACGCGTCGTGCACGAAGACACTGACGGGGGCGCAGAAGGGTCCGCTGACGGTGTCGAGCGGCACGGTGTGCCTCCAAGACGCGACGGTGTCCGGTCCGGTGACCGTCTCGGCCGGTGCGTCGCTGGTTGTGCGGGGCGGGTCGATCTCGGGTCCGCTCGCCGCGACGGGTGCGGCGCAGGTGGTGCTGAACCGCACGAAGGTGTCGGGTCCGGTGGCGATCACGGGCACGACCGGGGCCGTCTCGGTCGAGCTGACCGACATCGGCGGCCCGGCGACGTTCACGGGCAACCACGGGCCGGTGCTGGCCGGCAGCACCGTGGGCGGGCCGCTGGCCTGCACGGGCAACACGCCCGCCCCGACCGACCACGACGTCGCCAACACCGTCCGCGGCCCGGCCGCGGGCCAGTGCGCGAAGCTGTAGCCGGCTGACGTAGCCGTGGGGTCTCTTTCCGATGCGGAAAGGGGCCCCACGGTCGTTTCCGGGGCCGGGCGGCGTCAAGATCATGTCCGTGGTGGGCCGGCGGGCGCCCGAACGGCTACCGTGTGCGCGTGACCAGCGCCGGGTTCTTCTCATCGTTCGAGGCGGGTGACCCGCAGCCGGTCGCCTCCGGTGTCCGCGTGGACAGCGGCCCCGACCGGTCCCCCACCGCGAAGACGGGCGTGGGGTTCACCGGCGTGCGCGCGCTGCGTTACAGCGGCGTGGGGCGGGTGGTGCTGTTCGAGACCGACGTCGAGGTCACCGCCCACAGTGCACTGTCCTACGTGGTCTTCCCGGCCTCGGACGCGGCGGTCCCTTCCTACCGCAGCACGTTCGTCGCACTGGACGTGGAGTTCGACGACGGCATCAGCGCCGGGTTCTCCGCCACCCAGCAGGGGCACGCGAAGACGCTGCTGGTGGACCAGTGGAACCTCGTGCGCCGCCCGCTCGGCGCGTTCGCCGGGCGCCGCGTGCGGCGGATCATGCTGCTCACCGACGCGCCGGGCGGGCGCGACGTCAAAGGCTGGCTCGACGACGTGCGGATCGGCGAGCACCACCCGCGCACCGGCGACCCGGTCGACCACGTCCGCACCACGCGGGGCACGCACTCCGGGTTCGACTTCTCCCGCGGCAACACGTTCCCGGCCACGGCCGTGCCGCACGGCTTCAACTTCTGGACCCCGGTCACCGACGCGCGCTCGCTCGACTGGTTCTACTCCTACCACCGGCACAACACGGCGGCGAACGAGCCGGCGCTGCAGGCGTTCGCGGTGAGCCACCAGCCGAGCCCGTGGATGGGCGACCGCCACACCTTCCACCTCATGCCCGGCACCGGTCCCGTCGAAACCGACCACCGGCGCCGCGCCCTGACGTTCTCCCACGAGGACGAGACCGACCGGCCGCACCACTACGGCGTCCGGTTCGGCACCGGGGTCACGGCGGAGCTCGCCCCGACTGACCACGCGGCGATGTTCCGCTTCACCTTCCCCGACGGCGCCGGCTGGGTGGTCTTCGACAACGCCCGCAACCGCGGCGGCCTGCGCGTGCACCCGTCGACCGGGGTGGTCACCGGGCACACGTGGGTGCGCAGCCGCCTGTCCACGGGTGCCCGGCGGATGTTCGTCTACGCCCAGGCCGACGTGCCCGCCTCCGGCGGAGGCCGCGGCTCGTTCTGGCGCCGGGTGACCGGGCACCTCGAGTTCGCCGCGCCGGAGGTGACACTGCGGATCGCGACGTCGCTGATCAGCCTCGCGCAGGCGCGGCGCAACCTGGAGCTGGAGATCCCGGCCGGCACCACGTTCGACGAGGTCCGCGATCGCGCGCGGGAGCAGTGGCAGGACGTGCTGGGCCGCATCGAGCTCGACGGCGCGAGCGAGGACGAGCTCGCCACGTTCTCCTCGAACCTCTACCGGCTCTACCTCTACCCGAACCGAGCGCACGAGAACACACCCGACGGCATCCGCCACGCCAGCCCCGTCGCCCGCGGCCGCGCGTTCAGCACCCGCAAGCGCACCGGCGCGAAAATCGTCGACGGCGAGCTGTACGTCAACAACGGCTTCTGGGACACCTACCGCACCACCTGGCCCGCCTACGCACTGCTCACCCCCGAGCGCTGTGGCCGGATGATCGACGGCTTCGTGCAGCAATACCGCGAAGGCGGCTGGATCGCCCGCTGGTCCTCCCCCGGCTACGCCGACCTCATGACCGGCACCAGCTCCGACGTCGCCTTCGCCGACGCCTATCTCAAAGGTGTCCGCAACTTCGACGTCGAGTCCGCCTACGACGCCGCCCTGAAAAACGCGACCGTCGCCCCGCCGCGCGCCGGCGTGGGCCGCAAAGGCCTCGACACCTCACCGTTCCTCGGCTACACCCCGACCTCGACCCGCGAAGGCCTGTCCTGGGCGCTGGAAGGCTGCCTCAACGACTTCGGCCTCGCCAACCTCGCCGACGCGCTCGCCCGCGAAAGCGAAGGTCCCCGCGCGCGCCGCCGCGCCGACAACGCCGCCTACCTGCGCCAGCGCGCCCAGCACTACGTGCACCACTTCGACCCGCGCATCGGCTTCTTCCAGGGCCGCACCCCCGACGGCGGCCGCCACTTCCCCGCACGGGGCTACGACCCCGAAGCGTGGGGCGGCGACTTCGTGGAGACCAACGCGTGGAACACCGCGTTCTCGGTACCCCACGACGGGCCCGGACTCGCCGCCCTGCACGGCGGCGCCGCCGGCCTCGAAGCCAAGCTCGACACGTTCTTCACCACCCCCGAGACCGGCCGCAAACCCGGCTCCTACGGCGGCCTCATCCACGAGATGACCGAGGCCCGCGACGTACGCATGGGCCAGTACGGCCACTCCAACCAGCCCTCGCACCACATCCCGTTCGTCTACGCCTTCGCCGGCGCGCCAGCCAAGCTGCAGCGCACCGTCCGCGAGGTCCTGCGCCGCCTCTACCTCGGCAGCGAGCTCGGCCAGGGCTACCCCGGCGACGAGGACAACGGCGAGATGTCCGCCTGGTACGTCTTCGCCGCGCTCGGCCTGTACCCCCTCACGGTCGGCACCCCGCGGTATGTCGTGTGCGCGCCACTGTTCCGCCAGGCCACCGTGCACCTGGAGAACGGCCACGACCTCGTGATCCGCGCCCCCGGTGCCTCCGCCTCGGGGGACGCGGTGGACACGCCCTACGTCCACGGCCTGACCATCGACGGCACCCCGCACCACTCCGCGACGATCTCCCACGCCGTGCTCGCCCGCGGCGCCGTGCTGGAGTTCGACGTCCGCGCCGAACCCGGCACCTGGGGCACCGAACCCGTCACGCCGGTGAAACCCGCCCCGCTGACCGACCTCGTCGGCACCGCCTACAGCCCCGACGGTCCCGCCGCGCTCCTCGTCGACGACACCAGCCGCACCGAAGCCACCTTCACCACCCGCACCCCCGTGGTCGAGTTCTCCGTGCACGGCAACCCCCGCGAAGTCACGATGTACACGCTCACTTCGGGCAGCCGCGACGGCGACCCGACCGCGTGGGTACTGGAAGGCTCCGCCGACGGCCGCCGCTGGCACGTGCTCGACCGCCGCGACGACGAGCTGTTCCGCTGGCGCCGCCAGACCCGCCCCTTCGTCCTCGACAGCCCCGCAGCCTGCGCGCACTACCGTTTGCGTGTCACGGCAGCGAACCGCCGCCGCGTCACCCTCGCCCAGTGGGAGCTGCTCGCCCGATGATCGCCGACCTCCGCGACGCCACCCTCGACCGGCTGGCGGCAGCCGATCCCGGCCTCGTCCGCCTGCGGCTGGCCGGCTCCGCCGTGCTGGGCATCATCCTCGCCATCCTCGCGCTGCAGCCCTTGCACTTCCCGCTCACCACGTCACTCGTCGCCGCCATCGCCGCGATGATGAGCGCGTTCACCGTCAACGACCCCACCAGCGGCGGCCAAGCCGTCACGCTCTGCCTCGCGGCCGTCGTCGGCGCCTGCTCCATCACCCTCGCCACCATCGGCGCCGCCTACCCGCCACTCGACAGCATCGTCTTCGTGCTGCTGATCTTCGTCGCCGTCTACGTACAGCGCTTCGGCCCCCGCGGCACCGCCCTGGGCTCCATGACGTTCTTCCTGTTCTTCTTCCCCATGTTCCTGCAGGCCCACCTGGCCCAGGCCCCGCAGCTGCTCATCGCCATGGCCACCGGCATCGCCGCCAACGCCCTCGTGCGCTTCGTCCTGCTGCGCCGCAACGCCGAAACCGAGTTCATCCGCATCCGCCGCGCCTTCCGCGCCCGTGTCGCCGCCGCCGTGCGCGCCACCGAGGCCTACATCGCCTCCGCCGGCAGCGACCGCAGCAACCGCCAGATCCGCACCGCCCTCGCCCGCCTCCACGAATCCGTCCTCCTCATCGAGGACAACGCCCCCGACGTCGTCGACGCGCGCAACGCCGACCTCCTGCGCCGCCGCGCCATCGAAGTCGAGCTCGCCGTGCAGTGGCTCACCATCACCGTGCAACGCACCTGCTCCCACCCGCTCGCCCCCGGCGTCGCCGACGACCTCGTCGCCCGCCTGGCGAAGTTCCGGTCACTGATGGAACGCGACCCCCGCGAGCTGCCCCTGATCAGCGAGACCGGCGAATACAGCCGCATGCTCGTGGAAGGCAGCCGCATCGACGAGAAAGCCCACCCCGGCGACGGCGTCCGCCGCGCCATCGCGGAACTCGCCGTCGCCGACGACCGCGCCCAGCGCGTCGCCGGCCGCGAGGCCACAGTGGACTACTCCCTCGACGAAGACGACGACGAACCCGAACCCACCCGAGCGTTCGCCTACGACAACCAGACCCGCAGCGCCATCCAGGCCGTGATCGGCGGCGGGCTCGCCGTCCTCGCCGGCCAGCTCATCTCCCACCAACGCTGGTACTGGGCCGTCCTCACCGTCTTCGTGGTCTTCGTCGGCACCTCCAGCGCCGGCGCCCGCTTCGTCAAAGGCGTCCGCCGCACCGGCGGCACCCTCATCGGCATCGTCGGCGGCGTCGCCCTCGCCCTGCTCGTCAGCGGCAACACCATCGCGATCCTCGCGCTGATCATGGTCTGCGTCTTCGGCATGGTCTACATGTCGCGCGTCTCGCAGTTCCTCATGGCCTTCTTCGTCACCAGCATGCTCGGCCTGCTCTACAGCCTGCTCGGCACCTTCAGCATCGAAGTCCTCTGGATCCGCGTCGCCGAAACCACCGTCGGCGCCGCCGCCGGCCTGCTCGCCGCCCTCGTCATCGTCCCCGTCCGCACCCGCTCGGTGATGCTCGACGACATCGCCACCGTGCTCGACGAACTGCACGAGTTCGTCGAATCAGCCGACACCCTGCTGTCAGGCCGCGACAACGTGAACATCATCGAGATGTCCCGCGACCTCGACCGAGCCGTAGAACAGGTCCGCAAGACCATCGAACCCCTCACCCACCCCATCAACCTCCGCAGCGCACGACGCGACTACGGCTGGCACGTGCTCACCACCCTGGAAACCATCGCCTTCCGCGCCCGCCACGTCGCCGCCCGCGCCCAGCCCGGCCAGCTCGACGGACCCGTCGCCGACCGCCTCGACCTCTTCGCCGGCCGCGTGCTCGCCAACATCGACCTCGTCGGCGACGCCGTCCGCCACCCCAACACCACGCCCACGGACAAGCTCGTCCGCGACGACGGCACCCCCGTCGTCGACCGCATCGACGACTCCGAAACCCGCGCCGTCGTCTCCAGCTTCAGCCACCTCGACGAAGGCGTCATCGCGCTGGGCCGCGTGTTCAACGTCGACGCGACCCAGCCCGCACCGGCCGGCGCTAACCGGCCTTCGTGAGCAGCTCCATGTTGTGCCCGTCCGGATCGTCGAAGTAGAACCCGCGCCCGCCGAACATCCCGTTGATCCCCGTCGTGCGGTGCATCGGATCGGCGTAGATCGTCGTCCCCGACGCCCGGAGGCGCTCCAGCGCCGCGTCGAACTCCGCGTCGCTCACCAGGAACGCGTAGTGCTGCACGGCCACCGCGTCCGACTCGCCCACCTGCGCGAAATCCAGCGTCACCCCGTTGCCCAGCACCACCGGCAGGAACGGCGCGGTCTCCGCACCCACGCTCAACCCCAGCACCCCCGCGAGGAACTCCGCCGACGCGCTCCGATCCCGCGCCCAGACGATCGTGTGGTTCAGCTCGGCCATCACGCACCCCCGCGCGCGAACGCCGGCGGCGCACCGATCGGGCTCAGGTGCATCCCCGCCAGCAACCACCGGCCGTCCTCGCGCACCAGCACGTGCGTCGACCGGAACCGCCCGTCAACCGCGTTGCCCCGGTGTGTCGCCTCCTGCTCGTGCACGCCCACCGCGATCGCCGAGTCGCCGTGCTCGCGCACCTCGACCTCGCGCCAGTCCAGCCGGCGCGTGACGAGCCCGCCGCCTTCGTAGCGCTGCAGCCACTGGTCGCGGTTCAGCACGAAACCCAGCGGGCCGACCAAGGTGAAGTCCCCCGTGGTCATCCCGGCCAGCGTCGTGATGTCCCCGGCCGTCTCGGCCGCGACCCAGCGCTTCCCCAAATCGGTGATCTCTTCGGTGGTGCCCATGATCCCTCCCGTGGTCAGCGGAGCAGCTCGACGCGACAAACGTTAGAACTCAAATCGTTAGATGTCAAACGCTTAGTCTTCGATCAATCTGCGCTACGGTGCACCCGTGCCCCGACCAACCACTGCCCCCATCGGCGTCGTCCTCGCCCGCACCGCCAAAGCCGCGGGACAAGCCTTCGACCAGGCCCTCGCCGCCGTCGGCGGTTCCCAGCCCGTCTGGCAGATCCTCATCGCCCTCAAAACCCACCAGCACGCCAGCCAACGCGAGCTCGCCGACGCCGTCGGCATCCAAGGCGCCACCCTCACCCACCACCTCAACGGCATGGAAACCGCCGGCCTGCTCACCCGCACCCGCGACCCCGAAAACCGCCGCGTCCACCACGTCGAACTCACCGAGTACGGCGAAACCACCTTCCACCGACTCGCCGAAGCCGCCGTCGCCCACGACAACCGCATGCGCACCGGCCTCACCGACCACGAAATCGCGACCCTCGCCACACTCCTGGGCCGCCTCGCCGCCAACGTCACGACACCCACCGGAGAGTGACTGGACGCACCCGAACGAACGCAACCGCGAGTACTAGAGTCGCGGTACTAGCCAAAGTCGTCTCAAGCTGGAGAACCCGCTATGACCCAAGCCCCTGTCAACGTCACCGTCACCGGTGCGGCCGGCCAGATCGGCTACGCGCTGCTCTTCCGCATCGCGTCCGGTCAGCTCCTCGGCCCGGACACCCCGGTGAAGCTGCGGCTCCTCGAGATCCCGCAGGCGGTCAAGGCGGCTGAGGGCACCGCGATGGAGCTCGACGACGGCGCCTTCCCGCTCCTGTCCGGGATCGACATCTTCGACGACCCCAAGCAGGCGTTCTCCGGCACCAACATCGCCCTGCTCGTCGGCGCCCGCCCCCGCACCAAGGGCATGGAGCGCGGCGACCTGCTCGAGGCCAACGGTGGCATCTTCAAGCCCCAGGGCGAAGCCATCAACGCCGGCGCGGCCGACGACATCCGCGTCCTCGTGGTGGGCAACCCGGCCAACACCAACGCCCTCATCGCCAAGTCCCACGCGCCCGACGTCCCGGCCGACCGCTTCACCGCGATGACCCGCCTCGACCACAACCGCGCCCTCGCGCAGCTGTCGAAGAAGCTCGACGTCCCGGTCTCGGACATCAAGCGCCTGGCCATCTGGGGCAACCACTCGGCCACGCAGTACCCGATGATCACCCACGGCACCGTCGGCGGCAAGAACCTCGCCGAGGCCGTCAACGACCAGACCTGGGTCGAAGAGACCTTCATCCCCACCGTCGCCAAGCGCGGCGCGGCCATCATCGAGGCCCGCGGCCTCTCCTCCGCCGCCTCCGCCGCGTCGGCCGCCATCGACCACGTCTACACCTGGGTCAACGGCACCGACGAAGGCGACTGGACCTCCGCCGCGGTCGTCTCCGACGGCTCCTACGGCGTCCCCGAAGGCCTCATCTCGTCCTTCCCGGTCACCGCCAAGGACGGCAAGTACGAGATCGTCCAGGGCCTCGAGATCGACGACTTCTCCCGCGCCCGCATCGACGCCACCGTCGGCGAGCTCGCCGAGGAGCGCGACGCCGTGCAGAAGCTCGGCCTCATCTGAGTTGTGAGCACTGCTTCTTCTGAGGGCCGTCCCGGATCCGTCCGGGGCGGCCCTCGCCTCATCCACCTCAACGGCCCGTCGGGCATCGGCAAGTCCACCGTCGCCCGCCTCTACGCCGACCGTCATCCCGGTGTGCTCGACCTCGACACCGACCACGTCGTCTCCCTCATCGGCGGCTGGCGCGACAACTTCTTCGCCACGCTGCCCGTCGCGCGCCGCCTGGCCGTCACCATGGCGGAAACCCATCTGCGGTCGGGGTTCTCCGTCGTGATGCCCCAGCTGGCGACCCACGTGAACGAGGTATCCGGCTTCGAGGCCGCCGCGCGTGCCGCAGGAGCCCCGTATGTCGAGATCGCGCTGACCGCGCCGAAGCCGCACGCGCTCGACCGCTACTCGTCCCGCTCCAGCGACGGCGCACCGGCCCGCGACATCGACGAGATCATCACCCGGGCCGGCGGGCTGAAGCTGATCGACCGTGTCCACGACCACCTCGCGGCGTACCTGCGGCAGCGTCCGAAGTGCACTGTGGTCGACACGGAAAGCCTTGACGTGGAACAAACCTATGACACCGTGGTCGAGATCCTCTCCCGTCCGTAGCGTCTTTTGTTGCTGAGGTGAAATCTGGGCCGGGCCTGATTTTTACCATCTGGCCGGCTGTATAGGTCGTTATACACTTTGACTGACTGTCTACAGCGGACTTGGCGCGATCGGTCAGGACGGGTCCGTGAGCGATTCCGGAAAGCCGAACAGGGTGACCAGGGCTTCGTCGTGGAACGCCACTACCCGGGAGACGCCGGTGGCGGTCGTGTCCAGCACCACGATGCCTGTCCCCCGGAACACGCCGGCTTCGTCCCGCCGGTACTCGACGGCGGCGGGCTGGCCGTTCGCCGTGGTGGGGAGCATCCGCCAGTCCCCCGGCTCGCCCAGCACGTCCGCGGCGAGCATCCGCAGGCAGTTGACCAGCCCGGCCTGCCATTCGCGGAACGGGGTCGCTTCCAGCGTCGCGTCCGTGCGCAGCACCTGCTCCAGGAGACCGGCATCCGAGCGTTCGAAGGCCGTGACGTAACCGTCGAGCAGGGCCCGCGCCCGCGGGTCGGCCGGTTCGAGCAATCGCTCCGGCCGCGGTTCCAGCTCACCCAGCCGAGCACGGGCCCGCTGCAGTCCGCTCTTCACCGCCGCCGTGGTGGTACCGAGCAGCTGTGCGGTTTCGGCGGCGGAGAACGCGAGCACCTCTCGCAGGAGGAGGATCGCGCGCTGGCGTGCGGGCAGGTGCTGCAGGCTCGCGATGAGCGCCAGGCGCACCGATTCGCGCGACACCACCGACGTCGCCGGGTCGTCGTCGGCCGAGACCTGCAAACGGTCGGGCCACGGTTCCAGCCACGAGACCTCACCCGCCGCGACGGGGTCGGCCGGGCGTTCGGACCCGTCCCGAGGGCCGCCGAGGCCCGAGGGCAGCATCCGGATCTTGCGCGGCTCCACCGCCGTCAGGCAGACGTTGGTGGCGATCTTGTAGAGCCACGACCGGATCGACGCGCGGCCCTCGAACCCGGCGTAGGACCGCCAGGCCCGCAGGTAGGTTTCCTGCACCAGGTCCTCGGCCTCGTGGGCCGAGCCCACCATGCGGTAGCAGTGCGCCAGCAGTTCCCGGCGGAACGGCTCGGTTTCGGCGGCGAACCGGTCCCGGTCCGCCGGCTCCCGCACCTGGGCCGTCATGCGGGGAGCCCCGGTTCGCGGCCCGAGGTCGGCCGTGGATCGCCTGGTGACCATGCCTGCTCCTCGTCCGGACCGGCCCCGCGGATCGGAGCCGTCGCCCACTATGACCCCGAAAGCGGCGTGGAAGAATCGAACCGCAGGTCACGGCGGTGTCAGGGCCGCAAGGCGAGCTTGCCGACGGTCACCCTCGACTCCAGTGCGGCGAGGGCTTGCGGGCCGTCGGCCAGGTCGTGGACGACCGGGCGCTCGGGCGGGAGGACGCCGACGGCGACGAGGGCCGACACCTCACCCATGACCTCACCGAAGATCCGGGGAGCCGCCCGGCTCAGCGTCCCGAGGTTGAGGCCGATGACCTGGACCTGGTGGCGGTACACCAGGTCCCAGTTGGTGATCGCGGCTTCGCCGCCCGCCAGGCCGTAGACGACGACCCGGCCGGTGACCGGCTTGGCCGAGGCCAGGGCGGCCGCGAAGCCGGCGCCGCCGGCCGACTCCAGCACCAGGTCCGCACCGGCACCGCCGGTCAGCCGCCGGACTTCGGCGGCGAGATCGGCGGCCAGGGAGTCCAGGACGTGATCGGCACCGAGCGCCCGCACGGTCTCGTGCTTGGCCGGGGAGGCGGCGGCGAGGACCGTCGCGCCGTAGTGCTTGGCCATCCGCACCGCGGCCTGGCCGGTCGCGCCCGCGGCGGCGTGGACCACCACCGTCTCCCCCGGGGTCAGCCGGCCCAGCGGTTTGAGCGCCGCGAGCGCGGCCGCCCGGTTCACGACCAGGCCCAGCGCCTGCTCGGCCGTCCAGCCGGCCGGCACCGGTAGCGCCGCGGCCGCGGGCAGCACCGCGTACTCGGCGAACGCCCCGGACCCGACGCCGACGACCGCGGTTCCCAGTACCGGGCCGCTGACCTGCTCGCCCAGCGCGACCACCTCGCCTCCGGCCTCGAAACCCGCCAGGTACGGCGGCTGCGGGCCGCCTCCGAACAACCCGCGGGCCTGCGAGAGGTCGGCGAAGTTGACTCCGGCGGCCCGGACCCTGATCAGCACTTCACCCCGGCCGGGAGCCGGTACCGGCGCGTCGGTGACCAACCGCAGATCTCGCGGCCCCTCGAGGGAGGTCTGCTCCAGGGCGCGCATGGTGGTGGGAACACTCACGGCGATCAGCTCTCTTCCCGGCTTGCCGAACTTCGGTCGGCTCGGCTCGAGCCGCACCGTCGAAGGGGAAGACCCCGCACCGGGCCGAAAGGAATCGCCCGCGACCGGAGTCGCCTCCCGCGCGGATCGTCCTCAGAGGACCGAGCGGATGGCCTCCACGACCGCGTCCTCGTGCTCCAGGTGCATCGTCTGGTGGGCCGCACCGTCGAGGACGCGGTGCTCACCTCGCGGCACCGAGGCGGCGATCGACGCGTGCAGGGCCTTGATACCCCCGAGCATCGACTCCATCAGCTCGGGAGAGGCGAACTGCGCCCAGTACGGGTTGGCCCCGAGTGCGCTCAGCACCACGAGAGGCACGTCCGGCAGCACTCCCCCGCCGCGGACCTGGTCGTACACCTCGGTTTCGAAGTTTTGGGTCTCCAGGACCGCCGTGCGCCATTCCGTGAGGTGCTTGTCCGTCAACGCTTCCCGGACACCGTCGGGCCAGTTCGCGTACAGGCCCAGCAATGCCTCGCGCGAAGCGTCCAGCTGCGCGGGAGTCGGCTCAGGCAAGGCGGCCGGGTCGGGTTTGAGGCGCTCGTTCAGCTCGGCGGCCTCCTGCGGCAGGAACTCCAGGATGTCCTCGTGGCCCGGATCGAGGAACACCAGGCCGGCGAGGTCCCCGGGGAAACGCTGCGCGTAGCGGCGGGCGTACAGCGCCCCGAGCGAATGCCCGGCCAGCACGTACGGCCCGGGTACGTCCGCGGCCACCAGCAGGGCCCGCAGCTCGTCCGTGACCTCGTCCGGCGTGCGCGGCAGCTCGACCGCGTCGCTCCAGCCAGTGCCGGCCCGGTCGTACACGACGCTCGTGGTGAACTCCGCGACGCGCCGCTGCACGTTCAGGAAGTCGTACGCCATCAGGCCCGCGCCGGGCAGGAACACCACCGCCGGGCCGCCGGCACCGGAGCGGTGCAGCAGCAGCCGGTGCCCCGCGACGTCGTGGTGCTCGCCCAGTGGTGCCGCGTCGACCTTCATCGCCGAACCTCCCGTCACGGGCCCCCAGCGGCCCACCGTTCTCAACATTGAGAATGGTAGCAGATGTGCAAACATGACGGCGTGGACGATCTGGAACTCCTGGTGCACCCGGTGCGGCTGCGCGTGGTGCACGCCCTCTCCGGCGGGCGGCCCATGACCACCACCGAGCTGGCCGAGCGGATCCACGACGTGTCGAAGGCGACCCTGTACCGCCACGTCGGCCTGCTCGCCGAAGCCGGCATCCTCGAAGTGGCCGAGGAACAACGCGTCCGCGGCGCCGTCGAGCGCAGCTACCGGCTGCGACGGGACCGCGCGGTGGTCGACGCGGACGCGGCCGCCTCGGCGACGCTCGACGACCACCGCAAGGTGTTCGCGACCGCGATGACGACGCTGATCGCCGAGTTCACCGCTTACCTGGGCCGGGCCGGTGCGGACCCGGTCGAGGACCTGGTGGGCTACCGCCAGCACTCGGTCTGGCTGAGCCACGAAGAGCTCGCCGACCTGATCGCCGATCTCCGCGAGGTGCTCATCCCCCGGCTGCGGCACGAGCCCGCCCCCGGCCGGCGCCAGCACCTCCTCAGCCCGATCTTGTTCCCTCTGGAGTGACGGCGGCCGGCCCGACGCCCGGCCGTATAGGTCGTTATACAGTCCACAAGAGACAAAAGTGGGGCCGCCCGCGAACGGCCGGCCCCACCCGAAGAACGATCAGGCCCCCGCGAGACCCCGGCGCTCCAGCAGCGGCTGGATCTCCGGCTGGCGACCACGGAAGTTCGCGAACGCCTCCATCGGGTCCACGCTCCCCCCGCGGCCCAGCAGCGTCGAGCGGAAGTGGTCGCCGTTCGCGCGCTCGAGGCCGCCGTTCTCGCGGAACCACTGCACGGTGTCGGCGTCGAGGACCTCGCTCCAGATGTAGGAGTAGTAGCCCGCGCTGTAGCCGCCGCCGAAGACGTGGTTGAAGTACGTGGTGCGGTAGCGCGGCGGGACGCTTTCCAGGGCCACGCCGGCCTTCTCCAGCGCGGCGGCCT
This sequence comes from Amycolatopsis sp. NPDC049253, assembly GCF_040678995.1. Lineage (NCBI taxonomy): Bacteria > Bacillati > Actinomycetota > Actinomycetes > Pseudonocardiales > Pseudonocardiaceae > Amycolatopsis > Amycolatopsis sp. NPDC049253. The sequence goes on along the minus strand of NZ_JBFAQX010000004.1, from coordinate 260,985 downwards.
CGAAGCGCTGCACGTCGTCGACCCGGTCGTCCACGCCGAGGCGGTGCCAGGCGAGGTCGAGCAGCGACGCGGCGAGGTACTCCGTCGTCTTGAAGCCCTCGCCGTACTGCTGCGCCGCTTGCAGCTTGGCGACCTGCTCGGCGGGCAGCGGCTCCCCCGTCACGTGGTGCTTGGCGTAGTTGGCCAGCACCTCCGGCCACAGCATCCACATCTCGTTGACCTGCGACGGGTACTCCACGAAGTCCCGCGGCACGTTCGGGCCCGAGAACGTCGGGTACACGACACCCGAGAGCAGCCCGTGCAGCGCGTGGCCGAACTCGTGGAACACGGTGGTGACCTCGTCGAGCGTCAGCAGGGTCGGCTCCCCCGCCGGCGGCTTCGCGACGTTGAGCACGTTGACCACCACGGACTTCCGCCCGAGCAGGTCCGACTGGCTCACGAAGTTGTTCATCCACGCGCCGCCGCGCTTGGAGTCCCGCGTGTAGTAGTCCACGAGGAACAGGCCCATGCCGCTGCCGTCGGCGTCGAAGACCTCGAAGGTCCGCACCTCCGGGTGGTACTTCGGCAAGTCGTCGCGCTCCGTGAAGGTCAGGCCGTACAGGTGGTTCGCGGCGAAGAACACGCCATCGGTGAGCACGCGGTTGAGCTCGAAGTAGGGGCGCAGCGCCGCGGTGTCCACCTCGTAGCGTTCGCGCCGCACCTTCTCGGCGTAGAACGCCCAGTCCCACGGCTTCAGCGTCGCGCCGGGGACGTCCGCCTCGAGGTGCTGCTGCAGCTCGGCGGCCTCCACGCGGGCGTTGGCCACGGCGACCGGCGCCAGCCGCTCCAGCAGGCCCGAGGCCGCGTCGGCGGTCTTGGCCGTCTCGTCGGAGATCACGTACGACGCGTGGTCCGGATAGCCCAGCAGCGCCGCGCGTTCGGCCCGCAGCCGGACGATCTCGGCGGCGACGGCGTTGTTGTCGTACTCGTTGCCGCGGTTGCCCCGCGAGACCGACGCGGTGAAGACGCGCTCGCGCACCGCGCGGTTCTCCAGCGACTCCAGGGCCGCCTGCGCGGTCGGCAGCGTGAGGTTCAGGACGAACTTGCCCTCCTCGCCGCGAGCGGCGGCCGCCTCGGCGGCGGTGGCGATCGCGCCCTCGCCGAGACCGGCCAGGTCGGCGACGTCGTCGAGGACCACGGCGAGCTCGTTGGTGTCGCGCAGCAGGTTCTGCTGGAACTTCGTCTGCAGGGTCGAGAGCTGCTCGTTGAGCTTGCGCAGCTTCTCCTGCTCGGCCTCGGGCAGCCCGGCGCCGGCGCGGCTGAAGTCGGTGTGGCGCCGCTCCAGCAGGCGCAGCGACTCGGGGTCGAGGCCGAGGCTCTCGCGGCGCTCGTACAGCGCGCTGATCCGCGCGAACAGCCGCGGGTCGAGGTGGATCGCGTCGGAGTGCGCGGCCAGCTTCGGGGCCAGCTCGGCCTGGATCTCCTGGATCTCGTCGGTCGAGTCGGACCCAGCGACGTTGAAGAACGTGCCGGACGCCCGCTCCAGCAGCTCCCCCGCCCGCTCCAGCGCGGCGATCGTGTTCTCGAACGTCGGCTCCGCCGGGTTCGAGGCGATGTCGTGGATCTCCGCGGCGTGGGCGGTCAGGCCCTCTTCGAACGCGGGCCGGTAGTGCTCGACCTGGATCTTGTCGAACGGCGGCAGGGCGTAGGGCAGCTCACTCGGGGTGGCGAACGGGTTGTCCGGCGAAATCATCGGGTTGCGCTCCTGGTTCTTCACGTGCTTTCCCGCGCTGATCCCGCCCACCCTACGGGTTTCGCGGCCCTGGTCGAGCCGCTTTCCGCCGAGGGCGTGTCCGCCGGGCTCAGCGCCCGGTGCTGCCCCCGACCACCGCGTCGCTTTCGCCCGCCTTCTTGCCGCGGCCGGACTTCTTCTTCGGCGGCGGGGGCACGATGCCCTCGAGGTCGCCGCCGTTCTCGTTCACGCGCAGCACGAACGGCCGCGTCTCGGTGTAGCGGACCACCGACACCGACGCCGGGTCGACCACGATGCGCTGGAACGCGTCGAGGTGCTGGCCCAGTGCGTCGGCCAGCACGGCCTTGATCACGTCGCCGTGGCTGCAGGCGATCCACACGGCGTGGTCGCCGTGCTCGGCGGTGATGCGGGCGTCGTGCGCGCGGATCGCGGCCACCGCGCGGGCCTGCATCGCGGCCAGGCCCTCACCGCCGGGGAACACCGCCGCCGACGGGTGGGACTGGACCACCCGCCACAACGGCTCCTTGACCAGCGTCTTCAGCTCGCGACCGGTCCACTCGCCGTAGTCCACTTCGGACAGGCGCGGCTCCACGGTCTTGTCCAGCCCGAGCGCGGTCGCCAGCGGCGTCACCGTCTGCTTGCAGCGCAGCATCGGCGACACCACCAGCTCGGCGACCGGCACATCGGCCAGCCGCTCCACCAGCTTCTCGGCCTGCGCGCGGCCGGTGTCGTCGAGACCAACCTTCGGCGTGCGCCCCGCCAGGACGCCGGACCCGTTCGCGGTGGACTTCCCGTGCCGCAGCAAGATGACCGTACTCACCAGCTCACCCTAGCTGCGTCTTCGGCCCCGGCTCCGCCGAGGCGAGGCCGGCGCGATCTCGCACTGTGGTGACGTTCACACAGCGCCTGTTGGGAACCCCGTGTTCGCGTGCTGTTCCCGGGGCTGTGAGGTGGGTGTCATCGGTTTGGATCTTGCGAATGACGTCCACGCAGAGCGCGGGATCGCCGTTGCGGGTCCTCGTCGTGACGGAGTCCTATCCGCCGCAGGTCAACGGGGTCGCGCACACCGCGTCGCGGGCCGCCGAGCACCTCGCGAGGCGCGGGCATTCGCCCCTGGTGGTGGCGCCGACCGCGCCGGCCGGGCTGCGGACGGGAACCTCGGCGGCGAGCGCGGGCTCGCCGGTGGTCCGCGCGCCCGCGCTCTCGTGGCCGGGTTACCCGGACGTGCGCATGGCGCTGCCGACCGGCGTGGTGGGCCGCGCCATCGCCGCGCACCGGCCCGACGTCGTGCACCTGTCGAGCCCGTTGCTGCTCGGTGCGCACGCCGTGCGGGCGGCCTTGAAGCGGCGGGTGCCGATCGTCGCGGTGTACGAGACGGACGTCGCCGCGTATTGCCGGTCCTACGCACCCCGGGTGCCGGGTGGCGCGCAGTACGTGTGGCGGCGGCTGCGCGGGATCCACGGGCCGGCCGACCGCACGATCGTCTCGTCCAGCGCGTCGAAGCTGGCGCTGGAGGAGCAGGGCATCCCGCGCATCCACCTGCTCCCCCACGGCGTCGACGCCGTGCGCTTCGACCCGCGGCACCGGGACCCGCGGCTGCGCCGCCGGCTCGCGCCGAACGGCGAGGTCCTCGTCGGGTACGTCGGCCGTCTGGCGCCGGACAAGCACGTCGAGCTGCTGCGCGGCGTCTGCGGCCTGCCGGGGGTGCGGGTGGTCGTCGTCGGCGACGGCCCGAACGGCCCGCGGCTGCGGGCGGCGCTGCCGGACGCGACGTTCCTCGGGGTGCGCGTGGGCGAAGAGCTCGCGCGCATCTACGCGTCGCTCGACGTCTTCGCGCACACCGGGCCCTTCGAGACCTTCGGCCTGACCGTCCAGGAGGCGATGGCCAGCGGCCTGCCGGTGGTCGCGCCCGCGGCCGGCGGACCGCTCGACCTCGTCCAGCACGGGCGAACGGGGTTCCTCGTGCCCCCGCTCGACGAGACCGCGCTGCGTGAGGCCGTGCGCGGCCTCACCGAGTCGCCCGCGCGGCGCGCCGCCTTCGGCGCGGCCGCGCGGGCCTTCGCACTCCGCAACACCTGGGAAGCGGCCGGCGACAGCTTGATCGGCCACTACCGCCAGGTGCTCGACGAGCGGGCTCAGCTCCCGACAGGCCCCGCGTTCGGGTCGAGCACCCCGCCGATGATCAGCCCGAACAGCAGCAGGCCGAGCACGATCCGGTAGATCACGAACGGCACGAAGCTCTTGCGCTTGATGTAGGACATCAGCCACGCGATCACCACGTAGCCGACGCCGAAGGCCACCAGCGTGGCCAGGATCGTGGGTCCCCACTGGGCGGTCTCGCCGTTCTTGCCGATGTCGGTGAGCTTGTACAGCCCCGAGCCGAACACGGCGGGCAGGGCCAGCAGGAACGAGTACTCCGCGGCGTCGGCGCGGGTGTAGCCCATGAGCAGGCCGGCGCTGGTGGTGCCGCCCGAGCGTGAGACGCCCGGGATCAGCGCCAGGGCCTGCGCGAAGCCGAAGCCGAGACCGTGCGGCACGGTGAGGTGGTCGAGCGTGCGCCGCTGCGAGCCGACGCGGTCGGCGATGAGCAGGATCACGCCGAACACGATCAGCGTGGACGCGGTGATGCGCAGGTCGCGGAACGCCTGGTCGATCTGGTCCTGCAGCAGCAGGCCGAGCACGACGATGGGGATCGAGCCGACGATGATCAGCCAGCCCAGCCGCGCGTCGGGGTCCCGGCGCCAGCTGCGGCGGTAGAGCGAGAAGAACCAGGCCTGCAGGATCCGGCCGATCTTCTTGCCGAAGTACAGGATCACCGCCAGCTCGGTGCCGATCTGCGTCACGGCCGTGAACGCCGCGCCCGGATCGTCCCAGCCGACGAGCGCGGCCACGATCCGCAGGTGCGCGCTGGAGGAGATGGGCAGGAACTCCGTGAGCCCCTGCACCAGCCCCAGCACCAGTGCTTCGAACCACCCCATCAGGCCACTCCCGCCAGCTCGATCGCTTCCACGGCGGTCCGCAGAGCCGCCTCGAATCCCGCGGACTCCCCGTACGGAGTCACGGACAACGTCGTCACGCCCGCCTTCGCGAACTCCGCCATGCGCTCGGCGATCCGCTCCCGCGGGCCGAGCAGCGACGTCGCGTCGAGGAACTCCAGCGGCAAGGCCGCCTGAGCCCCCGCGTAGTCACGGGCGAGGTATTTCTCCTGCACCTCGGCCGCCTCGGCCTCGAACCCCATCCGCACGGCGAGGCGGTTGTAGAAGTTCTGCTTCCGGCTGCCCATCCCGCCCACGTAGAGCGCGGCGTGGGCACGCACGGCGTCGGCGCACTCGCGCCAGTCGTCGCCGACCACGAGCGGCACCGACGGGGCGACGTCGAACCCGTCGAGCGAACGCCCGGCCGCCTCGGCGCCGGCCCGGATGTGGGCCAGCTGCTCACCGGCGTGCTCGGGCGAGAAGAACACCGGCAGCCAGCCGTCGGCGAGCTCACCCGTGAGCGCGAGGTTCTCCGGCCCGATCGCGGCGAGGTACACCGGCACCTGCTTGCGCTCGGGCCGGAAGGTCAGGCCCAGCGCGAGCCCGGGCCCGTCGGGCAGCGGCAGCTCGAAGTGCTCTCCGCTGAACCGCACACGGCGGCGGGACTGCACGGCCCGCACGATCTCCACGTACTCGCGGGTGCGGCCCACCGGGTCCGCGAACCGCACGCCGTGCCAGCCCTCCGACACCTGCGGACCCGAGACACCCAGGCCGAGCCGGAAGCGGCCGCCCGAGAGCGTGTCGAGCGTCGCGGCGGTCATGCCCGTCATCGCCGGCGTCCGCGCCGGGATCTGCAGCACCGCGCTGCCGACGTCGATCCGCTCGGTCCGGGCGGCGATCCAGGTGAGCATCGTCACGGCGTCGGAGCCGTAGGCCTCGGCCGCCCACACCACCGAATACCCGAGTTCGTCCGCTCTCCTGGCCAGGGCCAGGTTCGCGGAGTTGTCCCCGGTGCCCCAGTAACCGAGGTTGAGTCCCATTCGCACGGCCGGAAACGTACCGAGAGCACGACTCGCTCCGTGCCCTGGGTGCACCGACGGGGTGGCCGGTCGCGACACGGCGTCACCTTGGTCAAGTACGGGCCGGGTCGACGACTAGGCTCGGTGGTCGTGGAAAAGCGACAGCTCGGCCGGTCGGGACTGCGGGTCTCGCGCCTGGCGCTCGGCACGATGACGTGGGGCGGCGACACCGACGCCGAGGAGGCGGCCAGCCAGCTCGTCGCGTTCGTCGACGCCGGCGGCACCCTCGTGGACACGGCGGACATCTACGCCGAGGGCGAGGCCGAGCGCGTGCTCGGGAGCCTGCTGGGCGACCTCGTGCCCCGTGACGACGTGGTGGTGGCCACGAAGGCCGTCGCGCGGCGCACCGACGGTCCCTTCGGGGGCGGAGCTTCCCGGGGCGCACTGCTGAGCGCACTCGACGGCTCGCTGCGCCGGCTCGGCACCGACCACCTCGACCTGTGGCAGCTGCACGCGTGGGACGCCGGAGTGCCGATCGAGGAGACCCTCTCGGCGCTGGAGTACGCGGTGACCAGCGGGAAGGTCCGCTACGTCGGCGTCTCGAACTACGCGGGCTGGCAGCTGGCCACGGCCGCGTCGCACGCGAGCGCCGTCGCGCCGATCGTGTCCTGCCAGTACGAGTACTCGCTGCTGGAGCGCGGGGTCGATCGCGAAGCCGCACCGGCCGCCCTGCACCACGGCATCGGGCTGCTCCCCTGGGCGCCGCTGGGCCGCGGCGTGCTGACCGGCAAGTACCGCACGGGCACGCCCGCCGACTCGCGGGGTGCGTCCAGCGAGTTCGCCGGGTACGTGGAGCACCACCGCACGGACCGCGCGGCGCGGATCGTGCAGGCCGTGGCCACGGCCGCCGACGGGCTCGGCACCTCGCCGCTGGTCGTCGCGCTGGCCTGGGTGCGCGACCGGCCGGGAGTCGTGGCGCCGGTCGTCGGCGCCCGCGACACCGGACAGCTGACGGGTTCGCTGGCGGCGGAGGAGCTCACGCTCCCGCCCGCGATCCGCAGCGCGCTCGACGACGTGAGCTGCGTCGACGTGGGCTATCCCGAGCGGGGACCGAAATGAGGCGCAGGTGTCTGTTGGATGACGCAGACGTGACGGCACGGGAATCCTGGGGGATGCTGGTGAGGACACCTCGCCGAGGGACAGCTGGAGGCTTCAAGGTGCGTCGGCTCACCGCCGCGTCGCGGATCGCGATTCCGCTGGTCGGTGCCCTCGCGCTCTCGGCATGCTCGGCTTCGGGCCAGGACGACACGGATTCGCTGCAGGTGGTGGCGAACCCGGTGGCCGTGAAGCCGGCGGTCTCCCCCGCCGTGACGGTCAAGCCCGCGGGCCAGGTGCTCGCCACGCCGGCCGTGTCGGCGATGGCGACCGACGAGAAGACCCACACGCTCGCGGTCGCGGTCACGCAGCCGCCGTCGGTGCTCGTCTACGACCTCGACTCGCTGAGCACCCCCAAGGCCACCGTGCCCCTGCCCGGGCCGGCCGAATCGCTGACGACGTCCGGCGGGCAGGCGATCGCGAGCATCCCGGCCAAGGGCGAGCTCGCGAAAATCGCGCTGCCGAGCGGGCAGCTGACCACGCAACCGGTGGCGGGCCAGCCGGCCGACGGTGTGGCCGACGGCCCGGACACGCTCGTGGCCGTGCGCGATCGCAAGGCCGTGGAGGTCCTGGCCGGCGGCGCGGTCACCAAGACCATCACCGGCCAGCTCTACAGCGCCGACGACGTCGTGGACACCGGCCAGGGTGTGGTCGTGCTCGACCGCCTCCGCACCGCGGTGTTCAGCGTCGACGTGAACGCGGGCACGATGGGAGAGGGCCTGCGCGCGGGCGACGGCGCCGCCAACGCCACCAGCGACTCGTACGGGCGCGTGCTCGTGACCGACGCGCGGGCGGGCGCGCTCCTCGCGTTCTCCGTCGGCCCGCTGATCCTGCGCCAGCGCTACCCGGTGCCGGGCGGGATCTACGGCATCGCCTACGACCACCAGCGCAACCTCGCATGGGTCACCCTCACCGGGCAGAACCAGGTGGTCGGCTTCGACGTCCGCGGCGGGGAACCCGTCGAGAAGTACCGATTCCCGACCGTGCGCCAGCCGAACTCGGTGAGCGTCGACGACCGGAGCGGCCGAGTGCTCGTCGGCTCGGCCGCAGGAGAAGGGACCCAGGTGATCCAGCCATGACGACGGTCGACGAGGCGGTGGTCGAAGGGGATTGGGAGTACCGCCGCCTGCGCCTGCCCCCGGGTGTGTCCCGGCGCGCGGCGGCGATCCAGCTCTCGATCCACGCCGAGTTCGCCGGCTGGGAGCTGCGCACCGTGCGGCTCTACGCCGACGGCACCCGGCGGGTCTGGTTGCGGCGCAAGCGCACCGCCGCCGACCGCCTGCCCGGGCTCGCCACCTGACCGAGCCCGGGTCCGGCCGAGCGCGTGGGCTGCCGGGATCTCGCAGGCATCGATCCCGGCAACGCCACGAATGCCGTCACGCGGTGCGGTGAGTCCGTGGCCGGCACGGTGGCCGCGTTCGTTCACGCGCCCGTGGACGCCAGCAGCCCTTCGATCTCGGTGATCGCCTGGGCGTTGTCCCGGTAGTGGATTCCGTGGATCCCGAGGGCGCAGGCGGCGGCGATGTGGGGTTCGACGTCGTCGAGGAAGATCATTTCCTCGGGGTTCACGCCGAGCCGCGCACAGCTCAGCCGGTAGATCTCCGGGTCCGGCTTGCTCATCCCGACCTCGTGTGAGTAGACGATGTCGTCCACCAGGTCCTCGAAACCGTAGGCGGCTTGTTCCCGCTCCCTGGCGCCGACGAAGCTGTTGCTCAAGATGCCGGTCCGACAGCGCGGCCGCAGCCCGCGGGCGTAGTCGATCAGGTCGGTGTTGCCGGTGCCGAGGTACTGCTCCCAGACATCCGCCATGATCGCGTCGGCCTGCCCACGCCCGACGCCGAGCCTGCCGCTGATCGTGTCCCGCACGTCCTCCTCGGTGATCGCGCCGACGGCGCCGGCCGCCCAGACGTCGGACAGCCGCCGGACGAGCTCGCCCTCGGCGAGACCGAGCCGGGCCTCCCACCGCCGGTCGACGCCCAGGTCGGGCGCGATCTCCAGCACATCACCGATGTCGAACACCACCGCGCGGATCACCATGGTGACGAACCTACCGACCGGCCTGCCGAACGTGGGCCGGTTCAGGCGGTGAGCCGGCCCAGCCACTCCTGCCAGCTCTGCTCGTCGCCGCCGTCGGTGGAGAACACGTGGTGGCAGGCGACGAGCGGGCCGTGGAAGCCTTGCAGGAAGCAGTACAGCGCGTCGGCCGTGCGCACGCCCACCGTCTGCGGGTTCACGGCGTAGACGACGCCTTCGACCGCGCGGCCCGCCAGCTCGACGCGCACGCGGTCGCCCTCCTCGGGCCGGCGCGGCAGCCCCAGCTCGGCGCCGAGCGCCGCCCACAGCCGATCCCAGTCGGACACCGGCGGGCCGAACACCGTGACCGGTGTGGCCGTGCGGCCGGCGAAGCAGGTGACGTACTCGGCGAGGTTGCGGAAGAACAGCGCGCCGCCGGCGGCCATCGCCTCGAACTCGTCCTCCCAGTCGTCGCCGGGCAGGAACCCGCTGGTGACGCAGCGGACGACCGAGCTGCCGCCATCGCGGCCCTCGATCAGGAACTCGTAGGCGATCCGGCGCCCGTCGGGCTCGGTCTCCGTGCCGTAAACGAGCCGCTTCAGCGGGTCCCACGCCGTGATCGCCATGTCCGGCTCGTAGCCCGCGAAGGAACCGCGCACGACCCCGCCGAGACCGCCTTCGACCTCGTTGCGGCCCATGTACCACGAGTCGATGCCCGGCCCGGTCGCGATCGCCGCCCAGACCTGCTCCGGGGTGGCGGCCACCTCGGCCGACCCGGGGAGCTCGAACTCTTTCCCGACGAACTCCGTCACCTCAGGCCTCCTCGTCCGGCACGCTCGGGTGTACGGCCACGATCACGCGGTGCGCGCGCCCGTTCTCCGCCGTCTCGTCGTGGTACTTCCCCACCAAGGTCGTCACGGCCACGGCGAGCTCCTCGGCGAACGCCGCCCGGTCCGCCGCCGAGGCGAAGCGCACCTCGCCGTCGAGCGCGAACGTCGCGACGCGCTTGCGCGCCTTGGTGGCGCCCGTGATCAGGATGCCGACGTCGCGCACCAGACGGCCGGCCACGGCGAGCAGCCAGCGCGCCGACAGCCGGTCGGGCGACTGCGCCGGGTCCGGCTGCACCGCCGACAGCGCGGAAGGCGAGATCACGTACGACGCGGCGGTCGCGCGCATCATGCGCTCGGTGACGTTGCCCTTGCGCCGCTCCTCCACCAGCTCCACGAGCCCGTGCTTTTCCAGCGCGCGCAGGTGGTAGTTGACCTTCTGGCGGGGCAGGTCGACGCGCGCCGCGAGCATGGTCGCCGACGCCGGCTCCGCCAGCTCGGCCAGCAGCCGGGCGCGGACCGGGTCCAGCGACACCTCGGCGGCGGCCGCGTCCTCGATCACCGCAACGGGAAACATGCGCCCATCGTGCTTCCGAAAAACGAAGTTGTCAAGAATTCCGATGTTGTCGGTACGCCTCGCGCACCTGCGCGACGATGCGCGGCACGACCTGCGCGGCGGCCTCCAGCGGCACGACGTGCCCGACGCCCGGCAGCACCACGGCCGTCCCGTGTTCGAGGCCTCCGACGAGGTGCTCGACGTCCGTGGCCGCGACGATCCGGTCCCGCTCCCCCACGATCGCCGTGACCGGCAAGGAACCCACGCGAGCCAACGCCGCTTCTCGCGCGTACGCGTCGAGCGCGGGGCGGAACACCGCGACGGTGTGCGGCCAGTTGCGCCGGATCATCGTCACCGTCAGCTCCACGAGCTCCGGATCCGGGTCGTCGCCGAAGAGCCACCAGCGCAGCCCCGCGCTCACCGCGCGGCTCGTGTGCTCGCGCACCAGCCCGAACAACTTGGCGCCCAGCACCAGTTCCAGGTCCTGCGCCAGCATCCCGAGCGCGCCCGGCCACGCCGCCGACGCCTCCGTGGCGAGCCGCCCGGACGACGTCGCGAGCAGCACGAGCCCCGCCACGCGCGCGGCGAACAGCTCGGGATGGCGCTGCGTGAGCGACATGATCGCGAGCCCGCCCATGTCGTGGCCCACCAGCACCACCCGGCCTTCGGGCACGGCGCGGTCCAGTACTTCGGCGAGGTCGTCGCCCAGCTGGGCCATGGTCGCCGTGCCGCGGCCGGCCCGGCCGGACTTGCCGTGGCCGCGGTGGTCGTAGCCGACGACCGACAGCGGCTCGTCCACCGCCTCCGGGAGCACCGGGGCGATCCGGCCCCAGCTGCGCCGGTCGAGTGCGTAACCGTGCAGGAGCACCACGGTCACGCCGGCCGACGGGTCACCCCAGCGCACCAGGTGCAGGGGTGTCCCGTCGGCGAGCGTGAACGCGGGCAACTCGGCGGTTCCCGGCGATCAGGACGACCGCACGAACCGGTCCAGCACGCGCGTGCCGAACTTCAGCGCGTCCACCGGCACGCGCTCGTCCACGCCGTGGAAGAGCGCGGAGAAGTCGAGGTCCGCCGGCAGCTTCAGCGGCGCGAAGCCGAAGTTGCGGATCCCGAGCTGCTGGAACGACTTCGCGTCGGTGCCACCGGAAAGCATGTACGGCAGCGTGCGCGCGCCCGGGTCCTCGGCGAGTACCGCGGCCGTCATCGCGTCGACGAGCGCGCCGTCGAACGTGGTCTCGACCGGGGGGAGCTCCATCCACTCCTTCTCGATGTCCGGGCCGAGCAGCTCGTCGAGCTCGCGGTCGAACGCCTCGATGCGCCCGGGCAGGATGCGGCAGTCGACCGCGGCCTCGGCGACCGACGGGATCACGTTCGACTTGTAGCCGGCGGTGAGCATCGTCGGGTTCGCCGTATCGCGCAGGGTCGCGCCGATCATGCGCGAGATGTTGCCCAGCTTCGCGACCGAGCCCTCGAGGTCGTCCTCGGGGAAGTCCCAGCCGGTGATCTCGGTGACGCCGGCGAGGAACTCGCGCACGGAGTCGGTGAGCACGAGCGGGAACTGGTGGCTGCCGAGCTTCGCGACGGCCTCGGCGAGCTTGGTGACCGCGTTGTCGCGGTGGATCATCGAGCCGTGGCCAGCCGTGCCGCGCACGCGCAGCTTCATCCAGCGGATGCCCTTCTCGGCCGTCTCGATCACGTACGCGCGCACGTCGTCCTTGAGCGTGATCGAGAACCCGCCGACCTCGCTGATCGCCTCGGTCACGCCCTCGAACAGCTCCGGGCGGTTCTCCACCAGCCACTGCGCGCCGTACTTGCCGCCGGCCTCCTCGTCGGCAAGGAAGGCGAACACGATGTCGCGCGGGGGCACGATGCCGTGGATCTTGTAGTGGCGGGCCAGTGCCAGCGTCATGCCGACCATGCCCTTCATGTCCACCGCGCCGCGGCCCCAGACGTAACCGTCCTGCACGGCGCCGGAGAACGGGTGCACCGACCACTCGGCCGGGTCCGCCGGCACGACGTCGAGGTGCCCGTGGATCAGCAGGGCCCCGCGGGACGGGTCGGCGCCGGCGAGCCGGACGATGACGTTGTGCCGGTCCGCGCCACCGGACTCGACGTAGGTGATCTCGTAGCCGGCGTCGGTGAGCTGCTCCGCGACGTACTCGGCGGCGGCGCGTTCGCCGATCAGGGTGTCGGGGTCTCCGGTGTTGGTGGTGTCGATGCGGATGAGGTCGCTGGTCAGCGTGACGGCCTCGTCAGCGGCGGCGTCGATCGAGTTCGGTTCGGTCACTCGACCTTCCTATCATCAGCGCCCCCGGGGCCGCGCCGCTCACGCCCGTTCAGGTCCGGTCAAGGGCCGAGACCACCTCGGAAACCGGCCGCAGGTGCCGGTTCAGGATCCGCAGCGCCGTTTCCGCGTCACCCGCGTCGAGCGCCGCCACGAGCTGCCGGTGTTCCGCGTCGATGATCGACAGCCGTTCCGGCCGCGCCTCCAGCGCCCGCACGGCGACGCGCTGCTGACGCGAGCGCAGTGTGTCGTACAGCTCGGTGAGCACGGTGTTTCCGGCGGCGTTCACGATCGCGCGGTGGAACCGGCGGTCGAGCCCGGATACGGCGAACCAGTCGCGTTCCGCGCCCGCGCGGCCCATGTCCTCGATGAGGCCGGCCATTTCGGCGGGGGCGCCCGTGCCCGCGGCGCAGACCTCGGTGATCGCGTGGCCTTCGATGAGCCGGCGGCTCTGGTACACCTCGTCCAGCTCGCGCGCGCTCACCGTGCGGACCTGCGCGCCCTTGCGCGGCAGCAGGCTGATGAACCGCTCGGCCTCGAGCCGGTGGAACGCCTCGCGCACCGGCGTCCGCGACACGCCGACCACCCCGGAGACCCACAGCTCGTCGAGGAACCGTCCGCCTTCCAGCTCGCCCGAGATGATCCCGTCGCGCAGCCAGGCATACACCCGATCCCGAGCCGGTCCGCCGCCCTCGACCGGGACCGGTCCCGGCGCGGTGGTGGTCATGCGTCTCCCCTCGTCCCGCGCCCGCGTCGGCGCGCCGGCGAGCCTACACCCGTGGACCGCCCGGAATCCGTCATGTATACACAGAGTACACAGATCGGTGACGATCGCCGTCGCTCCGGAAAGGACACTCGTCATGGTGCTCGTCGCCGTCGCGCAGTTCGCGCCCACCGACGACAAACCGGGCAATCTGGCGCAAGTCACGCGGCTCGCTGGTGAAGCCGCCGGCCGCGGGGCCGAGGTCGTGGTGCTGCCCGAGTACTCCATGTTCACCGTACCGGCGATGGACGAGCGTTTCGTCGCCTCGGCCGAGCGCCTCGACGGCGCCTTCGCCACCGGGCTGCGCGAGGTCGCGGCCCGCCGCGGGATCACCGTCGTCGCCGGGATGAACGAAGCCGGGCCCGAGGGCGGGCGGATCTTCAACACGCTCGTGGTGGCGGGTCCCGACGGGGAGCTCGCCGCGCGGTACCGCAAGCTGCACCTCTACGACGCGTTCGGCTTCCGCGAGTCCGACTTCGTGCGCGCCGGGGACATCACCGAGCCGGCCACGTTCAAGGCCGCGGGGCTGACGTTCGGCCTGCAGACGTGTTACGACCTGCGCTTCCCCGAGGTGACCCGCCGGCTCGCGGACGCGGGCGCGCAGATCGTCGCGCTGCCGGCGGAGTGGGTGCCGGGGCCGCTGAAGGAGCACCATTGGACGACGCTGGTGAAGGCGCGGGCGATCGAGAACACCGTCTACGTCGCCGCGGCGGACCAGATCGCGCCGATGGGATCGGGGTCGAGCCTCGTCGTGGACCCGATGGGCGTGGTGGCCGCGTCACTGGGTGAAGCGCCGGGCGTGGCCGTCGCGGAGATCTCGGCCGGTCGCGTGGATCAGGTCCGGGCCACGAACCCCGCGCTGGCGCTGCGCCGGTTCGCCGTCGTGCCCAGGGAAGACCTCGGCTGAGCCGGGCTACTCGTCGTGCGCGCGGTGCGCGCCGAGGCCGATCTCCTTGACCGCCGCGGCCGCGCCCGGCGTACCCGCCAGCGACCGCGCGAGCTCCAGCGCGACGGCGAGCTCGGTGCCCGCCGGCACCACCCGGTGGACCAGACCCCACTTCGCCGCCGCGGCCGCGGTGAGTTTCCCGCCGCCGCGGCGGAGTCCGGCAACGACCTCTTCGGACAGTCGCGCCGGGAGCGCCGTGCCGGGCGGGCCGGGCACCACGAACTCGGCGTGCCCGGCCGCCACGATCAGATCCGTCATCAGTGCCAGCTCGAAGCCGCCACCGCGGGCGACGCCGTTCACCGCGGCGATCAGCGGTTTGCCGATGCGGAAGAAGTCCGCGACCCCGGCGAGTCCGCCGGCTCCGGGCGCGAGGTCCCAGCCGGCCGAGAAGTACTCGCTGCCCGCACCCGTGACCACACCGGCGTGCACCGCGGGGTCGTCGCGCAGCCGCGCCCAGGCGGCGTAGAGCTCGAAGCTGACGCGGGAGTCGATGGCGTTGCCGCCGGGCCGGTCGATCGTCGCCACGACCACGCCGTCGACTACCTCGGTGCGGACGGCGCCCGCTGGCGCGGTGGTCATGGTTTTCCCGGTGGTGCGGAGGGATTCGGCCCGGCGCCTCGGACGTTAGCCGCCGGGCCGCCGCCGGTCAAACTCGGGGCCCCGACTGACCCGGCAGTCAAGGCCGGATCGCAATTCCGTTCTACGACAACGAAAACCGGCAAACGTTACGCCACAGGTGGCGTGCGTATTGCGATAATCGCAACGCGGGGTTACGGTCTTCCGGCATGGACGAGTCGGAGGAGCTGCGGACCAGGGTCCGGGAGCTGATCCGGTCCATGCCGGGAGCCCAGCGGGAGTTCGCCGCCGCCATCGGGCTCGACGAGACGAAGCTGTCCAAGGCGCTGACCGGCACCCGCCGGTTCTCGCCGCACGAGCTCGTCCGGGTCGCCGAGTACTGCGGCGTCACGGTCAACTGGCTGCTCAACGGCAGCGACGACGCGAAGACCGTGACGGCGGTCCCCGCACTCGCCGCGCGTCCGGAGAGCGATCCGGAGCACCACACGCAGTCCGAGCCGCGACGGCGGATCCTCGAGACGGCGTGGCTGCTCATCGCCGAGCGCGGCTACCACCGGGTGCGCATCGCCGACATCGCGAAGGCGTGCGGCACCAGCACCGCCACCATCCACTACCACTTCCCCACCAAGGCGGAAGTGCTCAACGAAGCGTTGCGGCGCAACGTGAAGCTCGCCTTCGACCGGCAGGTCGCCGAGCTGCACGCGGTCGACGACGCCCACGACCGGCTGCTCAAGCTGGTCGAACTGCAACTCCCGGCCGACGGCGTGCTGCGCGCCGAGTGGTCGGTCTGGCTCCAGGTGTGGAACGAGGTTTCCCTCGCCCCGGAGCTGCGGTCGCTCTACACCGATTCCTACGACCGCTGGCACCGGACGATCCTCATGACCATCCGCACCGGCCAGGAGCAGCACGCGTTCCGCGTGGCCGATCCCGAGGCCGCCACCGAGCAGCTCACGGCGCTGATCGACGGGCTCGGCATCCAGGTGCTGACCCGCAAGCCCGGCAGCACCGTGGCCACCATGCGCGCGCACTTGCACGACTTCATCGAAAGGTCGATCGTCAAGGGAGCCTGATGAACCACGAGGTCATCGTCACCTGCGCCCTCACCGGCGCGGGCGACACCGTCGGCCGGAGCCCCCACGTGCCGGTCACGCCGGCGCAGATCGCCGCGAGCGCGATCGAAGCGGCGGAAGCCGGAGCGGCCGTCGTCCACATCCACGTCCGCGAGCCCGAGACCGGCGCTCCGTCGCGCGAAGTGGCGCTGTACGCCGAAGCCGTGCGGCTGATCCGGGAGTCCGGAGTGGACGTGGTCGTGAACCTGACCGCCGGGATGGGCGGTGACCTCGTGCTCGACGAGGAGGATCCGCTCAAGCCCGTCGACGGCACGGACCTGGTCAACGCTCTCGACCGCCTGCCGCACGTGGAGGAGCTGCTGCCCGACATCTGCACGCTCGACTGCGGTTCGCTGAACTTCGGCGAGGGCAACCAGCTCTACGTGTCCACTCCGGACATGCTGCGCACCGGCGCGAAACGCATCCAGGAGCTCGGCGTGAAACCGGAGCTGGAGATCTTCGACACCGGGCACCTGTGGTTCGCCTCGAAGATGGTGGAGGAAGGGCTGATCGACGCACCGCCGCTGTTCCAGCTGTGCATGGGCATTCCGTACGGCGCGCCCGCCGACCCCGGCCTGCTGCAGGCGATGGTGAAGCTGCTGCCCGAGGGCGCGCAGTGGGCGTCGTTCGCGATCGGGCGCGACCAGATGCCGTGGGTGGCGCAGTCGGTGCTGCTCGGCGGGCACGTGCGCGTCGGGCTCGAGGACAACCTCTACCTCGCCCGCGGGGTCAAGGCCACCAACGGGCAGCTGGTCGAGCGCGCCGTGCGGATCGTCACCGACCTGGGCGCCGGCATCGCCACCCCCGGCCGGGCCCGCGAAATCCTCGGCCTCAAGGAGCGTGTCCGTGCCTGACGTATCCACTGTGGACACCGTCGCGTGCGTCGGTGCGGGGGTGATCGGCGGCGGCTGGGTCGCGCACTTCCTCGCCCGCGGCTACCGCGTCCGGGCGTGGGACCCCGCGCCGGACGCGCCGGCGAAGCTGGGCCGGCTCGTCGACGCCGCGTGGCCCGCGCTCACGTCGCTGGGCCTGGCCGAGGGCGCGAGCCGCGACGCGCTCACCGTCACCGCCACGCTCGCGGAGGCGGTCGAGGGCGCCGGGTTCGTGCAGGAAAGCGCTCCCGAGGACCTACCGCTCAAGCAGAAGCTGCTGGCCGACATCGACGCCGTCACCCCGGCCGGGGTCGTGGTCGCCTCCTCGACCTCGGGCTTCGGCATGACCGAGATGCAGGTGGCGGCGAAGACGCCGGAGCGGCTCGTGGTGGGGCACCCGTTCAACCCGCCGTACTTGATCCCGCTGGTCGAGGTCGTGGGCGGGAAGCTCACCGCGCCGTGGGCGGTGGCGTGGGCGAGCGAGTTCTACCGGCACGTCGGCAAGACCGTGATCACGCCTGCCCACGAGGTGCCCGGGTTCATCGCCAACCGGCTGCAGGAGGCGCTCTGGCGCGAAGCCCTGCACATGGTCGCGAACGGCGAGGCCACCGTGGAGCAGATCGACACCGCGATCACCGACGGACCCGGTCTGCGCTGGCCGGTGCAGGGGCCGATGCTCACGTTCCACCTCGCCGGCGGCGAGGGCGGCATGGCGCACATGCTGGACCACTTCGGACCGTCGCTGAAGGCGCCGTGGACCCGGCTCGAGGCACCCGAGCTCACGCCCGAGCTTCGCGACGCCGTGGTCGACGGCTGCGAGCACGAAGCCGCGCCACGCACGATCGCCGACCTCGTGGCCGAGCGGGACCGGGCGATCATCGCCATCCAGCGCGCCGTCGGCGAGGCCCGCCGTGGGTGAGGTCCTGGTCCACCACGACCGCGTCCGTCCCGAGTGGATCGACTACAACGGACACCTCTCCGAGCCCTACTACGTACTGGTGTTCGGCGATGCCACCACCGCGTTGATGGACACCGTCGGCCTCGATCCCGCCTACCGCGAGTCCACCGGGGCTTCGCTGTACACCGTGGAAGCGCACGTGCGGTACCTGCGCGAGGTCGGGCCGGACGCCGAGCTGACCGTGACGACCTCCGTGCTGGCCGTCGGGGCGAAGAAGGTGCGGCTGTGGCACGAACTGCACGTGCGCGGTGAGCTCGTGGCCACGGAAGAGCTGCTGTGCCTGCACGTCGCCGAGGGCAGAGCTTCGCCGTTCCCCGAAGCCGTCGCCGAGCGCCTGAGCGCTCACCTCGCGCCACTTCCCGACCACGCCGGGCGCGCCATCGCCTGACGCTCTCCCGAGCCCCACCCGGCCAGCCTCCCACCGGAAGACACCCATGGAAGAACGATGTGAGCCGAACTCCCTCTCGCGCCGCCGGTTCCTCACGGCGGCGCTCGGCGGTGCCGCCCTGCTGGGCGCCGCTCCCCTGCTCGCCGCGTGCGGCGGTGCCGGCGTCGCGGCCGCCGCGCCGACCGGGCCTCCGCGGCGCGGTGGCACCCTGCGCGTCGGCGTGACCGGCGGCGGCGCGTCCGACACGCTCGACCCGCACATCCCCGTGGCGAACCCCGACATCGCCCGGGTGCTCAACCTCTACGAACCCCTGCTGTTGCGCGACCACGACTACCGGCTGCAGATGCTGGTCGCCGAATCGCTCACGTCGTCGCCGGACGCGCGGACCTGGACCGCCGTGCTGCGCGAAGGGGTGCGGTTCCACGACGGCCGTGCGGTGACCCCGGCCGACGTCGTGGCGACGTTCAAGCGGATCACGGACCCGAAGGACCCCAAGAGCGGCGCCGCCAGCCTGACCATGCTCGGCCAGGTGGTGCCGACGGGCGAGCGGACCGTCGAGTTCCGGCTCACCGAGCCCAACTCCGGGTTCGACGACCTGCTCGGCCAGTACTCCCTGGGCATCGTGCCGGCCGACTTCGACGTGAAGCGCCCGATCGGCACAGGGCCGTTCCGGCTCAAGGAGTTCACCGCCGGGCTGCAGAGCACGTTCGTGCGCAACGAGCACTACTGGCGGCCCGGCCAGCCCTACCTCGACGAGCTGGTGCTGATCAACTTCGCCGAGGACGACGCCCGGATCAACGCGCTGCTCTCGTCCCAGGTGGACGCCATCGACCAGGTTCCGGTGGCGCTCATCGACGTGCTGCGCAGCGACCCGCGCATGCGCGTGCTGCGTTCGGCCACCGGCACGTGGCTGCCGTTCACGATGCGCGTGGACCGTCCGCCGTTCGACGACGTGCGCGTGCGCCAGGCACTGCGGCTGGTGGTGGACCGCGACCAGATGATCAACCAGGTGCTGAGCGGTCAAGGCCGGCCCGGCAACGACCTCTACGCGCCGTTCGACCCGGCCTACGACTCGCAGCTGCCGCAACGCAGGCAGGACATCCCGGCCGCGAAGCGGCTGCTGGCCGAGGCGGGGCACGAAAACCTCGACATCGAGCTCGTCACCGCGCCCATCCAGGCCGGCGCGGTCGAGGCGGCGCAGGTCTTCCAGCAGCAGGCCAAGGCGGCGGGCGTGACCGTGCGCATCCGCAAGGTCGACACCACGACGTTCTACGGCGAGAACTACCTGTCCTGGGACTTCGCGCAGGACTTCTGGTACACGCGCAACTACCTGCCCCAGGTCGCCAACGGTTCGCTGCCGAAGTCGCCGTACAACGAAACCCATTGGCAGGACCCGCAGTTCACCGACCTCGTCACCCGCGCGAGCGCCGCTGTGGACACCGCGGCCCGCACGGCGCTGCTGCACCAGGCGCAGCGGATCGAGTACGAACGCGGCGGCCTCATCGTGTGGGGCTTCGTGGACCAGGTCGACGCCCACCAGGTCTACGTGGCGGGCCTCGTGCCGGACCGGACGGGGATCTCGCTGTCCGGCTACCAGTTCCGCGAAGCGTGGCTGGGCACGGCGCCCGCAGCCACAGGAAAGTGAGGTGCGGCATGACCCGGATGATCGTCAAGCGGCTGCTCGTGAGCCTCGTGGTGCTGTGGCTGGTCACGCTGCTCGTGTTCGTGGCGACGCTGCTGCTGCCGGGCGACCCGGCACGCGCCATCCTCGGCCAGCAGGCGACACCGGAGCGGCTCGCCGCGCTGCAGCACCAGCTGCACCTCGACGAGCCGGTCTGGCAGCGCTACCTCACCTGGCTCGGCGGCCTGTTCACCGGCGACCTCGGCACCTCCACGTCCACGCAGGGACCGGTGACGACGCTGCTGGGCGACCGGATCGTGGCCTCGCTCGTGCTACTCGTGCTCGCGGCGGTGATCGCGACGCCGCTCGGACTGGCGCTGGGGACGTGGAGCTCGATGCGGCGCGGCCGGGCCGCGGACCAGACCGTTTCCGGCATCAGCTTGGTGGTCGCCGCACTGCCGGAGTTCGTGATCGGCGTGGCGCTGATCGTGCTGTTCGCGACCACGGTGTTCAAGGTCCTGCCGTCGGTCACACTCACCGCACCCGGCGAGCCCGTGTGGCGGCAGCCGAGCCAGCTCGTGCTGCCGGTGGCGACGCTCGTGCTGGTGGTGACGCCCTACATCACGCGGATGATGCGGGCGACCATGAACGAGGTCCTCGACTCAGGCTACGTCGAGATGGCCCGGCTGAAGGGCGTGCGCGAGCGGACCGTGCTGCTGCGGCACGCCCTGCCGCACGCGGTGGGTCCCGTCGCGCAGGTCGTGGCGCTGCAGCTGGCGTGGCTCGCGGGCGGGGTCGTGGTGGTCGAGTTCCTCTTCCGCTACCCCGGCATCGGGCAGTCGCTGATCGACGCGGTGAGCAAGCGCGACGTCGCCGTGGTCCAGGCCGTGACGCTGATCATCGCCGCGGTGTACATCGTGGTGAACCTGCTCGCCGACGTCGTCGGCATCCTCGCGAACCCCAAGCTGCGGACGGAGGCGAGCCGATGACCGCCGTCGACGACGAGCTCGCGCCGGCCACCACGGCCGGTGAAGCACCCGTGAAGGCCCGAGGACTTCTCCGCACGGCATGGCGGTTCCCGCAGGCGAAGGCCGGCACAGTGCTGGCCGGGGTCGTGGTGCTGGTGGCGCTGCTCGGCCCGTGGCTCGGGCCGGTGCTCACCGGATACAGCACCACGGACTTCGCCGGCAAGCCGTTCAAACCCGACGGGCTCGCGGGCACCGACGGCCTCGGCCGCGACGTGCTCACCCGTTTCCTCGCCGGCGGCACCACGCTGCTGCTCTACGCGGTGTTCGCCACCGTCCTCGGGATCGTGCTGGGCGCGCTGCTCGGCATGGTCGCCGGCTACGGCGGCGGCCGGCTCGACAGCCTGCTGATGCGCGGCAACGACGTGCTGCTGTCGTTCCCGCAGCTGGTGATCGCGTTGCTCGCCATCGCGGTGATCGGGCCGAAGGGCTGGCTGCTCGTGCTGGTGATCGGCCTGACCCACGCGCCGCGCACGGCCCGCGTGGCGCGCCAGGCGACGGTCGCGGTGCGCGGCGAGGACTACATCCGGGCCGCGGAGATGTACGCCGTGCCGCGTGGCCGGATCCTGCTGCGCGAGATCCTGCCGAACATCACCGGCCCGCTCATGGTGGAGCTCGGCCTGCGGCTGACCTACTCCATCGGCTACATCGCGTCGCTGTCGTTCCTCGGGCTCGGCATCCAGCCGCCCGCGGCCGACTGGGGCCTGATGATCAACGAGAACCGGATCGCGCTGGTCGTTCAGCCGTGGGGCGTGCTCCTTCCGGTCGTGGCGATCGCGCTGCTCGCCGTCGGCACGAACCTCGTGGCCGACTCACTCGCCTCGGCCGCGGCCGGGCGCACCCGGGAGGAACGCTCGTGACCGCGGTGGACAACGCGCAGCTCGCGCTGGAAGTGACCGGCCTGCGCGTGAAGACGGCCGTGGGCCGGCCGGTGCTCCACGGCGTCTCCTACCGGATCGCGCCGGGCGAGGTGCTGGCGCTCGTCGGTGAGTCCGGGTCGGGCAAGACCACGGCGGGGCTGGCCGCGCTCGGCCACTTCCGCCGCGGGCTCGTGGAGGACGGCGGCCGGGTGACACTGCACCCGCGCGAGGGCGAACCCGTCGACGTCCTCTCGCTCGCGCCGCCGGACCGCCGGAAACTGCGCGGCACGACCGTTTCCTACGTGCCGCAGGACCCCGCGCTGTCGCTGAACCCGTCGCTGCGGATCGGGCTGCAGATCGCCGAGGTGCTCCAGACGCACGGCTACCCCGGCCCGGTCGAGGACCGCGTGGCCGAGGTGCTCGCCGAGGTCGGCCTGCCCACCGATCCGGCCTACCGCCGGCGATATCCGCATCAGCTCTCGGGCGGGCAGCAGCAGCGCGTGGGGATCGCGATGGCATTCGCGTGCCGGCCGAGCGTCGTGGTGCTCGACGAGCCGACGACCGGGCTCGACGTGATGACGCAGGCGCTCGTGCTCGAGACCGTGCGGCGGCTGACGGCCGAGCACGGCGTGGCCGCGCTCTACATCACCCACGACCTCGCCGTGGTCGCGCAGCTCGCCGACCGCGTCTCGGTCCTGTACCGGGGCCGCGTGGTCGAGACCGGGCCGGCCGAGGACGTGTTGCAGCGACCGGAACACGCGTACACCCGCGAACTGCTGGCCGCCGTGCCGGACCTGGGCGCGGAACCCGGCGCGGCTCCCCCGCCCTCGGACGCGGTGGTGGCCGCGCGCGGCATCCGCGTCGCCTACGGGCGCCAGGAGGTGCTGCGCGGGGTGGACCTGCAGGTGACGCGCGGCGAGTGCGTGATGCTGCTGGGCGAGTCGGGGTCCGGCAAGACCACGCTGTCACAGTGCGTCGCGGGCCTCACGCGCGGCTTCACCGGCACCGTCGCGCTCGACGGGACCCCGCTTGCGCCCGGCACGCGCCAGCGCAGCAACGACGAGCGGCGGCGGATCCAGTACGTGTTCCAGAGCCCGTTCTCCTCGCTCAACCCGCGCCGCACGATCGCGCAGTCGATCGAGGTTCCGCTGGTGCACCTGACGTCGCTGTCCCGGCCACAGCGGCGCGAGCGCGTGGCCGAGGTGCTGGACCGCGTGCGGCTCGGCCGGTCGCTCGCGAACCGCCTGCCCGACCAGCTCAGCGGCGGGGAACGCCAGCGCGCGGCGATCGCTCGGGCGCTGGTCACGACGCCCGACGTGCTGGTGTGCGACGAGGTGACCTCCGCGCTGGACGTGTCGGTGCAGGCGACCATCGTGGAGCTGCTCGGCGAGCTGCGCCGTGAGCTGGGGATGGCCGTGCTGTTCGTGACCCACAACATCGCGCTCGCACCCGAGGTGGCCGACCGGATCGCCGTTCTGCGCGGCGGGGAGATCGTGGAAGAGGGTACGGTCGAAGCCGTGCTGACCTCGCCCGCCCACTCCTACACCGGCGAACTGCTGGCCACCACGCCGCGCCTATGACCGGGCACGGTGAGGTACGGCCGGGGTTCGAGGCGGTGCGCGAAGCGTTCGACGAGGTCGCCGCCGCGGCCTCGGGCGGGGTCGCGTTCAGCGTCTTCCGGCGTGGCCGTCTCGTGGTCGAACTGTGCGCCGGATCGGCGGCGCCCGGGGTCCCGTGGACCCCCGACACGCGCGTGGTGCTTTTCAGCGGCACCAAGGGCATCGTCGCCGCGCTCGTCGCGATGCTCACCGCCCGCGGCCAGCTCGGCCCGAGCGAGCGGGTGGCGCGTTACTGGCCGGAGTTCGCGGCGGCGGTCAAGGCCGACGTCGCCGTGGCACAGGTGCTCGCGCACACCGTCGGGCTGCCCTATGTGGACGCTGACGTGCCGATGGCCGACAACGCCGCCAACGCGGCCGCCCTCGCCGCGCAGAGTCCCTTGTGGACACCCGGCACGCGCGTGGCCTACCACGCGCTGACCTACGGCTACCTCGCCACGGAACTGATCCGCCGCGTCACCGGCCAGCGCGTCGGCGAGCTGCTGCACGAGCTGCTCGCCGCCCCGCACGGGCTGGATCTGCGGCTCGGCACCCCGCCGTCGGTGCCGGTCGCGACGCTGCACCGCGCACCGGGCTACCGGATCAGCACATTCCTGCAAGACGAGGAGCGCCGGCGCATTGTCGAGCGCATGTACCGCGGCCTGCTGGACTCCACCGACACCATGAACTCCCCCGAGTACCGCGGCGCCGAACTCGCCGCGGGCAGTGGCGTCGGCACGGCCACGAGCATGGCGCGTCTCTACGATCTGCTGCTGACCGGTTCGCTGGTCCCGTCGGCCGTGCTGACGCAGGCGACCCGCACGTGGAGCGAGGGCGTCGACGCGATCAACGACCGGCCGCTGCGCTTCGGCCTCGGGTTCGAGCTGGCCGACCCGATCGGCACCTACGGTCCGGAAGGCGCCGACCCGGGCGCCTTCGGCCACTCGGGCGCCGGCGGCGGCCGGCACGGCGCGTGGCCGAACCGCGGCGTCTCGTTCTCCTTCGCCACCAACGAACTGCAGGCCGAGGACGTGGACACGCGCGCCGCGACGCTGCTGGCGGCGCTGCACGAGGCCGCCTGAGCGGGGTCTTTCTCTAGCGGTCCACCGAGAGTTTTGCTGGTACGGCGCGGTGGACCGCCGCTCGTCGCCCGCGTGAGACTCGGCTTCGTCGAAGCACCGCCGGCGGCTGTCCGGAAGGACCGAGAAGCTCGCTGCCGGCCCGAGGCGAGCCCCGGAGGGCACGAATGAGCACCGGCGACCCGATGATCGAGGCCACCGGCATCACCAGGACGTTCGGGTCGGTCGACGCGTTGTCCTCGGTGAGCCTGCGCGTCGAGCGCGGCACCGTGCTGGGCCTGCTGGGCCGCAACGGCGCGGGCAAGACCACGTTGGTCAACATCCTCACCACCATGCTGCCGGCCAGTTCGGGCACCGCGCGCGTCGCCGGGTTCGACATCGCGCGCGAAGGTGCTGAGGTCCGCTCCCGGATCGGCCTCACCGGCCAGTTCGCCTCGGTGGACCAGGAACTCACGGGCCGCGCCAACCTCGTGCTGCTGGCGCGGCTGCTGGGGTCGACCCGCGCACAGGCCCACGCTCGCGCCGACGAGCTGCTCGAGGCGTTCAGCCTCACCAAGGCCGCGGACCGTCCGGCGCGCACGTACTCCGGCGGGATGCGCCGGCGGCTCGACCTCGCCGCGAGCCTCGTCGGCCGGCCGGAGGTGATCTTCCTCGACGAACCGACCACCGGTCTCGACCCGACCAGCAGGCTCAACCTGTGGCAGATCGTCGAAGGCCTCGTCGGTGAGGCGGCGACGGCGCTGCTCACGACGCAGTACCTCGACGAGGCCGACCGCCTCGCCGACGTCATCACGGTGCTCTCGGCGGGCGCCGTCGTCGCGTCCGGGACCGCGGCTGAGCTGAAGGCGCAGGTCGGGCAGCGCACGGTCACCGTGCGCCTCGACTGGCTCCGCAGCACCGACCTCGCCTGCGCCGCCCTGCGCGGCGCGGGCCTGCACCCGCTGTCTCCGAGCCGGGTGTCGTCGTCGCGCCCATCGGGTCGTCCCGCGAGATCGCCCACGTCTTCCGCGCCCTCGACGGCGCCGGCATCGAAGCCGACGACGTGGCGCTCGCGGAGCCCACTCTCGACGACGTCTACCTGACCCTGGCCGACCAGCACGCTTCGCGCGTCGCCTGAGCTTCCTGGAGTACCCGATGACGTCGACCCTCACCCGAGGCGCACCCGCGGCCGCGCCACCCCGCCCGCGGGGCAGCTCCTTCGCCACCCAAATGGCGGTGCTGACCAGCCGCTCCCTGATGACGTCGGTGCGCGATCCGCAGATGATCCTGTTCAGCCTGCTGCAGCCGGCCGTGCTGCTGTTCATGTTCACGCAGGTGTTCGCCGTCATGGCCACCACGTCGAGCTTCCCGCCCGGCATGACCTACATCGACTACCTGATGCCCGCGATTCTGCTGAACAACGCGGTGCAGCAAGCCATGCAGTGCGGCGTCGGCCTCGTCGAGGACCTGAAGAACGGCTTCCTCGCCCGCCTGCGGTCCATGCCCATCCACCGCTCCGCGCCGCTGGTCGCCCGCAGCTTCGCGGATCTCGCCTATTGCGCCCTGCAGCTCGTGGCCCTCCTCGTCGCCGCCGTCGCCGTCTTCGGCTACCGCCCCGGCGGCGGCTTCCTGGGCGGCGTGGTCTCGGTCGCGCTGGCCCTGGTCGTCAGCTACGGCCTCAGCTGGGTCTTCCTCGCCCTCGGCGCCTGGTTGCGTCGCGCGCAGACCATGCAGAACATCAGCATCGTCGCGGTCTTCCCGCTCATGTTCGTCTCCAGCGCCTACGTTCCGCTGGCCGCCCTCCCCGACTGGCTCCGCGCCGTCGCCCAGGCCAACCCCCTGACCTACGCCGTCGACACCATCCGCTCCATCGCCCTCGGCATGCCCGGCGGCGGCTTCCCCGCCGCCGGCACCACCCTGCTCATCAGCGCCGCCATGGCCGCCGCCGGCGCCTTCGCCGCCAACCACTTCTTCCGCCGCCCCTTCTGACCCCACGGCCGCCCCCTTCCCCCCGGCCTGCCACGTCGCGCGCGGTTCTCCTCCCTCCGCTCCGCGCGCTCCCCGCCCCGGCCCAGGTGGCACCCCCTCCACCTGGGCCGGGGCTCTTTCATGCCCACCGGAAGGTGCACACCTGGGAGGAATGGGTGAGTCGACTGAGGAGAGGCGGGGTTTGGACGGCTTCGTGGGTTGGTGCCCGAGTCAGCCTGGTCGGGTGGCTTCGGTCGGTCGATGATCGGCGAACCGGGGGGTTGAGCAGGTCGGGTCGGTCAGGCGCCCTTGGTGCGCTGGACGAGTTGCCGAGCACCGTCGGCCGGATGGGCTTGAGCGCGCCGGTGGATTCAGTGCCTTGGGCCGCTCCGGGGTGGCGAGTCCAGCTGGCCAGCCCGAGCCGGGCGGACCGAGCGGCTTGACACATCGCTTGAGCCAAAGAGCCGGGTCAGTTCGCGCCGGCACGAACCGGGTACAACGGGTGCGTTCGGCCCGGCCGCAGGCCGTGCCTGGCTGGCACAGCTCGACCGGTCGACGCAATCCGCCAATTCGTCTGACGTGCCAAGCCAAACGATCTGCCCGATTCGGCCGAGAACACTCGACTCGCCCCACACACACGACCCAACACAACCCCCACCCGCCAACACAACCCCACCACCCACCCAGCCCACGCGCGCCCTTGCCCCTCCTCACCCCCACCCGGCAACGCAACCCACGAACCACCGCCCCCTCCCCGCACCCTTCCCCCGCTCGGCCCCCCGATTCTTTTCCCCCACAGTCGCGACAATCAGAAATGCACGATCACGGTGGGCGTCCGCCCGAGCACCGCCCGCAGTCAGTCCACAATAGACTTCACGGGTCCGCGCCACCCACGGTGACCCCCGGACCTGCCTCCCCCCGAGCGGGGCGGTCCGGCGCGGGCTAGGTTCGAACCATGCGGATCGTGTCGCTGCTGCCCGCCGCCACCGACCTCGTCGCGGAGCTCGGCCGCCTCGGTGACCTGGTCGGCCGCACCCACGAATGCGACTGGCCACCCGGCGTCGAGTCGGTGCCGGTCGTCACCGCGGCCGAAGTGGACGACGCCGTGCTGACCAGCCGCGAGATCTCCGACGCCGTCGGTGGATCGGCCCACCGCGGCTCTTCGCTGTACTCAGTGGACACCACGCGGCTGGCGGAGCTCGCACCGGACCTCGTCCTGACCCAGGACCTGTGCGAGGTGTGCGCGGTGTCCTACATCCGCGTCGCCGAAGCCGTGCGGATGCTCGACGCGGGGCCGAAAGTCCTGAGCCTGGAACCCCGGCGGCTCGCCGAGGTCCTCGGCTGCGTCACGACCCTCGGCAGCGCGCTGGGCGTGCCCGAGCTCGCCGCCGAGCGCGTCCGCTCGCTCACCGCGCGACTCGACGCCGTCCGCGCTCGCGTCGCCGGCCGGCCGCGGCCGCGCGTGGTCGCGCTGGAATGGCTCGACCCGCTCTGGCCCGCCGGGCACTGGGTGCCCGAGCAGATCACCGCGGCGGGCGGCGAACCGCTGCTCGCGGCGCCCGGCGAGCACACGCACCCGATCCCGTGGGACGCGGTGGTCGCGGCGCGCCCGGATGTGCTGCTGGTCCTGCCGTGCGGTTTCAGCCCCGACCGCACGGCCGCGGAGTTCGACGTCCTCACGGCATTGCCGGGCTGGTCCGGGCTGCCCGCCGTGCGCACCGGCGCGGTGTGGCTGCTCGACGGTCCGGCGTACTTCAACCGCCCCGGCCCGCGCGTCGTGCGCGGCGCGGAGGTCCTCGCCCACGTGCTGCACGGCGTCGAAGCCGACCCGCCCGTGTCCCCCGCCGAGGCCCGCCGGGCCTGAACCGCCCGTCAGGCGAACACGACGTCCGCGGTCGCGACGGCTTCCGCGCGTGCGGAGTCGACCTGCAGCGCCGCACCGGCTTCGCCGGGCGTGCCCGTCGCGAGGAGGTGCTCGCCCGCGAAGACCGGGCGGCGCAGCCGGTAGGACAGCGACGGGATCGCGCGTTCCGGCGCCCGCGTGCGGGCGAGCTCCAGCAGGAGCAGCACGAGCAGGGGGCCGTGCACCACGAGACCCGGGTACCCCTCGGCGCCGGTGACGTACGGCTCGTCGTAGTGGATGCGGTGCCCGTTGGCCGTCAGCGCGCTGAACCTGAACAGCAGCACGGGATCCGGCGTCCACGCCCGCTGCCATTCGGCGGCCGACTCCGGTTTGCCGGTCACGTCGAGCGCGGTCAGCGCGGTGCGACCGGCGTCCTCGCCCGAGCGGTAGACGATGTCCTGTTCCTCGACCACCCGCACGGTCCCGTCCTGGCTGATCTCCGACCGCACGGTCACGAACAGCATTTCGCCCGTCCGGCCGTGTTTCACCGCGACCTCGCCGAGCGACCGCGTGCGTTCGGCCGGTGTGCCCAGCACGAGCGGCGCCCGGACGTCCAGGCGCCCGCCGGCGAACATCCGCCGCCGGTCCGGCAGCGGCGGCAGGAAGTGGCCATCCGCCGGATGCCCGTCGGCACCGATCTCGGAGTGCCGCGGCCACTCCAGGAAGTACAGCCAGTGCCACAGCGGTGGCAGCGCCTGCCCCGCGACGGCGGCCGGCCTCGGCAGGTCCAGCGCCGCCGACAGCGCGGCGGCCGGTCCGGCCGGGAGCGCATCGGTGTCGGTGACCGGTTCGGGAGACCATGATTCGACGTAGGAACCCAGCGCGTTCATGGTCTTGGCCTACCACAGCACCCCGCGGCCCGCAGTCAGGCTGTGACGAGCTCCGCGAACTCGTAGATCAGCCGCGAGCGCCGCGAGGCGACCCAGGCCAAGGCGACCTGGCCCGGCGGGAGGTCGCCCACCGGCACGTGGGTGACGTCCGGACGCGTGTAGTACTCCGAAGTGGACAACGGCACGATCGCGATGCCCAGACCGGCGGCCACGTGCTCCAGCTTCTCTTCGATGCTGCGGAACCCGCGGGGGCGCGCGGCGCCCCCGGTGCGCAGCTCGGTCGCCACGGCCCGCCACTCCGGCACCGCGTCGGGGTCGTTGAGCAGGTGTTCGTCGGCGAGGTCGGCGACGTCCACGGACTCCTTGCCCGCCAGGCGGTGCGACGCCGGCAGGATGGCCACGCGCGGCTCGCTGAACATCGGCCGCACCGTGAGCCCGCGGGGGTCCACCGGCAGCCGGACGATGCCGACGTCGGCCCGGCCGTCGTGCAGGACCTGGGCCTGGTCGTCCCACGTGGTCCGGACCAGCTCCACCTCGAGGCCGGGGTGGCGGTCCGTCAGCACCCGCACGGGTTCGGTCACCGTGATGCCGGGCATGAAGCCGATGGTGAAGGTCGAGGTGCCCCGTGCGGCCAGTGCCACGCGACGCCGCAACGCGTCGGCCGCGGCGAGGATCGGCCGGCTGTCCTCGAGCAGCTGGCGGCCGGCGGCCGTGAGCTCGGTCGAACGCCGGTCGCGGACGAACAGCTGCGCGCGCAGCTCCTCCTCCAGTGCCCGGATCTGGCGCGACAGCACGGGCTGCGCGATGTGCAGCCGCTCCGCCGCCCTGCCGAAGTGCAGTTCCTCGGCCACGGCGACGAAGTAGCGCACCTTCCGCAGATCGACGTCCACCTCGGGCCTCCCGTCCGTCGCCACGTCCAGCCTAGGCCAGCCGCGGCTGCGTGACGGGTCGAGACCGACGCCCGGGTGAGGCTCGCCCTCAGCCGGCGAAGCGGCCCACGGCGACGAACACCGTCAGCACCAGCAGCACCGCGTTGACCGGCACGCCCTTCGGCTCCTTGCGCCGGGCGTGCACCACGATCGCACCGAGGGCCACGATCGCCAGGCCCACCGCCGCGATCGGCGTCAGCACGGGCGCGATGTCCAGGGCCTGCGGCAGGACCAGGCCGATCGCGCCGAGCACCTCCGCGAGCGCGATCAGCTTGACCGAGGTGTCCGAGAAGTCCTCGACCCAGCCCATGTTGGGGTTCTCGAGCAGCTTCTTCCGCGGCGTGGCGAGCTTCATCCCGCCCGCCCCCAGGTACAGCACTGCCGCGATCCCCGCCGCGATCCACAACACCACGTTCATGTCCGCTCCCGATCCGTCCGACTCTCGTATAGTTGAACGCTACACTGTTCGAGGTCGAACTGACGAGCCCGGGCGCCGGCAGGTGCGGACGGGAACCTTCCGGCGCCCGTCCGGTCACCGCGGGGTGACGGTCATCGACTGGCCCGGGCGCAGCCTGATCTGCTGCTTCCAGGTGCCGGCGCGCAGTTCGGTCTCCGTGCCGCCCACGCTGCGCACGACCGCCTTCGTGACCTTGCCGTGCCGCCACTCGAGGTCGACCTCGAACCCGCCGCGGGCGCCGATGCCGGTCACGTGCCCGGACTCGGCCCACGCCGACGGCAGCGCGGGCAGGAGCTCGATCACGCCGGAGCGCGAGTACAGCAGCATTTCCAGCACCGCGGCCGGTCCGCCGAGGTTCGCGTCGATCTGGAAGATCGTGTAGCTGCCCTGGCTGTACATGTCGAAGAAGTTGGCCGCCGTGCCGTTGCCGTTGTTGAACGAGGGCCGCAGCACCGTGAGGAATAGCCGGTACGCGCGGTCGGCGTCCTTGAGCCGGGCCCAGCACGCCGAGCGCCATGCGCAGCCCCAGCCGAAGGTGTCCATGCCGCGGGCGATCAGCAGGTTGCGCACACCGTCGATCAGGTCCTTCGGCGCGGTGTCGGTGTTGATGCGGTCGCCGGGGAAGAACCCGATCAGCGGCGAGAGGTGCCGGTGGGTCGTCTCCCCCAGGTTCTCCGGCGAGAGCCACTCCTGCAGCCAGCCGGTGACCGGGCTGACCGTCGGCAGGTGCAGCCGGTCGCGCATCCCGGTGATCGTCCTGCCGTAGTCGCCGTCGCGGCCGAGGATCTGCGTCGCCTGCGTGAAGTGCCCGAACAAGTCGTGGACGAGCTCCTGGGAGTAGGTGTTGCCCTGCGCGTCCGGGCCGTGCTCGGGCGACCAGTCGGTGTCGCTGACGAGGTAGTCCTTGCCGTCGATGTTCTTGGTGACCAGGCGCGCCTCCCAGAACTCCGTGGCGCCCTTCAGCACCGGGTACACCTTTGCCAGGTAGGCCTTGTCCTGGGTGAACTCGTAGTGGTCCCACAGGTTGTTGCACAGCCACGCGTTGCCCGCCGGGTGCCACGCCCAGCCGGACCCGCCGTAGATGTTGGTGGAGAACGCGATGGCCCAGCCGGCGATCTTGCCGGTGCTGTTGCGGAACCGGTTGCGCGGGTCGTTGAACAGCCGCTTCGTCGTGTCGGTCCACGAGGGCAGCTGCGCGAGGCAGTAGTCCGCCAGCGCGGTGAAGCACTCCTTCAGACCCGCGCGGTCGGCGAGCCAGTAGTTCATCTCCAGGTTGATGTCGGTGTGGTAGTCGCTGTACCAGTCGGGCGAGTTGTTGTTGAGCCACAGGCCCTGGAGGCTGATCGGGAGACCGCTGCGCGAACCGGTGATCGTCAGGTACCGGCCGAACTGCACGTAGCTCGCCTCGAGCTCCGGATCCGGCGTGCCCGGGTCGGTGTAACGCACCGCGATGCGCGACCACGAATCGAGGGTGCGCCGGTTGGCCGGCGACGGCCCGAGGTCGACCTTCATGCGGTCGAACAGCTTGCGGTAGTCCTGCACGTGGGTCGCGAGCAGCGCGGTGCCGGACGCGGCGGCCGCGGCCTTCACCTTGCCGACGGCCACGGAAGCCGGGTCCGCGCCGGCGTCCAGGTAACGGCGGGCCGCGTCGGGCACGTAGTTCGTGCCGCTGCAGATCACGATCACCACTTCGCTGCAGCCGGTGAAGGTCACCTCCGTGCCCGAGACGGCGACGCTTCCGCCCTTCGACGCGGCGGTCACGGCACTGCTGTACTTCAGGCCGTTCGCGAAGGTGCCGCCCAGCGAGACGGCACCGCCGCCCGCCGTGGGCTTCTCGTCGCGAGTGCCTTCCAGGGTCACCGAGCCGGTGTAGGAACCGCCGCCCTGCTGCGTCAGCCGGATCACCACGACGTCGTCGGGATAGCTGGCGTAGACCTCGCGCCGGTAGGTCGCGCCGCGCAGGCCGTAGGTCGCGGTGACGAGGCCGTTGCTGAGGTCCAGGGTGCGCCGGTAGCCGCTGACGCCGGTGTGGGCGGGCAGCTTCAGCCGCACCTTGGCCAGGAGGCCGAAGCTGCCGAAGTCGTCCTTGCCGTAGGGCAGCTGGCCATCGTCCTGCACCGTGTCGTTGAGCCCGCCGGTCCAGAGCGACGAGTCGGTGATGTACACGTAGTCGGCCGCGGGGTCACCGCCGACGAGGCCACCGATCCGACCATTGCCGATCGGCAGCGCCTGCTCGATCACGTGCGACTCGACGGCCGGCGCCGGGTACCACAGCGTGGTCGCGGCGGTGTCGGCGACGAGGTCGGCGGCCGGCGGTCGCGCAGGCGACGCTTGCGCTGTGAACGGGCGAAACCCGCTCAAGGCGAAGCCCGCGCCGACGGCGCCACCGAGCTTGAGAAAGGTCCGACGGGAGGGCGGGGAGGAGAGGTCCGACATGACAGGTCCGTTCGTCGTCGAAGGCGGAATCCGGCCGTGAGCGAGGCCTAAAGCTCGCCAAACATAGGATGTCTGCCCGAACCTGGTCAAGATTCTTCGGAATTATTTCCCGCCAACGACAGGGCCGGACCGGTTTTCGCCGAAGCCGGATCAAACCCGTCGGACGACTCGGGTGGCGGACCCACCTCCGGCGGGGAACGCCATCCGTGCGCACCTCAGCAGGTGCTGGGCGCCGGCTTGCCCGCCAGCCGGTCGGCGAGGTAGGCGAGGGCACCCGGCGCGCCCTGCACCGCCACCGTCACGTGGTCGCCGATCGGGATCCGGCGGTACTGCACGGGAACGCCCTGCGCGCAGTATGTGCGCACGAGCTTGTCCACCGGCGGCGAGAACGCCAGCTCGTCGAACACGCCTGGTAGACGTAGAGCGGCGAGCCGGGCTTGAAACGCCCCATGGTGTTCTCGGCGATCACGCGCTGCACCGCGGGAACTCCGAGCAGCTGCGGCACGGTCGTGTAGTCGCGCATGCGCCGGAACGCCTGCCCGACCGTGAACTGCGCGATGCACTGGGCGCCGATCTCGGCGAACGCCTGCTTGCCGCGCGCGTTGAGCAGCGCGTCCGTGTCGATCTCCGGGTACGCGCGGGCCGGCCCGACGGCGGCGCCCACTTAGCTGCCGGCGAACGGGCCGCCGTCGATGTGGCGTGCGATGCAGTCGAGGTCCGCGGGTACGCCGCCGGCGGCGACCCCGACGACCTTCAGCTCCGGCGCGTACTGCGGCTGCAGCTCATTGGCCCGCTCACTGGCGAGCGCGCCGCCCGAGTAGCCGATCAGGCCCGTGGGCGTGCCCGGCCCGGCGAGCCCGGCGGGCGGGAACGATCGCGCGGCGCGGATCCCGTCCAGCACACCGTGGGCGGTGTTGGCTGCGGCCGCCCACTCGGAGTCCGGTCCTTCGTAGTCGGCGGTCACCACGGTGTAGCCGGCCGCGACCAGGGGCAGCATCAGCGCGAGCTCCTCGGCCGGCGCGGCGGGTGCCCGTGGTGAGGACGTAGGAGGGCGCGCAGTCGGTGGTCAGCCCGTCCTGCGCGGTCTGGTATGACACCAGCTTGCGCGCGCCGGCCGCCGGCGGGTCCACCGCCTGCATGATCGTGGCGACCTCGGCGATGGCGGCGCCGTCGGTGTCGGTCGAGCGGTACTTCACCTGCCACGCGCGCACCGGTACGGGCAGCGTCAGCGCCCGGATGGTGACCGGGCGCGAGTCGAGGACGGTGCCCGGCGCGACGTCCGGGAACGGCGAGGGCTGGGCGTAGAACGGGTCGCTCGCGGGATGTCCCGGCGACGGCGCGGCGGTGGCGGACGGCGCGGCGGTGGCGGACGGCGCGGCGGCCGTGAACACCGTCGTGGCCATCGCGGTGACGACGGCGAGGGCGGAGAGCTTTCGGCGGATGTCGGCGCTGACAGTGGGCACGGGACCGCCAACTCAATACCAAGCGGTATCGAGTCAGAGGCTTACCAGATGACCTGGATCACAGTCAACGAAAAACGTCCAGGTGAGGGAGCTGTAGTCTCCGGCTCATGGCCCCTTCGCGGACCCCGCGCCGTCGCCCGAGCCGCGCCGAGACCCGGCGCAAGATCATCGCCGCCGCGGGCGAGGTGTTCGCCCGGCAAGGCATCGCGGCCACCTCGCTCAACGACATCGCCGCGGCGGCCGGCCTCACCAAGGGCGCGGTCTACTCGAACTTCGAGGGCCGCGACGACCTCGTGCTCACCATCATGGAAGAGCACATCGTGGACCGCATGCGTTCGGCCACCACGGCGTTCGACGAGCTGAGCGATCTCGGCGAAGCCACCGCGGAGGCGGGCGCGCGGCTGGCCGCGGGCGTCGACACCGACGCGACGTGGCACCGGCTCCTGCTGGAGTACTGGGGAATCGCGATGCGCAACCCGGCCGTCCACAAAGGACTCGCGTTGCGCCGGGCCCAGCTGCGCGACGCGATCACGGCGGCCATCACGCGGGCCGCGGCCCAGCACGGCGTCGACCTGCCGCTGCCGCCGGAGCAGCTCGCCGTCGTGGTGCTGGCGCTGTCCAACGGGCTCGCGGTGGAGCGCGGCGTCGACGCGTCGGCGGTGCCGGGCTCGCTCTTCGCCGACGTGCTGAAGCTGCTGGTCACGCCCCGCGGGGTCAGTGGTAACGCAGAGCCGCCGGATTCGCCTGCTCCGCCAGGTACTGCCGGAAGGTGATCACCCCGTCGGTGTGGCCGGGCGCGAGGTGGCCGCCTTCGGCGTAGGCGCGGAACAACGCACCGGGCAGCCGCACCGGCAGCACGCGTTTGGTCCGCCCGCTCGCCGCGAGCAGCGCCTTCGCCAGATCGGCCGCCGCCAGCACCTCCGGTCCGCCGAAGTCCGGCGCCCGGCCCGTCGGCTCGGCCTTGGCCAGCTCTGCCAGGCGCACCGCGAGGTCGCGCACGTCCACGGGCTGAAACCGCCAGCGCGGCACCGGGACCACGGGCAGCCTGCCCGCGCCCGCGAGCACGACGCGCACCAGCGAGTGGAACTGCGTCGCGCGCTGGATCGTGTGCGGCAGCCCGGAACTCGCGAGGACTTCTTCGGCGGCAAGCTTCGCCGCGTAGTAGCCCAGCGGCACGCGGTCGACGCCCACGATGGACACGTACACGACGTGCGGCGGGTTGCCCGTCCAGCGCGCGGCCTCCACAAGCGTCCGCATCGTGGCGACCTCGTGCCGGTAGTCGGTGGCGCAGTGCAGAACGACGTCGCAGCCCGCCAGCGCCGTGTTGATCCCGCGCCCGGAGCGCAGATCCCCGGCGACCCATTCGGCGCCGCCTCCGCTGCGGCGCCGGCGGCTCAGCGCGCGCACCCGCTCCCCCGCCGAGACCAGGCGTTCGACGACCACGCTGCCGAGCTGACCGGTCCCGCCGGTCACCAGGATCCGTTCCGGCACGCCGCCCCTTCCCGGCACCACCGCCCGGCCGGACGGCTTCCGCGGCCATCCTGGCACGCGCCCGCCCGGCCCGAAAGCCGTGCGCGTCAGGGGAAGATCAGCGCACCGCGCCGAGCCGGACCGCGTGCAGGCCCCTCGACGCGATCGGCTCGCCGCAGTGCGCGCACACGCTGTTCACGCGCAGCTCTTCACCGCAGTCGTGCTCGTACACCGTCGGCGGCGGGCCTTGGCGGATGAACCGGTCGCCCCACTGCATCAGGCCGAGCAGCACCGGCTGAAGAGCCTTCGCGGACTCTGTCGGCAGGTACTCGAAACGCGGTGGGTGGTCTTCGTACTGGCGCTTCTCGAGCACCCCGGCGTCGACCAGCTTGCGCAGCCGCGCCGCGAGGATGTCACGGCTGGCCCCGGTGTTCTCGGCGATCTGGTTGAACCGCCGTTCGCCCAGCAGGACCTCCCGGAGCGCGAGCAGGCTCCACCGCTCGCCGACCACCTCGAGCGCGTCCGCGATCGAGCACTCCCGGCCTCGCGCAGCCATCCGTCCCACCTCCGTTGTGCCCCAGCAGGAATTTCCAACCTAGCACGTCACCTGGTGGGTGTGAGGTGGCCGACAGCCGCCGCCGAGTGAGTTGTGTTATCAAACCCAATGGGCGTACAACGAGATCAAGCGGCTATGCGAGGAGGCAGGTCATGAGGGACGCGGTCATCGTCGACGCGGTTCGGACACCGATCGGCAAGGGCAAGCCCACGGGGCAGCTGGCCGGGGTCCACCCGGTCGATCTGCACGCACACGCCATCCGGTCGCTGGTCGAGCGCACCGGCATCGACCCCGCGCTGATCGACGACGTGATCAGCGGGGCGGTCGGGCAGGTCGGCGAGCAGAGCATGAATACCGCGCGCTGGGCCGCGCTCGCCGCGGGGCTGCCGGAGTCGGTGCCCGCCGTGACCGTCGACCGCCAGTGCGGCAGCAGCCAGCAGGCCATCCACTTCGCCGCGCAGGGTGTGCTGAGCGGCGCGTACGACATCGCCATCGCGTCCGGCATCGAGTCCATGGGCCGCGTGCCGATGGGCAGCCAGATGGCCGGCAAGGACCCGTTCGGCGCCGGTGTCGCCGCGCGCTACCCCGAAGGTCTCGTACCGCAGGGCATCAGCGCGGAGCTCATCGCCGCCAAGTGGGGCTTCTCGCGCGAGCGGCTCGACGCGTACTCCGCCGAGAGCCACCGCCGCGCCGCCCAGGCCTGGGCCGACGGCAAGTTCGCCGGCGAGGTCGCCGCGCTCAAGGCGCCCGGCCCCGACGGCACGCTCGTCGACGTGACCACCGACGAGTCGGTGCGCCCGGGCACCACACCCGAGGTCCTCGCGGGCCTCAAGCCGGCGTTCAAGGCCGACCTGTGGTCGGAGCGCTTCCCGCAGATCGACTGGCGCGTGACGGCGGGCAACTCCTCGCCGATCAACGACGGCGCCTCCGCCGTGCTCATCACCAGCAGCGACACGGCGAAGAAGCTCGGCCTCAAGCCGCGGGCGCGCCTGCACTCGTTCTCCGTGGTCGGCGACGACCCGCTGTACATGCTCACCGGCGTGATCCCGGCGACCCGCAAGGTGCTCGACCGCGCGGGCCTGAAGCTGTCGGACATCGACGCGTTCGAGGTCAACGAAGCGTTCGCCAGCGTCGTGCTGGCGTGGCAGGCGGAGATCGGTGCGGACCTGAGCAAGGTCAACGTCAACGGCGGCGCCATCTCGATCGGGCACCCGCTCGGCGCCAGCGGCGGGCGGCTCATGACGACGCTGCTGTCGGTCCTGGAACAGACCGGCGGCCGCTACGGCCTGCAGACGATGTGCGAGGCCGGCGGCCTCGCGAACGCGACCATCATCGAGCGGTTGTGACCCCGGTCCCGGGCCGCCCACCATCCCCCGGCGTCCCGGGACCGCCGCTACGTTGGCGGCATGGGGTGGAACCTGCGTGAGCTCATCGGAAAGCACAACGTACCGGGCGCGCAGGTCGCCGTGCTGGCCGACG
The DNA here is from genome assembly GCF_040678995.1 of Amycolatopsis sp. NPDC049253. Lineage (NCBI taxonomy): Bacteria > Bacillati > Actinomycetota > Actinomycetes > Pseudonocardiales > Pseudonocardiaceae > Amycolatopsis > Amycolatopsis sp. NPDC049253. Next base: position 223,162 of record NZ_JBFAQX010000004.1, on the reverse strand, counting down.
GGGAGATCCAGGACGAAGCCGCGGGTGTGCTCAGCCTGCACACGCGGGTCGAGACCACGACCGACTCGGTGTTCAAGATCGGTTCCATCACCAAGATCTGGACGGCCACGTTGGTCCGGCAACTGGTGGACGAGGGCGTGCTGGACCTCGATCGTCCCGTCCGCGAGTACCTGCCCGGGTTCCGCCTGAGCGATGCGGCCGCCACCGCGTCCCTGACCGCCCGCCACCTGCTCACCCACACCGGTGGCCTCGACGGCAACCACCAGGTCGACGGCGGTCGCAACGACGACGCCATCGAGAAGTTCGTCGCCACCCTCGCCGACGCCGGCCACCTCTTCCCGCCGGGCACCCTGTTCTCCTACTCCAACAGTGGCTACGCACTCCTCGGCCGGCTCGTGGAAGTCTTGCGCGGCAAGCCTTTCCACGACGTGCTCCGCGAACACCTGGTCGCTCCGCTCGGTCTGCGCACCGTCGCGGTCGACCCGTACGAGGCGATCCTGCACCGCGCCGCCGTCGGCCACGTCGAGGCGGCCGGAGAACTCGTGCCCACGCGGAGCTGGGCAGTCCGTTACCACTGTGTGCCCAGCGGCTCGCACCTCGCGATGAGCGCCCGCGACCTGCTGGCCTTCGTCCGCCTGCACCTCACCGACGAGACGCTCGCGGCGCTGCGCGAACCCCAGCTCGACTCCGTCCCGGACTTCGGCGGCGGCATCGTCGGCTGGGGCCTCGGCTGGATGCTCCACCGCGACGGCGTGCTCGGCCACACCGGTGTCTCGAAGGGGCAGCAGGCGTTCGTTCGCGTGGCACCCTCGGCGGGCGTCGCGGTGGCCGTGCTCACCAACAGTTCAGGCGGCGCGCCGATGGCCTACGAGATCTTCGGCGCGGTGCTCAGGGAGCTCGCCGGTGTCGAGACGACCCCGCTGCCCGTACCGCCCGCGAACCCCGCTCCGATCGACCCGGACCGCATGGGCGGGACCTACCGCACCAGGGCGCACGACCTCACCCTCGCCGTCGAGAACGGCCGTGCATTCCTCACCCACCGCCCCCGAAGCTCGTTCATCGGCAAGCCCGACAACCGAGTCGAGGTCGTCCGGCTCGGTGACCGCGCGATCATCACCCTCGAGCCGGAGTCCGGTGTCCACCAGGTGCTGTCGCTCGTGGGCTCCGACGAGCACGGCCGCGCCCGGTTCCTCCACAACGGAGCGGCCGCGTACCGCATCGGCTGATCGTCAGGAATCCTCCGCTTCCAGCCCGTCGCGATCGGCCCACTCCAGCAAAGGTTCCAGCGAGAACACGGCGTCGTCGATGCCCGCGTGCAGGTCGCCCAGCTCGGCGAAGCGCGCGGGCACCGTGGCGATGGTGCAGTCGCGCGGCTCGACGTCGTCGACCTCGTCCCAGCGGATCGGCGTCGACACGGTGCCCTCCGGCACGCCGCGCACCGAGTAGGCGCTGGCGATCGTGTGGTCGCGCGCGTTCTGGTTGTAGTCCACGAACAGCTTCTTCGGGTCGCGGTCCTTGCGCCACCACGTGGTCGTCACCTGGTCGGGCGCGCGGCGTTCCACCTCGCGCGCGAAGGCGAGCGCCGCGCGGCGCACGTCGGCGAAGCCCCAGCGGGGTTCGATCCGCACGTACACGTGCAGCCCGCTGCCACCCGAGGTTTTCGGCCAGCCGACGGCGCCGAGCTCGTCCAGCACCTCGTGGGCGACGTGCGCGACGCGCCGGACCGTGGCGAAGGGACAGTCGGGCATCGGGTCGAGGTCGATCCGCCACTCGTCCGGCTTCTCCGTGTCCGCGCGACGCGAGTTCCACGGGTGGAACTCCACAGTGGACATCTGCACCGCCCACGCGACGTGTGCCGCCTCGGTCACGCACAGCTCGTCGGCGTAGCGGCCGTAGCGGGGGAAGTGCACCCGCACGGTCTGCAGCCACGGCGGCGCGCCGTTCGGCACGCGCTTCTGGTGCACCTTCTCCCCCGCGACGCCCGAGGGGAACCGGTGCAGCATGCACGGGCGTTCCCGCAGCGCGCGCACGATGCCCTCGCCCACCGAGAGGTAGTAGTTCACCAGGTCCAGCTTCGTCTCGCCCCGGGCCGGGAAGTACACCCGGTCCGGGTTGGAGATGCGCACCATGCGGTCCCCGACCGCGACCTCCACCGCCGAGTCTTTCGCCATGCCGTGACGGTAACCGCTGCGCGGCGCGGGCGCGATCAGATCCGCACGAGCCGCACCCAGCCGTCGCCCGTCGCCGGCGAGCGCAGGTGCCACGTGTCCGGCCCGGAGATGGGCGTCCCGCTCCAGTCGAGGCGGTAGTCCACGGGCCGGGGCCTGCGGGTGCGGTCGAGCCAGTGGTAGTCAAGCCGCAGCAGGAAACCGGCGACCGGTCCCGCCGCCGCGATGCGCTGCGCCACCAGCGGGACGACCCGGCCCTGGTCGGCGAACGTGTCGACCATCGCGCACTCGCAGAAGTACGCGAGGGTGCCGATCTCCGGCGGCGCCGCCACCGTCGCGTCGCCGACCCGCGCGCCGATTTCGCGGCCGACGCGGGCGTAGTCGGCGGCCGTGGCCCAGTTGCCGAAAATCGGCGGCGCCGTCCAGGGCACCCCGCGGTGCACGTCGAGGTACGCGGCCGGCAGTACCGCGAGCGCGAACGCCAGGCCCGCCGCGCCCACCCGGAGTGTGCCGCCGCGGGACAGCCACCCGGCGGCGGCCACGAACACGACGGTGAGCGCGACGATCGGCGCCACGTAGTACCACTGGTAGGGCGGCACGCCCAGCAGCGAGTACGCGCCGTAGTACGCCAGCCCGCCCAGACCCAGCACGGCCACCGGCCCGAACCGCGCGGCCTGGTCACGGCGCGCCACGAGCCACACCGGCCAGCCGAGCAGCGCCACCAGCCCGGCGGCGGCCGGGGCGAACGCCACGAGCGTCACCTTCCAGCGCTTCGGGTCGAGGTAGTACACCGGCCCGTTGCCGTAGGTATACTGGCCGAACGCGCCCTGGGTCGTCTTGATCACGAAGGTGTCCGGGATCGCCGAGCCGAGCGCGAACCAGCTGAAGACGAACCACGGCAGGCACACCGCGAGCGCCACGCCCGTCACCGGCAGCAGCCGGCGCCGCAGCGCGCCGACCCCCAGCGCGAACAGCACCACGAAGACGACCAGATCCAGCCGCACCAGCACCGCGAGCCCGGCCACCACGCCGAACCCGATCGCGCGGCCCTCCAGCGCGTACGCCGTGAGCAGCACCAGCGCCGCCGAAATCAGGTGTACCTCCAGCCCGGTCGCCGACAGCACGAACGGGTTGACCAGGATCGCCGCCGTCCCCGCCACGGCCGTGAAAAACGGCAGGCGCAACGCCCGGGTGATGCGCGCGAACCCCCAGCCCACCGCCGTCATCGCCGCCACGAAGACGAGTCCCGCGCCGGCCACCGGGTGGACCTGGCCGCCCGCGACCCGCGTGAGCGTGCCGCCGAGGGCGAGCAGCAGGACGTTCAGCGGCGAGGTCGCCGAGTTCGCCGTCTCGGCCTCGACCAGTCCCCAGTGGAAGTGCTCCGCGAGGTTGCGCGCGTACCCGAGCGTGATGAACGAGTCGTCGATGAGGCTTCCCTTGACGCCGAGGAACACCACGGCGGAGACCGCGGCCACCGTGGCCGGCCACAGCAGTGCCCGGCCACGGCCGCGTCTCGCGGGCTCCCCCGGCTCGGCCGGGAGACGCGCGGGAGCCCCGGCCCGGCCCACGTCAGGTCCCGTCGCCGCGCACGAGGTAGAGCACCTGCTCGCCGGCCCACGGCGACGCGATCCGCCACTGCGCCAGCACATTCGCCGGTGCGGCCGCGCCGACCGGCGTCGGGACCAGCGCGTATTCGGGCTTCACGGCCGCCACGCCGTAGTCGAAGTGGTGGAAGTTGAGGTCGACCAGCTTGCGGCCGAGCGAGCCCATCGTCGCCTCGCGCTGCGCGATGGCCGGGCCGACCGCGCCCCGGTCGTCGAACAGGTCCACGATCGAACAGCCACAGCTGTACGCGAGCACGCCGATCTCCCCGCCGCTGCGCACCGTGCCGGTACCGACGAGCCGGCCGAGCTCCGGCCCGATCCGCTCGTACTGGGCCGTGGTCGTGTGGTTGGACATGATCGGCGCGAACGGCCGTGGCAGCCCGCCCCACGCGTAGAACCCGACGCTCACGACCACGAGCCCGACCGCCACCACCATCGCGGGCGCCCCGGCCGTCCAGCGGGCCACCGCCGGTGCGCGCCCGGCCACGGCGGCGACGGCCGCGGCGAAGAAGATCGTGGTCACCGCGATGCTCGGCCCGTAGTACCAGTGGTAGGGCGGCACGTGCAGCCGCGAGTACGCCAGGTAGTGCACGACCCCGGCCGGCACGAGCGCCGCGAACGGCAGCAGCGTCCGCGCCGCGGGGCCGCGGCGCACCAGCGTGAGGAGCCAGCCCAGGAACGCCACCGCGCCCAGCGCCGCCGGGAGGAACGAAAGCCAGGTGGCCCAAGGGAAAACGCCCTCGTACAGCACCGGGCCGTTCGAGAACCCGTAGGCGCCCCACGACTTCTGCAACGTCTTGATGATCACCGTGTCCGGCACCGCGGAGCCGAGCACGAACCAGCTGAACACGAACCACGGCAGCGCGACCACGGCCGCCGCCAGTACCGACTTGCCGAGCCCGGCCCAGAACCGGGCACGCAGCAGGACCACCACGATCGCGATCAGCACGAGGTCCACCCGGATGAGCACGAGCACGCCCGTCGCCACGCCGACGAGCACCGGCCGCCGCTCGGCCGAGAACACCAGCAGGGCCACCACCGCCGCCACGCCGAACTCGACCTCGAGCCCGATCGACGAGATCAGCAGCGGGTTCACGGTGAGCAGCGCGACGGCCAGCGGCGAGAACCACCGCGGCAGGCCCGCCCGGTCACCCAGCCGGGCCAGGCCGACCGCGATGACGACCTGGCACAGCACGTACAGGATCGCCGCGGCCAGCACGGCGTCGCGCACCACCAGCGTGAGCCCGGCCAGCACCAGCACGCTCAACGGCGACGTCGCCGTGTTCGACGTGCCCAGCTCGATCAGGCCCCAGTGCCCGTGGAAGGCGAGGTTGCGCGCGTAGGAGAGCGTGATGAAGGTGTCGTCGATCAGGTGGTTGCGGAACAGCGCGAACGCGCCGGCCGAGAGCACGGCGACCACGAGCGCGAGCGCGCCGTGGCGGCGCGGTGCCGGTCCGGCGTCCTCGACGTCGCCGGGTGCGGTGGTGCTGGTCGATGCCACGCGGACTCCTCGTCGGGAGGGGTCGGGCAGGGTCTCAGCGGGCGGGCACCAGCGTGAAGTGCCCGATGCCCTTGGCGGCGGAGTACACCGTCCACGAGTCGGGCCCCGCAGCCGGGCCCTTGCCGTAGAGAAGCCGGTAGTCTACCTGGCGCGGCTGCTGGTTCCGGTCGAACCAGTGGTAGTTGATGCGCAGGCCCAGCCGCGAGACGGCCCCGCCCTCCGCGATCCGCTTGCGCACGATCGACGCGACCTGGCTGCGGTCGGAGAAGACGTCCAGGATCTGGCAGTCGCAGTAGTAGGCGAGCGTGCCGATCTCCCCCGGCCCCGCCACCGACGCGCCGTTGAGCCGTTGCCCCAGCTCGCGGCCCACCCGGGCGTAGTCGGTCGAGCTCGCCCAGTTGCCGAAGATGACCGGCGACGGCCACGGCACCCCCTGCGCGAGGTCGATCGACACCATGCCGAGCGCCGTCACCCAGGCCAGGCCCAGCGCCGTCAACGGCGCGGCCTTGCGCAGGCCCGGCCGCCGGCCGGACTCGGCGAGCCAGATGCCGGTCATGAGCACGGCGAACGAGCCGATCGTGGCCGTCGGCGTCACGTAGTACCAGTGGTACGGCCCGACGCCTAGCGTCGAGTACACGATGTAGTAGACGACACCGCCCAGGCCGAGCCCGATCACCGGCGCGAGAGCCGGGAAGTCGTCCCAGCGGCGCGCGAAGCGCAGGCCGAACCAGGCCAGCAGGACCACGGTGCCCGCGACCGCTGCGGCGAAGGTGAAGATCACCGTCACCGGCTGGTAGAGGAAGTACATCACCGGGCCGCTGAAGTAGCCCCAGGCACCGAAGAGGCCTTCCTGGTCCTGCTTGATGACCAGCGTGTCGGGGATGAACGAGCCGAGCGCGAACCAGCTGAACAGGAACCACGGCGCGGCGACGAGCACGCCCGTGCCGAACGCCCGCCAGAAGTGCTGCCGGATGGCGCGCGTGCTGAACGTGATGATGAGGACGAACACGATCAGGTCGAGGCGCGTGAGCACCGTCAGCGCCGCGAACACCCCGAACAGGACCGGCCGGCCTTCGACGGCGAACACCGTGAGCCACAGCAGGATCGCCGGCACGAGCAGGACCTCGAGCCCTGTGGCCGAGAGCAGGAACGGGTTCACGACCACGATCACCACGCCGAGCAGGCCGACCCACGTGGCCAGCCCGAACGAGCGCGCCAGGCGTTGCCACGCCCAGCCGATGGCGGCGGACGAGACCACCGTGAGCGCGCCGAGCGCGAGCACCGGGTGGGCGGCGCCGCTGATCCGCGTGACGAGCGTGAGCAACCCGAGCAGGAGTACGTCGAGCGGCGAGGTCGCCGAATTGGCCGTGGTGCCCGGCACCAGCGCCCACTCGCCGTGGAGCGCGAGGTTCTTGGCGTAGGCGAGCGTGATGTACCCGTCGTCGGTCAGGCTCCCGCGCACGAGCAGGAACGACAACAGGCCCAGGAGGGCCGCGGCCCAGGGCAGCCACCGGAAGCGCACGGAGCGTGACCGTACGGCATCGCTGGACCGGGGCTCCACACGGCTGTCCGCGTCTTCCGGGATCGTGACCACTGACTCATCCACCGACATGGTCCGGGAACAATAGGGGGTGTTCGTTCCGGCGATGTTAACGCCCCGCTCGTAACGCCCCCGTTTTTTCAGACCAGGGCGTGGCGGCCCGTGCGCTCAGCGTCAGCACTCTGGTCGAGCACGCGGGCCGCCACCCGGCCGATCGCCGCGTCGAGTTCGGCGCGGTCGCCGGTGCCCCAGTCGGCGAGCCGCTCGGCCAGCCAGCCGCGCCAGGCGCGCACGAGTTTGCCGAACTCTTCACGCCCGGTCGCGGTGAGCGCCCAGCTCCCGCCGGAGAACTCCAGGTACCCGGTGAGCTCCAGGCGGGCGAACGCGGGTTCCAGCACCTGCGGGGGCACGCCGTAGTGCTGCCCGATCGCCGTGAGCGTCGCCGGTTCGCCACGGCGTTGACGCAGATGGACCTGCACGAGGCACCACAGGCCGCCGTGGTCGAGCTCGGAGCCGGAGCGCGCCGCGATGGCGGGCGCGACCTTGCGCCGCTCGCGGAAGAACAGCGTGGCGATGGCCCGTTCCAGCTCGCGGTCGTGGTCGCGTGCCTCGGGCATGGCGAATCCGTCGCCGAGGTCGGGCGCGGCCGCCCTGGACGTGTCGCGCAGCGGCACCTCCTTGAGGAAGAACGCCAGCGCCAGCGCGACGAGGCCCACCGGAGCGGCTGACAAAAACACCACATGCAGTGAATCGCTGTACGCGGCGATCACGGGCTGTGACACGGCCGGCGGAAGCTGGTGCAACGCCTGCGGCACCTGCGTCGCACGCGGATCGACTCCCGGAGGCAGGGGGTGCGCCGCCAGAGCGCCGGCCAGGTTCGGGCCGAGCTGGTTGGCGTAGACCGTGCCGAAGATCGCGGCGCCGAACGAGCTGCCGATGGACCGCAGGAACGTGACGCCGGACGTGGCGACGCCGAGGTCGCGGTAGTCGACGGTGTTCTGCACCGCGATGGTGAGCACCTGCATGCCGAGGCCGATCCCGAGCCCGAGCACCGCCATGTACAGCGCCGACTCCCAGAACCCCGTCTCCGGGCCGAGGCGCGAGAGCAGGTAGAGGCCGGCTGTCATCAGGGCGGAGCCGACCAGGGGGAAGATCTTGTACCGGCCGGTGCGGCTCACGAGGTTGCCCGACAGGATCGACGCGAACAGCAGCGCGAGCACCATCGGCAGCAGCCGCACCCCGGACGACGTCGCCGAGACGCCCTGCACGTACTGCATATACGTGGGCAGGTAGGACAGCGCCCCGAGCATCGCGAAACCGACGACGAAGCTCATGATCCCGGCCACGGTGAACACCGGGTTCCGGAACAGCCGCATCGGCAGCATCGGCTCCTTCGCCCGTAGCTCCACCAGGACGAAGAACCCGAGCAGCACGATCGAGCCGATCGCCATCCCGATGATCGTCGGCGAGCCCCACGCGTACGTGGTGCCGCCCCAGCTCGTGACGAGCGTCAGCCCGGTGGCGGCGAGGCCGATGAGCAGGATGCCGAGGTAGTCGATCACGGGCTTGAAGGCGGCCCGCGCGTTGGGCATCGCCGACGCGGCCACGACGAGCACCACGACGACCAGCGGGATGTTCACGTAGAACGCCCAGCGCCACGACAGGTGGTCCACGAAGAAGCCGCCGAGCATGGGCCCGGCCACGGTCACGACGCCGAACACCGAGCCGAGCGCGCCCTGGTACTTGCCGCGTTCGCGCAACGGCACGACGTCGGCGATCAGCGCCGTCGAGGTCACCATGAGGCCACCACCGCCCAGCCCCTGCACGGCCCGCCACACGATGAGCCACACCATGCTGTCGGCGAAGCCGCAGAAGAAGGAGCCGACCCCGAAGATCACGACGGACAGCTGGAACATCAGCTTGCGCCCGAACAGGTCGCCGAGCTTGCCGACGACCACGGTCATGATCGTCTCGGCCAGCAGGTACGCGGTGACGACCCACGACAGGTGCCCCGCCCCGCCGAGGTCACCCACGATCGTGGGCAGGGCCGTGCCGACGATCGTCTGGTCCAGCGCCGCGAGCAGCATGCCGAGCAGGACCGCGCCGAACACCGCGTTGATCTTCCGCCGCGACAGCCCGGCGCCCAGCGCGGCCGGCTCCTCCTGCGTCACCTCGGCGGTGGCCGTCATGCGCCCCTCCTCGTCACCTGCTCGGCGGTCGTTCCCGCGGGTCCACCGTAGGGCGAGGTGTCCACTGTGGATAGCCACTCGTTCCGGTGACGGGACCACCCGTGACGCGTCACATTGACCGGACGGGTGAGCGTGACCAGAGTTGTCCCTCGTGGACTACGTGGACGAACGCTCCGGCCGCCGCTACCCGCTCGACGCCCTGCGCTGGTGCGGGGACGACGGCGCGCCGCTCACCGTGGAAGCGCTGCCGGGCATCACGCGCGAGCAGGTGGACACCGGCACCCGGTCGCTGTGGCGCTACCGCGCGGCGCTGCCGGGCGACCTGCGGCCGATCTCGCTCGGCGAGGGCTGCACGCCGCTGGTCGAGCGGCCGTGGCGCGGGCACGGCACGCGGTTCAAGCTCGAGTGGTTCAGCCCCACGGGGAGCTTCAAGGACCGCGGCAGCAGTGTCATGCTCTCGGCGCTCGCGCAGGCCGGCGTGCGGGAGGTCCTCGAAGACAGCTCCGGAAACGGCGGTTCCTCGGTGTCGGCCTACGCGGCCGCCGCGGGCATCGCGGCCACGATCCTCGCGCCGGAGTCGACGTCGCCTGCGAAGATCCTGCAGAGCCGCGCGTACGGCGCGACCGTGGACCTCGTGCCGGGCACCCGCGACGACACCGCCGCCGAGGCCTTGCGCCGATCCGGGGAAACCACGTACGCGAGCCACAACTGGCACCCGTTTTTCCTGCAGGGCACCAAAACACTCGCGTACGAGCTGTGGGAGGACTTCGGGTACACCGCGCCGGACACGGTCGTGACCGTGGCCGGCGCGGGCAGCATCGTCCTCGGCCTCGACCTCGGGTTCGGCGAGCTGCTCGCCGCCGGCGCGATCGCGAAGCGGCCGCGCCTGCTCGTCGCGCAGCCCGCGAACTGCGCGCCCATCGACGCCGCCTTCCGCGCCGGGGCCGAGAGTGCCGTGCCGACGGAGTTCGCGCCGACGATCGCGGAGGGCACCGCCATCCGCGAACCCGTCCGCCTCCCCGAGGTGCTCGCCGCGATCCGCCGCTCGGGCGGGGCGACGGTGGCCATCGCCGAGGACGAGATCGCCCGCGCCGCGCGGGAACTCCCCCGGATCGGCCTCTACGCCGAGCCGACCAGCGCCACCGCGGCGGCCGCCGTCGACGTCTTCCGCGCCGACGGCGTGCTCGCGCCCGGGGGGACCACCGCGGTGATCCTCACCGGCTCCGGACTGAAGGCGGCCACCACGATGAGCACGCTGATCTGAGCCGGCGGCTCAGCGGTCGTGGCTGCGCCGGTCGTAGGAGACCGCGTAGATCGCGCTGCGGGCGGCCAGGATCGGGTCGTCGGACAACTCGATGCCCTCGGTGAGCAGCGTGGGGTCGAAGACCTGGGAGTTCCAGTGCTTCTGGTCGGTGACCTCGGCGGTGATCGCCAGGCGCCCGGCCGTGATCTCCGTGCGTTCCTCGGGCCAGACGAGCGTGGAATCGTTCGTCGGGTCACCCGGCTCGCCGAGCTGCACCTTGAGCGTGAACTCGACCGGACCGCGCGCCAGCCGCTCGCCGAGCTCCTCGGTGAGGTGCTCGGCCGACCAGTCGCCGCCCTCGCCGGCGGCGAGCACGTGGTCGCCGGCCTCGGGCACCCAGCGGTAGCGCACCCGGCGCCGGGAACCGTCGGCGGCACGCCAGAAGAACGCGTGGATCGCCCAGTAGGTGGTGGTGCCGTAGCTGACCGGCGTGGGCAGCTGCGACGCGGTGAACAGGCCCGGGCCCGCGCTCGGGTGCGCGCCCACGTGGGCCTGCACCTTGCCGAGGTCGGGCGCGCCCGTGGCCGGGTCGGGCTCGGCCGACTTGAGCAGCGCGATGAACCGGTCGATGTTCACGCCGACGATGTCGGTGTTGCCGCCACCCGGGAGGTGGAACTTCACCGCGAGCCCGCGCACGGCGGTACCGGCGTCGAGCAGGTGCGGGTTGGTGTCGGTGTGCGAGAACCGCACGGTCGCGCGCACGGGCTCACCGCGCAGGTGCGCCGCCGTGGTGAGGTCGGCGGCGACGCCGGACGGGACGAAAGTGGCGTCAAAGCAGACGCCCCGGGCGTGGGCCCGGCGGTAACCCGGGTAGGTGCCCTTCAGCTGTTCGATCTCGTCCACGATGGACACGGAGAGCAGGGACGCCGGCAGTTCGGTGGTCATGTCGCGAAGGTAACGGGCGTCGCGCGTGCGCGCTCGCCGCACTACCCGCCCGGCCACGGAAGTGTTCCTGAAACTCCCCGCGAACCCGAGAGATATTCCGAGATCCCGGTCACCGGAATCGCCGGACCGGGCGAATCAAGCCTTGATCAAGTCGCCGGAAGAATGCCGCCGGTGTCAAATCGAGGGAGCGTTTTCCCGGGATTTCCCCCGAGTGAGGTGTCGCACACCTTAAGTCTTCCTTGGTGTGCTTGGTCACGTGCGCTCGCACCGCTAGCGTCACGCAACCATGGATTCCACAGTGGTCGCCAACGAAGGCGACACCTACACGAAAGCACTGGGCAACCGCCAGGTGCAGATGATCGCGATCGGCGGCGCGATCGGTGTCGGCCTCTTCCTCGGGGCCGGCGGCAAGCTCCAGCAGGTCGGCCCGTCGCTGGTGCTCTCCTACGCCATCTGCGGCATCGCCGCGTATTTCGTCATGCGCGCTCTCGGTGAACTCGTCCTGCACGAACCGAGTTCCGGAAGTTTCGTCACCTACGCCCGCAAGTTCATCGGACCGTGGGCCGGTTTCGTGTCCGGCTGGATGTACTGGGTGAACTGGGCGATGACCGGCATCGCCGAGATCACCGCCGTCGCGATCTACGTGCACAAGTGGCTGCCCGACGTGCCGCAGTGGATCACCGCGCTCGTGGCGCTCGGTGTGCTGATCGGCGTGAACCTGGTGAGCGTGAAGCTGTTCGGCGAGCTGGAGTTCTGGTTCTCCGTGGTGAAGGTGCTCGCCATCGTGGTCTTCCTGATCACGGCGATCGGCCTCGTGTTCGCGGGCGCCGACATCGGCGGCACCCCGGCCGGTGTGCACAACCTGACCGACCACGGCGGGTTCTTCCCCGCGGGTGTCGGCATCGCGCTCATGACCCTGCAGGCCGTGATCTTCGCCTACTCCGCAATCGAGGTCGTCGGCATCGCGGCCGGCGAGACCAAGGACGCGCGCAAGGTGCTGCCGAAGGCCATCAACGGCGTCGTCTGGCGCATCGGCGTGTTCTACGTCGGTTCGGTGCTGCTGCTGGCGATGCTGATGCCCTGGTCGTTCTACAGTGGCGCCGAAAGCCCGTTCGTCACCGTCTTCTCGCGCTTGGGCATCGGCGGCATCGGCGACGTGATGAACGCCGTGGTGCTCACCGCCGCGCTCTCGTCGTGCAACTCGGGTCTCTACTCGACCGGCCGCATCCTGCGGGCGCTCGCCGACCACGGCGAGGCACCGAAGTTCGTCGGCCGCATGAACAGCCGCCACGTGCCCTACGGCGGCATCCTGTTCACGTCGATCGTCTACGTGCTCGGCGTGGTGCTGAACTACATCGTTCCGCAGGAGGCGTTCGACATCGCCATCGCGGTGGCCTCGCTCGGCGTGGTGGCCACGTGGGCCACGCTCATCTACTCGCAGATGCGCTTGCGCCAGGCCGCGCTGCGCGGCGAGGTCGAGCGGCCGAGCTACCGCATGCCGGGCGCGCCCTACACCGGCTGGGCCACGCTCGGGTTCCTCCTGCTGGTGGTCGTGCTGATGGGCTTCTCCGACGGCGCCGAGAAGATCGCGTTCTACTCCATCCCCGTGCTCGCGATCGTCCTGGCGGTCGGCTGGCGGATCGTGTCACGCCGGCGCGGCGCGCGCGTCGGCGGCAACGCCTGAGCCCGCCACCGGGCCGCACCGCACACGCCCGGCCGGGCACCGTTCCCGGCCCGGCGTGGGCGGTGCGGGCATACTCGGGTCCGGCGGCGCGGACGCGTCGCACGGCGGGAGGTCCGTGATGGTGTCGTCGGAAACGTCCCGGAAGGTGACGATCCACGACGTCGCCCGCAGCGCGGGGGTGTCGCGTCAGACCGTGTCGCGGGCGCTCAACGACAAGGCCGAGATCGACGGCACCACTAAACAGCGGGTGCTCGACGCGGCCCGCGAGCTCGGCTACCGGCCGAGCCGGTTCGCCCGCGGCCTCGTGCGCCAGGACACCACCACGATCGGGCTCGTGATCCCCGACCTGCTCAACCCGTTCTTCACCGAGGTCGCCGCCGCCGCGCTCGAGGCCGCGCGCGCCCGCGGCTGGCACGTGGTCGTGTACGACACCTCCGACAGCGCCGAGGAAGAGCTCGGCACGCTGCAGGTGATCGGCTCGCAGGTCGACGCCGTCGTCGGCTACTTCAGCCGGCCCGAGGACGAGCTCGACCGCTTCACCCGCGGCATCCCCGTGGTCCTCATCGGGCGCGAGCACCACACGCCCCGGTTCAGCTCGATCCGGGTCGAAGGCGCGGACGGCGTGCGGGCCGCGATCACCCACCTGGTGCGCGCCGGTCACCGGCGCATCGGCATGCTCGACCACGCGGGCCGCGCCGAGCCGAGCGTCCGGCGCGACTGGTTCGCCGCCGCGGTCGCCGAGCACGGTCTCGAAGCCGAGGTCGTCGAGCGAGCCGCCCAGTCGGTCGACGGCGGGGCCGCCGCCCTGGAGGCGCTGCTGGCCGAGCACCCCGACGTGACCGCCGTGTTCACGTTCAACGACATCATCGCCATGGGCGCCCTGCGCGCCGCCCGCCGCCTCGGGCGGCGCGTGCCGGACGACCTCGCCGTGGTCGGGTTCGACGGCCTGCAGCTCGGCACCGTCGTGGACCCGGCGCTGACCAGCGTCGCCCTCGACACCCGCCGGCTGGGTGCGCTCGCGATCGACCAGGTCGCACGCCTGCTCACCGGCGCCACTCCCCTCTCGGCCGACGAGCTCGTGATCCAGGCCGAGCTGCTGGTCCGCGAATCCGCCTGAGCCGCTCCGCTTGACACCCCGCGGTGCCTCGCGCACACTTCCGGGCAATTCGTGAACGTTCACGGGAGCGTTCACGGAGCTCTCCGGAGGGTCCCCGATGACGTTGACTCGACGACGGTTCCTGACTGGCGCGGCGGCACTCGGCGCCGCGGCGTTCGGGGCAGTTGCCTGCACCAGTCCTACGACCGCCAACCCAGGGCGGATCACGCTCTGGTACACCTCGAACGGCCTGTCCGACGCCGTGCTCGGCGAGGCCGTGAAGCGGTTCGCCGCCGACAAACTGACCCCCTCGCAGGTCAGCGGCGAACTGAAACAGCGGCTGCTCGCCGCGCTGGCCGGCGAGGCCTACCTGCCCGACATCACCATGCTCGGCGACGACATCGCCACCTACTTCGCCGACACCGACCACTTCGTCGACCTCAACAGCCTGGGCGCGGGCAGTGTGCGCGACGAGTACCTGCCCTGGAAGTGGCAGGCGGGGACCAGCCCCGCGGGCTTCCAGCTCGGGTTCCCCGTCGACGTCGGCCCGGCCGCGCTGTACTACCGCCACGACCTGTTCACCCAGGCCGGCCTCCCCGGGGAGCCGGACGAGGTCGCCGCCGCGGTGTCCACCTGGGACGACTACTTCACGTTCAGCGGGCAGGTGCAGAAGAAGCTGCCCGGGCGGTACATGATCACCGACACCAAGACGGTGTTCACCTATTCGCTCGCGCAGGAACCGCACAAGTACTTCGACCGCGACAACCACTACCTCGACGACCAGTCGCAGGTGCGCCGCGCGTGGGACCGGGCCGTGCAGGCGTTCCGGATGGGCCTGACCGCCGGGTACGCGGGCTCGCAGAGCGTCAACGGCCAGTCGATCGACCGCCACGCGGCCTGGAACAGCGGCAAGGAGCTCAGCTTCGTCAACGCCTCCTGGATCACCGGCGAGCTCAAGGAGTCCGCGCCCGGCACCTCGGGCAAGTGGCGCGTGTGCCGGCCACCCGGCGGCGCGGGCAACCAGGGCGGTTCGTTCCTCGCGATCACGAAGTACTGCCCCGACCCGCACGCCGCGTTCGAGATCGTGAAGTGGCTGCAGTCGCCGCAGAACCAGCCGCGGACGTTCCTCGACCTCGGGCTCTTCCCGCCCAGCCCGTCGGCCTACACCGACCCGCGGCTGCAAGCCCCCGAACCGTTTTTCGGCGGGCAGGTCACCATGGACGTGTTCTCGAAGATCGCGCGGGAGGTCAAGCCCGTGTACTTCAGCCCCTGGGACATCACGATCAGCGACACCTACACCGACGAACTGACCAATGTGGAGAGTGCGGGCAAGGACCCCGAGGACGCGTGGCGCGACGCCCGCGCTTCGGTGGAACGCCTGCTGCGCCGCCAGGGGGTTCTCTCGTGACCGCGATCCTGCCCGCCGAGACGGCCGGCGCCAGCCGGGCCCCGGTCCGCCACACCGCCCACGGCCGCCGCAAACGGTGGCGCTACCTGCCGCAGTACCTGGCCGTCGCGCCGTTCTTCGTGCTGTTCGCGATCTTCGGCGCCTACCCCGTGCTGTACTCGCTCTACCTCGCGTTGCAGCGCTGGGACGGCGTCGGCCCGATGAAGTTCGTCGGGCTGGAGAACTTCGCGTTTCTGCTGTCGGACACCACGTTCTGGGACTCGATCGGCAACACGCTGATCATCTGGGTGATGTCGACGGTCCCGATGACGGCGTTCGCGCTGCTCATCGCCGCCGGGCTCAACTCTTCGGTGCGGTACAAGGGCCTGCTGCGGGTCGCGTACTTCCTGCCGAACGTGACCTCGATCGTGGCCATGTCCCTCGTGTTCGGCTCGATCTTCTCCGACGAATTCGGGATCCTGAACTGGTTCCTGGGCCTGTTCGGCATCGGCAATGTCGACTGGCTGAGCGACCCGTGGGCCATCCGCGGCGCGATCTCGATCATGATCATCTGGCGCTGGACCGGCTACAACGCGATCATCTTCCTGGCCGGGCTGCAGGCGTTGCCGCCGGACGTGTTCGAGGCGGCCCGCATCGACGGCGCCGGCCCGGTGCAGACGTTCTTCCGCATCACGCTCCCGCTGCTGCGGCCGGTGCTGCTGTTCTCCGTGGTGATGTCGGCGATCAACGGCCTGCAGATCTTCACCGAGTCGCAGGTCCTGCTCGGCAACCGCGGCGGCCCCGGCGGCGCGGGCATGACGATGGTCCTCTACTTCTACAACACGGCCTTCGCGGACAACGACTTCGGTTACGGCGCCGCGATCGCGTGGGGCATCTTCGTGGTCGTCGTCCTGTTCTCGATCCTCAACTGGCGGCTCGTGATGCGGCCCGAGCGCGGCCAGGTCCAGACCAAGGGAGCCGGCCGATGACGAGCAGGCGCGCACGGGTACTGACGCAGGTGGCGCTGACCGCCGGCGCCCTGATCACCCTCTTCCCCTACTACTGGCTGGCCGTGATGGCGTCCAACACCACGGCCGACATCTACGCGACCCCGCCGCGGCTGACGTTCGGCGGGCACCTGTTCGCCAACATCGGCGAGGTGTTCGCGAAGATCGACTTCTTCGGCTCACTGCTCAACACGCTGATCGTCGCCGTCGTCACCACGGTGCTGGTGCTGTTCTTCGACTCGCTGGCGGCGTTCACCTTCGCCAAGTACGACTTCCCGGGCAGCAACGTGCTCTTCGGCATCCTGCTGGCGACGTTCGTGGTGCCCACGCAGCTCTCGGCGATCCCGCAGTTCACACTCATGGCCGGCTTCGGCTGGGTCGGCGACCTCAAGGCGCTCATCATCCCGGCCGCCGCCAACGCGTTCGGCATCTTCTGGATGCGCCAGTACGCCCGCGGCGCCATCCCGGACGAGCTGCTGGAAGCGGCCCGGATGGACGGCGCGGGGTTCTTCCGCACGTACCTGTCGGTCGGGCTGCCGGTGCTGCGCCCGGCACTCGCGTTCCTCGGCATCTTCACCTTCGTCAACGCCTGGAACGACTACCTGTGGCCGCTGGTCGTGCTGATCGACTCCAACCACGTGACCCTGCAGGTGGCGCTCTCACAGCTGCAGGGCGTGTACGTCAAGGATTACAGCGTCGTGATGGCCGGGACGCTCGTGGCGATCGTGCCGCTGATCATCGTCTTCCTCTTCGGAGCCCGTCACTTCATCCGCAACATCGCCGCCGGCGCCCTCAAGGGCTGAAAGGAACCCATGTCGTCGTCGTACGTCGAAGACCCCGCCCCCGGCCACGGCTCGGTGGCGCCCCGCGCCGCGTTCTCCTCCGACGCGCGGTCGGTGAGCCTGGCCGGGACGTGGCGGTTCCGCCTGTCGCCCTCACCGGCGGCCGCGCCCGAGGGAATCGCGCGCGACGACTTCGACGACAGCGGCTGGGACACGCTCACGGTGCCGGGCCACTGGCAGCTGCAGGGCCACGGCAAACCGGCTTACACCAACGTGCACTACCCGTTCCCGGTGCAGCCGCCGCTGGTTCCGTCGGACAACCCGACGGGTGATCACCGGCTCACGTTCGACCTGCCGGCCGCCTGGCCGGACGAGCCGGCGGTGCTGCGCTTCGACGGCGTCGACTCGTGCGCGAAGGTATGGCTCAACGGCGAAGAGCTCGGCGTCACGCGCGGCAGCCGGCTGCCGTCCGAGTTCGCGGTGGGCCACCTGCTGCGTCCGCGCGGCAACGTGCTGGCCGTGCGCGTGCACCAGTGGTCCTCGGGCAGTTACCTCGAGGACCAGGACATGTGGTGGCTCTCGGGCATCTTCCGCGGGGTCACCCTGCTCTCCCGCCCGGCGGGTGGCGTCGAGGACTACCGGCTGCACGCCGGCTACGACCACGTCAGCGGCCTCGGCACGCTCTCGGTCACCGCGGCCGAGGGCGTGCTGCTGAGCGTGCCCGAGCTCGGCGTCGAGAACCTGCCGGCCGGCGAGACGGTGGAGCTCGCCGTCCAGCCGTGGAGCGCCGAGTCGCCGCGGCTCTACCACGGCGAGGTGCACACCGAGGCCGAACGCGTGCCGGTCCGGATCGGGTTCCGGACCGTCCGGATCGAGAACGGCCTGCTCGAGGTGAACGGCCGGCGCGTGCTGTTCCGCGGCGTCAACCGGCACGAGCACCACCCGCGGTTCGGCCGGGCGCTGCCGCGGGAGTTCGCGCTGGCCGACGTGTTGCTCATGAAGCGCCACAACGTGAACGCGGTGCGCACCAGCCACTACCCGCCCGACCCGTACTTCCTGGAGCTGTGCGACACCCACGGCCTGTGGGTGATCGACGAGTGCGACCTCGAGACCCACGGCTTCGGCGACCTGGGCTGGGCGGGCAACCCGAGTGACGACCCGCGCTGGGGTGAGGCCTACCTCGACCGCATGCGCCGCACCGTGGAGCGCGACAAGAACCACCCGTCGATCGTGCTGTGGTCACTCGGCAACGAGGCCCACACCGGCCGGAACCTCGCCGCGACGGCGGCGTGGACGCGGGAGCGCGACCCGTCGCGTCCGGTGCACTACGAAGGCGACTTCGAGTGCGAGTACGTGGACGTGTACAGCCGCATGTACGCCGATCACGCGGAGGTCGACCGGATCGGCCGCCGCGACGACCCGAACGAACGCCGCCGGTCGCTGCCGTTCCTGCTGTGCGAGTTCGCGCACGCGATGGGCAACGGCCCCGGCGGGCTGCTGGAGTACCGCGAACTGTTCGAGCGGTACCCGCACGTGCAGGGCGGGTTCGTGTGGGAGTGGCTCGACCACGGGCTCGCCCGGCGCGACGCCGCCGGCCGCGAGTACTTCGCCTACGGCGGCGACTTCGGCGAGCAGATCCACGACGGCAACTTCGTGATCGACGGCCTGGTCCACCCCGACCGCGCCCCCTCACCGGCGCTGGCCGAGTTCGCGAAGGTCTTCGAGCCGGTGCGGATCGGCGCGAGTGCCGGGGGTGTGCGGATCTCGAACCACTACGACGTGGTCGGGTCGGCGCACCTGGTGTTCCGCTGGAGCTTCGAGGACGACGGAGTCGAGGTGGCGGCCGGCGAGCTTGCCGTGCCCGAGATCCGCCCCGGACAGAGCCTCGAGGTACCGCTCCCCCGGCTGCCCGGCACTTCGGGGGAAGGCGTGCTCACCGTGCGAGCGGTGCTGGCGGCCGACACCGGCTGGGCGGCCGCGGGCCACGTCGTGGCGTGGGGACAGCTCCCGGTCACGCCCGCTGCCGACCCCGGGCCTCCCGCGGTGGGTGCGCCGCTGCTGCGCGAACGCGGGGTCCTGCGGCTCGGGCCCGGCGCGTTCGACGCGGCCACGGGCCGGCTCGTCGCGCTCGGCGGCCACCGCGTCGAGGGGCCGCGGCTGGACCTGTGGCGCGCGCCGACCGACAACGACCGGGGGTCCGACGACCCCGAAGCCGCGCGGTGGCGGGCCGCGGGCCTGCACCGGCTGCAGCACCGCGTGGCCGAAGTGGACGGACAGGCGTCGGCGCTCGTCGTGCGGACGCGGGTCGCGCCGCCGGGGCTCGGGTTCGGCGTGCTCGCCGAGTACCACTGGACCGCCGACGGCGACCGGCTGCGCCTGCGGGTCGAGCTGGAGCCGGACGGCGAGTGGCCCTGCACGCTCCCCCGCCTCGGCCTGCGGATGGCGGTGCCGGGCGCGTTCGGCGGCGTCGAATGGTTCGGCGCGGGTCCGGGTGAAGCCTACGCCGACAGCCGCCAGGCGGCGCGGATCGGCCGGTTCTCCTCCACTGTGGACGCGTTGCAGACGCCGTACGTGTACCCGCAAGAGAACGGCAACCGCGCCGACACGCGCTGGCTGCGCCTCACGTCCGCGAGCGGCGCCGGGATCCGGATCGAGGGCGAGCCGGTGTTCGACTTCACCGCGCGGCGCTGGACGTCGGAGGATCTCGACGCCGCCCGCCACACCGTCGACCTGGTGCCGGGCGAGCTCGTGCACCTCAACCTCGACCTGGCCCAGCACGGGCTCGGCACCGCCTCCTGCGGACCCGGTGTGCTGCCGCGCTACCGCCTGCACGCCCGGAAAGCGAGCCTCACGCTCACCTTCTCCCCCCTCACGCCCGAAGGAGCCACCCGATGACCGGTGCGCCCGAGGTCAGCCTCGTCCCGCACACGCACTGGGACCGGGAGTGGTACGAGCCGTTCCAGCGCTTCCGCCTGCGCCTGGTCGATCTGCTCGACGAGGTCCTCGACCGCGCGGAGGCCGACCCGCGGTTCCGGTTCACACTCGACGGGCAGATGGCCGCGGTCGACGACTACCTGGAGGTGCGCGGCGAGAACCGCGACCGGGTGGCCGCGCTGGTCGCGTCCGGGCAGCTCGCGGTGGGGCCGTGGCAGATCCTGCTCGACGAGTTCCTCGTCTCCGGCGAGAACATCGTGCGCAACCTGGAGCTCGGGTGGGCGCGCGCCACCGAGCTCGGCGGCGCGATGCGCGTGGGCTACCTGCCCGACGAGTTCGGCCACTGCGCGCAGATGCCGCAGATCCTCGCGGGCGCCGGGTTCGAGCACGCGTGCGTGTGGCGCGGAGTGCCGTCCGGAGTGGACGGTCACGCGTTCCGCTGGACTGCGCCGGACGGCAGTTCGGTGCGCGCGGAGTACCTGGCCAACGGTTACGGCAACGCGGCCTACGTGTTCTCCGATCCCGGCTTCTTCGCCTCCCGCATGGCCGAGCTCGGGCGGCGGCTGCGGCCGTCGTTCGGCGCCGACCAGGTGCTCGCGATGTACGGCACCGACCACTCCGCGCCCGTCGGCTCGCTGGTGAAGCTCGTCGCGGGGCTCGACCCGGCGTCGGTCGACGTGCGGATCAGCACGCTGGCCGAGTACGTCGGCGCGCGCGACGCCGCGGACCCTTCCTTGCCGGTGGTCCGAGGTGAGCTGCGCAGCCACGCGGCGGCCAACATCCTGCCGGGTGTCCTTTCGGTGCGCCCGCAGCTCAAGCAGGCGATGGCCCGGGCGGAGCGGCTCGTGGAGCGCTACGCCGAGCCGTTCGCCGCGCTGTTCTCGGCCGAGTGGCCGCAGCGGTTCCTGGACCTGGCGTGGTGGCGGCTGGTCGACGCGTCGGGACACGACTCCGTGACCGGCTGCGGCGTCGACGAGACGGCGACGCAGGTGTTCGCGCGGATCAGCGAAGCGGGCCACCTCGGGCAGGCGGTGCGCGACCGGGTGGCCGGCCGGCTCGCCCGGTCCGTGGCGCGGGATTCGCTGCTGGTGCTCAACCCGACGCCGGCGGCTCGCCGCGACCTGGTGACGCTGGACGTCGAAGCGCCGTGGGACGAGGTCGCGCTCGAGCTGCCCGACGGCACGCGCCTGCCCGCTCAGGTGGAGGCGCGCGGCGGACAGTCGCTGCACGAGGAAGCGGCTGCGGGCGCCGACCTGCCGCTCTTCCTGCCCCGCATCCACGGACGTGAGCTGTTCGGCAGTGAGATCACCGGCTGGCGGTGCGACCCTGCGGAACGCCTGCTGGAATTCTCCGTCGCTCGCCACGGTGGGGAGGAACCGTTCGACGTCGAGGCCGTGCGCGCGGCGGTGACCGGCGCGACGGGTGCGTGGACCATCCGCATCCGCCAGGCCGAACAGCGGACGGTCACCGCGTTGATCGACGTCCCGGCTCTCGGCTGGACGACCGCGCGGGTGGTGCCGGACGCTCTTGAGGTCGCCGCGCCGGTCGTGGCCGGGCCGTCGCCGAGCAACGGGCTCGTGGCGGTCGAGGTGCGCGAAGACGGCGCGCTGCGGATCACCGCGGCCGACGGCACGGTGCTCGACGGCGTCGGCCGGATCGTCGACGGCGGCGATCGCGGCGACTCCTACAACTACGCGCCGCCCGGCACGGACACCCTCGTCACCGAGCCGGACTCGGTGCGGGTGACGCCGGGCGTGGCGGGGCCGCTGCGCACGACGTTCACCGTCGAACGGACCTACTCGTGGCCGGCGGAGATGGACTGGGCAGGCGATCGCCGCAGCCCGTCGACTTGTCCCGGCACCGTGACGATGGCCGTCGAACTACGTGCGGGCGAGCCGTTCGTCCGCCTCGGCCTCACGATCGACAACGCCTCGCGCGACCACCGCGTGCGGTTCCACGTCCCGCTCGCCCGCGCCGCGCGGACCTCGCACGCCGAGGGCCAGTTCGCCGTCGTCGAGCGCGGGCGCACGGCCGAGGGCGGCTTCAGCGAGTACCCCATCCCGACGTTCCCGGCCCACGGCTTCGCCGACGCCGGTGGCGCGGGTCTGCTGCTGACGCAGGCGTGCGAGTACGAACTGCTGGACGATGCCCTCGCCCTCACCGTGCTGCGCACGAGCGGCCGGCTCAGCCGCAACGTCCACCCGTACCGCGAAGAACCGGCCGGCCCGCAGATCCCGACGCCGCTGGCGCAGCAGATCGGCACCACGACCGTGCAGCTGGCCGTCCTGCCGCACACGGGCGACTGGCGCGCCGGCGCCCTGCTCGGCGCGGCCGAGCGCTACCGCCATCCCCTGCACGTCGCCCTCGGCACCGGCGCGCTCGACGCGCCGGCCGCGTCCCGCCACGGGCTCACGGTCGAGGGCGCGGTGCTCACCAGCCTGCGGCGGCGCGAGGGCGCGCTGGAGGTGCGCCTGGTCGCGCAGTGTCCGGAGGCGGCCACCGCCGTGGTGCGCGGCTCCTTCACCTCCGCTCAGCGGGTGGACCTGCTCGGCCGGCCCGGCGATCCGGTCCCCGCGACCGACGGCGCGTTGCGGCTTTCCCTGCGCCCGTGGGAAATCGCGACGCTTCGCCTCGCGTAACCCTTGGCCACGGGTTCGCGGCAAGGGCGCGTCGGCCTGTCACCGATCCCGTCACTTGCCGCGGCCGGGGCCAGGTCGACGACCCCATCCCCACGGGCGGCGATGTGCTCGGACTTCGCCGCGCGCCGAGGAAATCGCGGCTATCCGCGTCGGCTGAACCTCAGCCCCGAGTACGCAACATCGGCGGCGACAGCAGCTCGGCCAGCCCCCTCCGGTACAGCCGGGCGGGCCGGCCGCCGTCGCGGGTCGTGGTGGTGCCGACGGGTTCGAGGAGTCCCTCGGCGCCCGTGACCTTGCGGTGGAAGTTGCGCGGGTCCAGCCGCGCGTCCCACACCAGCTCGTACACGCGGCGCAGCTCCGCGACCGTGAACTCGGGCGGGCAGAACGCCGCGGCGAGCGGGGTGTACTCGAGTTTCGCGCGGGCCCGTTCGAGGCCGTCGGCGAAGATCTTCGCGTGGTCGAACGCGAGCGTCGCCGGGTCGAGGCTCGTGACGGGGGTCCAGCGCGCCTCGGCCGCGTCGGTCCCGGCCTGCGGCGCCGGTAGGTCGGGCGCGAGCGCCAGGTAGGCGATGGTCACCACGCGCAGCCGCGGGTCGCGGCCCGGGTCTCCGTAGCCCGCGAGCTGTTCGATGTGGACGGTGCCGGGCGCCAGGCCCGTCTCCTCCGCCAGCTCGCGCCGCGCCGCGGTGTCGAGGTCCTCGTCGGCGCGGACGAAGCCACCGGGCAGCGCCCAGGCGTCGCGGAACGGCTCGATCCCCCGCCGCACCAGCAGCACACACAGCTGCTCGCCGGTGATGGTGAGCACGACCAGGTCCACGGTGACCGCGCTGGGCGGGAACTCCTCCATGTGTCGCACACTACACCCTAATCGTCAGCTTGACGAAAAGACTGCCGGACCCATATCGTCACGGCGACGATAAGGAGGTCCCCATGGTGGACATCAAGCGCCGGTTCGGGTTCCGGCACCTGCGGGGCGTGCCGACCGCGCACATCCGGCACCTGCGCGGCGGCAAGCTCGTGCACGACGGCACCGGGCTGTCGTTCTGGTATCGGCCACTGGCCGCAGCCCTGTCGGAGATCCCGGTGGACGACCGTGAGCTGCCCCTGCTCTTCCACGCGCGCACGGCCGACTTCCAGGACGTGACGGTGCAGCTCGCGCTCACGTTCCGCGTGGTCGACCCGGCGCTCGCGGCGCAGCGCATCGACTTCTCCGTCGACCCGGACACCGGCCGCTGGCGCGGCGACCCGCTGGCACAGATCAGCGGACTGCTCACGGAGAACGTGCAGCAGTACGCTCTCGACGTGCTCACCCGCACGCCGCTCGCGGAGGCCCTCGTCGACGGCGTCGGCGCGGTGCGCGACCGCATCCGCGCGGGGCTGGCCGAGGAGGACACGCGGCTCGCGCAGACGGGTTCGGCGGTGCTCGACGTGCGTGTCGTCGCGATCCGCGCCGAGCCGGAGGTCGAGAAGGCGCTCCAGACGACCGCGCGCGAGAAGGTGCAGCAAGAGGCCGACCGAGCAACGTACGAGCGGCGAGCGCTGGCCGTGGAACGCGAACGTGCGATCGGCGAGAACGAGCTGCAGAACAAGATCGAGCTGGCCCGGCGCGAGGAGCAGCTGCTCGCCCAGCGCGGCGCCAACGCCCGGCGTCAGGCCGAAGAGGCCGCGGCGGCCGACCACATCGAGACCGAGGCCCGCGCGAGCCGGGAGGCGCGGCTGGCGCAGGTGAAGGCCGAGGCCACCCGCACGCTCGGCGAAGCGGAGGCCGCCGGCGAGGCCGCGCGGCTGGCCGCGTACCGCGACCTGCCGGAGCCGGTGCTGCGGGCGTTGGCCGTGAAGGAGCTGGCGGCGAACCTGCCGAAGATCGACAGCCTCGTGCTCACGCCGGACCTCATCGCCCCGCTGCTGGCCCGGCTGGGGGTCGGGTCGTGAGCCTCGCCCCGCGGGCCGTGGTGGTACACCGGCGCACCGAGCTCGACGAGCTGCTCGCCCGCCACGGCACGCTCGGACAGGCGGAGTTCTTCCTGGCCACGCGCGGCCGTTCGCTCGACGACGTGGTGGCGCAGGACGCGGCGCTGCGGCGGGCCCTGACCGCGGTGTCGGCCGCCATCCCGCTCGATTGGCGCCGCGGCAGCGTCGAGCGAGCGGACCTGTCGCGCTTCCTGTTCACACCGGAGGACGTGGTGCTCGTCGTCGGGCAGGACGGGCTGGTCGCGAACGTCGCGAAGTACCTGACGGGCCAGCCCGTCGTCGGCATCACGCCCGGTGAGCCGGGCGTCCTGGTCCGGCACCCGGCCGCGGCCACGGCGGACCTGCTGCGCTCGACGGACTCCGTCGAATCCCGCACGATGGTCGAGCTGACCGCCGACGACGGCCAGAAGCTCTTGGCGCTCAACGAGATCTACCTCGGCCACCCGAGCCACCAGACCGCGCGCTACCGCCTCGGCCCCGAGCGGCAGGCGTCGTCGGGCCTGCTGGTCGGCACGGGCACCGGCGCCACGGGCTGGTGCCGGTCGGTCTGGCAGGAACGCCACAGCCCGCTGCGCCTGCCGGCCGTCGACGAGCGCCGCCTCGTGTGGTTCGTCCGGGAGGCCTGGCCCTCCCCCACCACCGGGACCTCGCTCACCGAGGGCGAGCTCACGACTTCGGCGCTGACGGTCGACGTCGAATCCGACCACCTCACCGCGTTCGGCGACGGCCTGGAGAACGACGCGGTCACCGTGACGCGCGGGCAGTCGGTGACGTTCGCCCCCGCGACACGGGCGTTCCACCTGGTCCGCTGAGGCCTTCCGCCAGCTTCCGGAGGGCCTCGGCCGACCGCGTGCCCGGCTCCGCGTGGTAGATCACCATCAGCTGGTCCTCGGCGCCGCTCACCGCGAACTTGTCGTACTGCAGGTCCAGCTCGCCGACTCCCGGGTGGCGCAGGTGGTGGGTCCCGCCGCCCGGCTGCGGGCGCACGTCGTGGCGGGGCCAGAAGCGGCGGAACAGCTCGCTCTCCTCCGACAGCTCCGCGACCAGCTCCACCAGCCGCGGATCGTCCGGCTCGCTTCCGGCGCGCAAGCTCGCCACGAGACCGCCCACCCGCGCCTCCCAGCCGGTGAAGAACTCCTGCGCGGCGGGGTCGAGCAGGACGGCGCGCAGGAGGTTGGTGCCCGGTGTGTACACGGGCGAGAGCGCGACGGCGATCGGGTTGGCGGCGAGGACGTCGAGGTAGCGACCCTGCACGTACGCCGGCGTCAGCTCCCACGACGCGATCAGCCGCCCGACGCTGGGCCGCACGTTTTCCTGGCTTTCGGGCGCGCGGCGACGGCGTGGCGCGGGATCGGCCAGGTCGTGCAGGTACGCGGTGGCCTCCCGGTCGAGGCGCAGCCCGCGGGCCACGGCGTCGAGCACCTGCGCCGACGGGTGACGGTCGCGGCCCTGCTCCAGCCGCGTGTAGTACTCCGTGCTGATGCCCGCGAGCATCGCCAGCTCGTCGCGCCGCAGGCCCGGCACGCGCCGGTGGCTGTTCACGGTGATCCCGACGTCCTCCGGCCGCACCTGCTCGCGCCGCGCGCGCAGGTACTCGCCGATCACGTTTCCCGCCATGTCCTCCACGATAATTCGGCGAAGGTGGCCCTGCCGGCACCCCTGTCAGCGGGGGCTGGCTCGCCGTCGATCTGCGGCAGAGGCTGGCGGCATGACACGAACCTGGTTCATCACGGGCGTGAGTACCGGCTTCGGCCGGCACCTCGCCGAACAGCTGCTTTCCGCCGGCGACCGCGTCGCGGGCACCGTCCGCCGCCTCGACTCGGTGGCCGACCTCGTCGAGTCCCACGGCTCCGCGTTCCACGTCTCGGTGCTGGAGATGACCGACACCGCCGCCATCCGCCCGGTGGTCGACGCCGCGCACGCGCACTTCGGGCGCCTGGACGTCGTGGTCAGCAACGCCGGCTACGGCCTCATGGGCGCCGCCGAGGAGCTCACCGACGAGCAGGTGCGCCACCAGCTCGACACCAACCTGCTGGGCTCCGTCCAGGTCATCCGCGCCGCCGTGGGCCACCTCCGCGCCGACGGCGGCGGCCGCATCCTGCAGCTGTCCTCGGTCGGCGGCCAGGTCGCCTGGCCGGGCGGCTCCCTGTACCACGCGACGAAGTGGGGCATCGAAGGCTTCGCCGACGCCCTCGCCGACGAAGTCGCGCCCTTCGGCATCGGCGTCACGCTCGTCGAACCGGGCGGCGCGCGCACCGAGTTCCGCTACGGCAACTCGCGGCTGGCGCCCAAGATCGACGCCTACGCCGCGTCCCCGGCCTCGCGCATCCGGCGGGTCCTGGAGGAACGCACCAGCCTCGCCATCGGCGACCCCGCCCGCATGGCGGCGGCCATGATCGCCACCGTCGGCCAGGACCCGGCGCCCCGCCGCCTGGTCCTGGGCAGCGACGCGTGGACCGCGATCACGGACGCGCTGGAGGCCCGGCTGGCGGACGTGCGGGCGCAGAAGAGCGTGGCGTTCTCGACGGACCTGTAGGCATTCGGCGAGCGCCGCAGCCGCTCTGCCGTCGCGGCCGTTCCCGCGACGTCGGGCGCGTGGTGCTCGGCGAATTCGCCCGACGGTCGCCGCGGGCCTCAGCTGCCGTACCGGTCCTTCACCACCGAAGGCGTGTCGAGGTTGCGGCCCGCGTCCATGCTCTGCGCCAGCCGCAGGTACTGGCCCTCCGCCCACATCAGGGGCGCGGCGCTGCCGGTCGGACGGCCGAGGGCGAAGCAGCCGCTCGAACGGTCCCACACCTGCTCGGGGATGAAGTAGCCGTCGTTGGCGGCGTCGGCCATGGACTTGAGGTAGACCGCGGCCGAGCGGCCGTTGGCGAGCTCGTACTCGCCACGCTCGCCGGACAGCACGGGCCACAGCCGCCCGAAGCGTGACGGGCCGCCTGCGGGCCAGCCGGTGCAGGCGGAGGTGCTTTCGCCGTAGTTGTCGTGCGGGTAGCGGTGGAAGTAGACGTCACCGTCGGGCAGGGTCACCTGCATGGGCGCGTTGCCGTCCGACGCGGCGGCCGTCGGGGCGATCGAGGCGGCGATCGTCGGGTCGGACGGCGCGCGCACGCCGAGCCGCACGAGGTCGAGGAAGCCGAAGTCGACCACGTCGTGCTCGTAGAAGCAGCCTTCGTCGAAGCAGATCTGTCCGCCGTCGTCGGGGTCGGTGCCCTTGTCGAGGCGCTCGTAGTACGTGTGGCCGCCCCAGAAACCGGACGTCGTCACGGTCCACGAGTCGAGCGACGCCCGCCAGGAGTCCGCTGTGGACTCCCACGTCGCCGCGCTCGCCGTGTCGCCGTTGGCCCGCGCGATCGCGCCGGCCGTCACCAGGCCCGCGATCTCCGCGGCGATCGACGACGGCGACTGGCCGTACTGCTCTTCCCAGCGTTCGGTCGTGGCGGGACCGCTCGTGCGCAGGTGCTCGGCGGTGACCTTGACCTTCGCGTACGTGGCGGCGTCGGTGAGACCGGTCAGCCACGCGAGCACGATCGCGTCGGCGTCCTGGTCGAGCTGCTCGCAGCACCCGAGCTGCTGGGCACTGGCGCCGGCGACGCCGCTCACGGGGCTGTAGCGCGGGAAGGCGCCGGCCGGGTACGTCGTGCCGTCACCGGCGGTCGGCGAGCCGATCCACTGCGAGCCCCACAGGAACTGCGCCATGCCTTTCGGCTGCGCGGTGTCGCCGGCGGCCAGGAGGCCGGTGGCCTGCTGGTAGAGGTCGCGGCCCCACACGCGGTGGTAGCCGTCGCCGAGGCTGTCGCCGTTCACGACGTCGCCCCACGGCGTCGCGAGCCCGGCCACGCTGGCCCCTCGGAACGTCTTGTCCTCGGCCGCGTGCAAGGCCATCGCGGCGACGTAATACGCGCGGCGCCGCTGCTGATCCCCCGCGACGCTGGCGGGCGCGGGCTTGAGGCTCCCGACGTAGCAGTTCCAGCCCGTGCGGTAGCCGGATTCGAGCGAGTCGAACCCCGCGGCCAGTGACCCGGTCGCCGCGCTCGTCGCGGCTTGCGCGGTGGAGCCGTACCCGAGAGCGACGGTGAAGGTCGTGTCCGCGGTGACCGGGATCTGTCCACACTGGACCACGTTGCCCGCGCCCGAAACCGAATCGAACCCGTTGTCCAGCGTGTGGTCGGCACGCAGGTCGACGAGGCAGTCGCTGGCGGCGCCGGAGTATCCGTTGTCGTGCGCGGAGAATCCGGTCGACACCCGAAGCGACGAGACGACGGTGGTCGTCGTGCCGAAAAGGTTCTCCGTGCCGCCGGCGACAAGGCCGCTGCCGTCCCACGAAGCGGTGTCCCCGCCCGCGCCGCCGGCCATGGACGGGTTCGCGAGCAGGTAAAGCCGGTACGTGCCACCGTCGAGCGACTGGAACCGCGTGCGGGTCACGAGCGTCGCGCGGGCCGGGTCGGTGACGTAGGTGGTGGTGATGCGGTAGCGGCCGCTCTTCGCGGTGTTGGTGACGGTGTATTCGAGCGACTTCTCGTCGGGCATCGAGACGACGTGGTTCGTCGCGTCGCGTTCGAGGTCGACGAAGGAGGAGCCATCGGTGATCACGTACTGCAGGTCCTGCGTCTCGGGGACGTCCGCGCGCGGGTAGAAGACCTCGGACGTCACGCCGTCCGCGACGGTGAACCAGACGGGGCTCTGCGTCGTCGCCGAGGTGCCGAGCGCGGACTTGTCCCCGGTGGTCCAGGACGAGGGGCCGCCGCAGCAGTCGGTCGCGGTGCCACTCGCGGGGGTTGCCGCGGTGCTCGCCACCAACGCCAGCGCCAGCACTCCCGCGCGGGCCTTCTTCCAGGTCCTCATCAGCTTCCTCTCCGCCGTCCTCCGGCCGCCCATGGTGCCGTGGCGGCGGCGGGTCCGGCCACGGCCGAAGGAAGGGTTCCGGCACACCACCTGATGGGGTGACGGCGACGGCCGGGGAAACTGTCGTACCCGGATGGTCTCCTGAATCCCGGAAGCGGCCCTCACCCCGGGGCGCCGCCGGAAACCGAGGAGAACACCATGGCCGGAGACACGGTCGTCACCATCGTCGGCAACCTCACGTCCGACCCGGAGCTGCGCTTCACCCCGTCCGGCGCCGCCGTCGCCAACTTCACCGTCGCGTCCACCCCGCGCACCTTCGACCGCGCCTCCGGCGAATGGAAAGACGGCGAGGCCCTCTTCTTGCGCTGCGCGCTCTGGCGCCAGCCCGCGGAGAACGCCGCGGAATCCCTCACCCGCGGCACGCGCGTCATCGTCCAGGGCCGCCTCACCCAACGCTCCTACGACACCAAGGAAGGCGAACACCGCACCGTCGTGGAACTCCAGGTCGACGAAGTCGGCCCCTCCCTGCGCTACGCCACGGCGAAAGTCAACCGCGCCAACCGTTCCGGGCCGCCTGCGGGTGATTCCGCGGAGAGCTCAGGTCGGTCCGACAACCCGTGGTCCCCTGCCACCTCGGTACCGGTCACGGCGGGTGCGGGGGATCCGCCGTTCTGACGTTGCGCGGGAAGGACGGAGCGCCGCGGCATGCGACCGGGACGGATGAGTTTGCGACGACGCCGCTTTGGTGTCGAGAAACCCAGTCTCAGCACCCGGCCTCGCAACCGGCGGGCTGGGGATTGAGCGCACCATCCGGCCATCGCGAAGGTGCGGCGGGCAGTTGCGGGCGCTCAGTCCACTGCAGCCGACGCCGTCACCACTGTTGGTCCGCACGGGCGGCAACGCTCGCCGGCACGGCGATGCGGGCCGTCCGGTGGCCGCCGTGCCGGATGCGGCGGTCCTGCCGTCAATTCGTGGCGGTTGCGCACCACTGTCGTGACCGGCGTCCGCGATCAGGCGCCGCCGGATCCGTCCACACAGGACAGTTCAGGCCGTCACCCACCAGACCTCAGCCGAGTTCCGCGAGCATGGCCTTGAGAATGCGGCTCAGCGTAGCCGCGTCCTCAGGGCTGGTGGCCGAGGAAAGGAGCGTCGCGAGCCCCGCGGCGTGGTCGGTGAGGGTCGCGTCGATGACGTCGCGGCCGGCCGGGGTGAGGGTGATGCGGAAGCTGCGGCGGTCGGCCGGGTCGAGGCTGCGCTCGACGTATCCCGCTGTCTCCAGGCGGTCGAGGCGGTTGGTCATGCCGGCGCGGGAGGTCATCAGCGCGGCCGAGAGCTCGGAGGGGGTGAGCGTGTAGGGCGGGCCGGTCCGGCGCAGCGCGGCGAGCACGTCGAACTCGCCGGGGCGCAGGCCGTGTTCGGTGAAGACGCGTTCCACCGCGGACTCGACCACCCGGGTCAGCTGGGCGAGCCGCCCGAACACGTCCATGGCGGACAGGTCGAGGTCCGGCCGTTCCTGCCGCCACTGCGCGATGACCTGGTCGACGGCATCGCAAGACTCACTCACACCCGAAGTCTAGGCGAACGAAAGGAGCACCCACCGCACGAGACACACCCCGAACCCGGCGCGGCCTTACCCGGCTTCACCCGCGCGGTCGGCGACCCCGAGCCGCAGGTGTTCGCTGTGGTAGACGGCTTCGTCGAGCAACTGGGCGACGTGGTTGTCGTACAGGCTGTAGACGATGCTGCGGCCGTTGCGGGTGCCGACGACCAGCCCGAGGTTGCGCAGCAGCCGCAGCTGGTGCGACACCGCCGACTGCTCCATCCCGACCGCGGCCACCAGGTCGCCGACGGCGAGGGGCTGTTCGCGCAACGCGCTGAGGATCAGCAGGCGGCTCGGCGTCGCGAGCGCCTGCAGCGTGGTGGCGACCGCGGCCGCGGTGGTCGCGTCGAGCGGTCCCGCGTGGCGGCGGCGCCCTTCGACCCCGTGTCCCATGGAAAGGAGACTAGAACACCACAGGAGACATGAACATATCTTCATGCATTCTGCTACCGTGCCGACATGGACAGCGCTGGACACGGACATGGGCATGGGCACGGCCACTGGAGCCGGCTCAAGCACGCCCTGAAACCGCACAGCCACGAGTCGGCGGAGCTCGTCGACGGCACGCTCGAGGCGAGCCGCTCCGGGATGCGCGCGTTGTGGCTGTCGTTCGCCGGGCTGCTGGCGACGGCGGTCGCGCAGCTCGTGGTGGTCGGGTTCACCGGATCGGTCGCGCTGCTCGGCGACACGCTGCACAACTTCGCCGACGCACTGACCGCCGTGCCGCTGGCCGTCGCGTTCCTGCTGGCGCGGAGGCAGGCGACGCGCCGGTTCACGCACGGGCTCGGGCGCGCCGAGGATCTCGCCGGCCTGGTGATCCTCGTGGTGATGGCCGGGTCCGCGGTGCTCGCGGGGTACGAGGCCATCGACCGCCTGCTGAACCCGCGGCCGATGACGGGGGCCGGGTGGGTGGCGCTCGCCGGCGTGATCGGTTTCGCGGGCAACGAATTCGTCGCGCGCTTCCGCATCCGCGTCGGGCGGCGGATCGGGTCGGCGGCGCTCGTGGCGGACGGGCTCCACGCGCGGACCGACGGGTTCGCCAGCCTCGCCGTGGTGCTCGCGGCGGGCGGGGCGCTCGTCGGCTGGACGTGGGCCGATCCGGTGGTGGGCCTGCTCATCACGGTGGCGATCGTGCTGGTGCTGCGCGACGCCGCGCGCGAGGTGTTCGGCCGGCTGCTCGACGCCGTCGACCCGCACCTGGTGGACGACGCCGAGCACGCGCTCGCCGGGACGCCCGGCGTGCTGGGCGTCGACGTGATCCGGCTGCGCTGGATCGGCCACACCCTCGCGGCCGAAGCCGAGGTGTCGGTCGACCCGGCCCGCACGCTGGCCGAGGCGCACGGCATCGCCCACGCCGCCGAGCAGCACCTGGCGACGGCCTTGCCCCGGCTCACCCGGGCGCTGATCCACGCGCACCCGGCGCATGACGTCAACGTCGTGCCCGCGGGCGTCAAGGAAGCGTGAGCGCCGGGGACGAGCCGCGCGGTGCCGTCGCACGCTGGGGTTCGTCAGGTGACGCGTGGGAAGAGGGCGTGCGGTGAGTGATCTCGGCGGTTCGGTGCTGCTGGTGGGCGTGTTCATCGCCTTCGCGGTGGTCCTGCGGGCCTTGCAGTGGTGGCTCGGCCGCGACCGCGGTCTGGCGCACACCCAGCAGCAGTGCTCGCCACACCAGGCCTCGCGCCCCTCGCGCCCCACAACCACCGCGATGCCCCGCGCGACGCCCGGCGCGGCCCAATACCAGCCGAACAGCGTGCTGAGCAGCAGCCCGGCCGGCAACACCGCCGAGAGGTAACCCGAGCAACAGCACCTGCTGGGAGCCGGCCACGACACTCGCGGAACCGCGTTCGCGGTCGGCCCTGCGCTGCGCACTCGCCAGCACCGGCATGACCGACGGCGACACCGCCGCCTGCACGGTCCCGACGGTCCGGTGCCCCGCCCTCGCTCCCCCGCACAAACCCGGCGGCGCCGGCCACGACATTGGCGGCCAACGCGAAGAACGACACCACGATCACCTTCAGCGCGGCGCGCTCCCGCCGCTGCGGATCCGGCCCGGCGAACTGCCACGCCACCGCCGCCGCGGACGCCACCTCCCCCGCGGAATCCAGCCCGAACCCCACCAGCGCGCCGAACTCGCCGTCTCCCCCGCCACCACGACCTCGACCAGGTTGTGCCAGTCCTCGCAAACAGAACCGGCCGCAACCGCGGACCGACGGTCGGCAGACACTTCCAGTGCAGCGGAACAGCAGCCGACTCCCCCTTGGCTCCCGGCGACACTCGCCGCCTCCCGGGCGCGTCTCGCTGCCGATCGGCGGCCTCCACCGCGGGCCTGCTCCCAGCCGAAACCTCCCGCTCGCGAGTCATCGGGCGACCTCCGTGGCGGCCACGTCCGCGGTCGGGCAGTCGGCTGCCGGGGTGACCATGACGAACTGCGTCAGTTCGGCCGGGCATGGGCCAGGCGGGGTTGGCCAGGGCCCACCGGACTTGGCGGCCCTCATAGACGGCGATGAGGAGGACGCGGCAGCGCGTCAGGCGGCCAGGGCGCGTCCGACCCGGATGAGGACTGATTCGCGAATTTCACAGCCCAGCCTGCGCCGACCAGCACAGACACCGCTCATCTATTCGCCAGCCCCGGCCAGCACTCCCGGAACACCCACGACCGTTCACAACCGACCAGACCACGGCAGCAGCGAACCCCGAACCCCGTAAGATCCCCAACCTGTCCGGAAAACCCGCGGAGTCCCCAACGCAAGGAGACCGATGTCCTCGACCGTGTCGGCGTCCACTGGGGTTCGGCGGGGTGCGGCGCGCGTCGCGACGGAGGTGTTGGCGCCGTGGGTGTGGGTGCTGGGCTTGCCGCTCGCGGTGGCGTGGGAGGTGACCGGTCACCGGGTCGGGGCGGCGGTTCTGTGGGGGCTCGTCGTGGGCGTCACGGGGTCGTTGATTCCCATGGCGGTCATCGTGCGCGGGGCGGGGCGTGGGAAGTGGGACTCGCACCACGTGACGAACCGGGCGGGGCGGGTGGTGCCGTTCGCGGTGTGCCTCGGCTCGCTGGCGGCGGGGTTCGTGGTGCTGATCGTCGGCGGGGCGCCGGACGAACTGATCGCGCTGACGGCGACCGAGCTGGCTTGCCTGGTGGTGGCGGTCGCGATCACGTTCGGGCTGAAGTTCAAGATCTCCATCCACGCCGAGGTCGCCGCGGGGGCGACGGTGATGCTCGTG
The DNA here is from genome assembly GCF_040678995.1 of Amycolatopsis sp. NPDC049253. Lineage (NCBI taxonomy): Bacteria > Bacillati > Actinomycetota > Actinomycetes > Pseudonocardiales > Pseudonocardiaceae > Amycolatopsis > Amycolatopsis sp. NPDC049253. The sequence continues at coordinate 188,808 of NZ_JBFAQX010000004.1, read as the reverse complement.
TGGGTGTACGGGCCGTGGCTGCTCTTGCTGGTGCCCTTCGTGCTGTGGGTCGCCTGGTCGCGCGTGGAGCTGGGTGACCACACGGCAGCCGAGGTGGCCAGTGGCGTTTTCGTGGGCGCGGTGGTGGGCGGCGCCGTCTACTTCGGACTCCTGGCCGCGCTCTCGTAGACTGTCGGGCGTGGCCAACCTCCTCGGCGACTACCTCCGGGCGCGGCGCCAGCTCGTGTCGCCCGAAGACGTCGGCCTGCCCGCCGGCGGGCGGCGGCGCGTGCGCGGCCTGCGCCGCGAGGAGCTGGCGCTGCTGGCCGGGATCAGCAGCGACTACTACATGCGCCTCGAGCAGGGTCGCGACCAGAACCCGTCCGCACAGGTCCTCGACGCGCTGGCCCGCGTGCTGGGCCTCGACGACGACGCCACGAACCACCTCCACAGCCTCACCGCCCCCGCGCCCGCCGCCGGCGTGGGCCCCGCTCCAGTGGTGCCGCCGAGCATCGCCGAGCTGATCGGCACGTGGCCGGCCACGCCCTCGTATGTGCAGGACCGCCTCACCAACGTCCTCGCCGCCAACGCCGTCGCCGCCGCGCTCTCGCCCCACTACGCGGCCGGCCACAACCTCCTGCGCGCGGTGTTCCTCGACCCCGCCGAGCAGGACTTCCGCGTCGACTGGGACGAGATGACGGCCGACGGCGTGGGCGGCCTGCGCGCCGCACTCGGCCGCGACGTGGGCGACCCCGCCGCCACCGAGCTGATCACCGAGCTCTCCGCGAAGAGTGAACGCTTCCGCGAACTGTGGTCCCGCCACGACATCAAGCCCCGCACCGGCCACCTCGTCCGCTTCCGCCACCCGGCCGCCGGCCGCCTCGACCTCCACAGCGACAAACTCACCCTGCCCGGCCCCGACGCGCTGTCGCTGGTGGTCTTCCACGCCGTTCCGGGCAGCCGCCACGCCGAGACGCTCGCCTCGCTGGCCGACCTCGTCGCCAGCCAGTAACCGCGGACGAGCACTGCCGCGGGCGGGTCCCGCACCCCCCCGGGCCTGCCCGCGGCAGGGACCCAGCTCCCGAACTCCTTCACCACGTCGGCCTCACGCTCGATCACGACCCCGACGAGAACCGGCCGGCGCTTGCTCGCTCGTCAGCGTCAGCGCCGGCGCTCCGGGCCACGGTCAGCGCTCGCGGCCGGACAGCTCCTCGACGACCTTCAGCAGCGCCGAGTGGTCCAGCGACCCGTGGCCCATGGCACGCCCGGCGGCCACGAGCTGGGCGACCAGCCCGGTCAGCGGCAACGCGACGTCCGCCTGGCGCGCCGCCGCGAGCGCGATGCCCATGTCCTTGTGGTGCAGATCGATCCGGAACCCCGGCTGGAACTGCCGCGCGACCATCGACTTGCGCTTGAGCTCCAGGATCCGGCTGCCGGCGAGCCCGCCCGCCAGCACGTCGAGCCCCGTGCCCGCGTCCACCCCGGACGCCTCCAGCAGCACGATCGCCTCGGCGACCAGCCCGTAGATGCCGCCGACCACGAGCTGGTTGGCCGCCTTCACGACCTGGCCCGCGCCATGCGGTCCCACGTGGACGATCGTCTTGCCCAGCACCTCGAAGATCGGCCTGGCCGCCTCGAAGTCCTCGGCTTCGCCACCGACCATGATGGACAGTGCGGCCTGCTCCGCGCCCGCCTGGCCGCCGGAGACCGGCGCGTCGAGCACCCGGATCCCCTTGGCGCCACCGGCCTTCGCGACGGCGATCGACGTCTCCGGCCGGATGGTGCTCATGTCGGCCAGCAGCGCGCCCGGCTTCACGACGTCGAGCACCCCGCCTGCCGCCAGCACCACCTGCTCGACCTGCGGGTGGTCGGGCAGCATCGTGACCACCACTTCCGCCTCGGCCACCGCGTCCGCCACGTCGGACGCCGCGCGCCCGCCCGCCGCCGTCAGCTTCGCCAGCGCGGCGGCGCTCAGGTCGAAGCCGCTCACGTCGTGTCCCGCACCGGCCAGGTGCGCGGCCATCGGCGTGCCCATCACGCCGAGGCCGATGAAGCCCACCTTGCTCATTTGTCTCCCCTTCGCTCTTCCGGCAGCCAGGCCAGCGACTCGAGCGTGGGACCGTCCGGTTTGTACTCGATCCCCACGTGCCCGCGGTAGCCCGCCGCCTCCAGCTTTTCCAGGTGTCCCTCGAGGTCGAGCTCCCCCGTGCCCGGCTGGTGCCGGCCCGGCGCGTCGGCGATCTGCACGTGCCCGGTGCGCGGGGTGTACCCGGCGATCACGGAATCGAGGTCCTCGCCGTTCACCGCCAGGTGGTAGAGGTCCGCGAGCAGGCGCACGTTGCCCAGCCCCAGCCGGTCCATGACCGCCACGGCGTCCGCCGCCGTCTTGAGCGGGTAGGCCGGGGTGCCCGACAGCGGCTCCAGCACCAGCTGAGCCCCGATCTTGCCCGCCGCCTCGGCGGCCGTGGCCAGGTGCTCCAGGGCCAGCGCGTCCTGTTCGGACGGTGCGACGCCGTCGAGCCGGTTGCCGTACAGCGCGTTGAAGCTGCGGCAGCCGAGCCGCTCCGCGATCCCGACCGCGATGGTGAGGCTCACGGCGAACTCCGCCTCGCGCCCGACCCACGACACGAGCCCGCGCTCGCCCGCGCCCATGTCGCCGGCGAACAGGTTCAGCCCGGTGAGCTGCACCCCGGCCTGTTCGATGGAGCGCACGAACTTCTCGACCTCGACCGGGCGCGGGTCGGCGCCGTCGAACGGCCACCAGTACTCGACCGCGGTGAAGCCCGCTGCCCGAGCGGCCTGCGCGCGCTCGAGCAGCGGGAGCTCGGTGAACAGGATCGACAGGTTGGCGGTGTAGGGCAGCGAGTGCCGCACCCCGGCGGGACCGGTCATCGGATACCTCGGCTCATCGGATTGCTCTGACCTCGTAGTTTCGCATCATGGAAGTTTTCTTCCGTATATCGAGACTAGCCGTCCGAGCTGTGCCCGGTCAACGGGCCGCGGACACTTCGCGGCCGACGAGGTCGCCACTCGCGCGGGCGGCGAGGTCCACCACGGTGTCTACGGTCGGCTCCAGCGCGCAGTGCGCCCGCGCGTCGCGGAAGCAGCGTTCGAGCACCGGGTCGCCCGGGTAGCCCGAGCACAGCCGCAGCGCCGCCTCGGTGGTCGCCGTGACGGTTTCCGCGGCGGCGAGCCAGAGGTGGAAGAACTTCGGCAACGCGTGCGCGGGATCCCAGCTGTACGTGGCGAACGCGTCGGCGGCCAGCACCCGCACGGCGGAAGCACGCAGGCGCAGGCGAGCGAGATCCGGTCCGGACCCGTCCCGCGAGACCCGTTCGATCGCCGCCTCCGCGAGACCCAGTGCGACGGCCGCGCCGAGGCCGAGGAACCACGGCAGCGCCAGATCGAGCACCACGTCGGCTCCGTCGCCGTCTCGTCCGAGGACCGTGTTTTCCGGCAGCTGCACAGGATCCGCGCACACGGTGGTGGTCGCGCTCGCCCGCAGCCCCAGGCCGCCACCGGCGGCGGGGACGAACAACCCGGGCGCGTGGCCAGGCACGAACCACACGGTCGCGGCACCCCGGCCGCTCGCCGGCCGGCTCGACCACACGTAGCTGTCGGCCTCGCCCGCCGCGACCACCCCGGCCTTGCGGCCGGTCAAGTCGACGACCCCGCCGTGGGAACCGGCCACCCCGTCCGGCGCGAGCAGGCGGCTGCCGGGCCTCGCGTCGACCAGCGCCAGCGTGCTGAGGTGGCGGCCGGAGGCGAGTTCCGCGCGCACGGACGGGTCCGCGTGCGCCTCCAGCACCGCGACCGCCGCGAAGTGCGAACGCAGCACCGTGGCCGTGCTCGCGCACGAACGCGCCACCACTTCGACCACCCGCGCGGCCTCGGCCAGTCCGTGGCCACCCCCGCCCAGCCGCCGCGACGCCGTCAGCGCCAGCACGCCCTTGCGGCTCAACGCGGCCATCGCCCCTCGCGGGAACCGCGCGAGCCGGTCGGCCTCGCCCGCGGCCGGCGCGACGACGGAGGTCACGACTCGGGAGATTTCTTCGACAGAAGGCACCATTGCCCCCTTCGCTGAGGGTGTTCGGAAGGAAAAGAGCGCACGGGACCCGCCGTCCGCGCGTGTCGGCCGGGGCGGGGTACGGCGGGTCCGGGGCAGGCGGGCCGGGGCCGCCGTCAGGTGTTCTGCACGTGCTGCCAGCCGAAGCGGCCCTTGATGCAGAGGTTGCCGTGGGTCACGGAGCTGTCGTGCGGGCTGGTGACCTTCACGATCTCGTTTTCCTGCACGTGGAGCGTGAGGTTGCAGCCGACCCCGCAGAACGTGCACACCGTGGTGGTCTGCGTCTGGGCGGACTCGTCCCAGCTGCCGTCCTCGCGTTTGTCGTGCTCGGCCTTGAAGCTGAGCGCGCCCGTGGGGCAGACCTCGACGCAGTTTCCACAGTAGACACACGCGCTCTCCGGCAGCGGCGTCGCGAACTCCGTGGAGATCCGCGCGCCGAATCCGCGCCCGGCCACGGAGATGGCGAACGAGTTCTGCCACTGGTCACCACAGGCATCCACGCACTTGTAGCACAGGATGCACTTGCCGTAGTCCCGGACATAGAGCGCGTTGTCCACCTTGACCGGCTGGCGCACGGTGGCCGCGGTGAGCCCGTCGACCGGCTCGTGCTCGCCCGGCACCGCGTCGTCGCGCTCGTCGGAGGCCGGCGCCGGCGGGCCGAACCGCTCGGGGTCGGCGCCCGTCTCCGCGATCCAATCGGCGACGCCGGGGGTGGTCGAGAGGTCGGTGGCCGAGCCGAGCAGCTCCAGTACCACCTTGCGGCTCGTCCGGGTGCGCTCGGAATCCGTGTGCACGACCATGCCCGGCTCGGCCTTGCGCGAGCACGACGGCACGAGCGTCCGCGAACCCTCCACCTCGACCGTGCACACCCGGCACGCGTTGGCGGGCTTCAAGGTGTCGCCATAGCAGAGCGTCGGGATCTCTTTTCCCACGGCCGAACACGCGTCCAGAATCGTCGCGCCCTCGGGCACCCGGACGGTCTCACCGTCCACAGTGAACTCGACCAGCCGCTTCGGCAGTCCTATCTCGATGACCGTCATCGCTGTCCTCCGTCCAATGCGCCCAGCCGCTCGACGGCCGACTCGATCGCGTTCCACGCCGTCTGCCCCAGCCCGCAGATCGACGAGTCCCGCATCACCTGTCCGACCTCCCGCAGCAGCGCGAGATCGTCGGCGCCGGTGCTCAGCTTGCGGCCGCCGACGATGCGACTCACCGCCTCCTCCTGCCGGACCGTCCCGATGCGGCAGGGCACGCACTGCCCGCACGACTCGTCGCGGAAGAACGACGCGATGCGCAGCAGGAACCCGCCGAGGTCAGCCTGGTCGTCCAGCGCCAGCACGACGCCGGACCCGAGCGTGGTGCCGGCGGCCCGCGCGTCCTCCATCGTCAACGGCAGGTCGAGCTCGTCGGGCCGCACGAACCCGCCGGCCGCGCCACCCAGCAGCACCGCCCGCAGCTCACGGCCCTCCGGCACTCCCCCGGCCAGCTCCAGCAGCTCGCGCAGCGTGGTACCGAACGGGACCTCGTACACGCCGGGCTTGCGCACGTTGCCGGACAGGCAGAACAGCTTGGGCCCGGCCGAGGACTCCGTGCCGATCTCCCGGTACGCCGCATACCCGGCAGTCAGGATCAGCGGCACGTTGACCAGGGTCTCGACGTTGTTGACCACCGTCGGCTTGCCGAACAGGCCCTGCTCGGTCGGGAAGGGCGGCTTCGACCGGGGCTCCCCGCGGAAGCCCTCGATCGAGTTGAAGATCGCCGTCTCCTCGCCGCAGATGTAGGCACCGGCGCCGCGGCGGATCTCGATGTCGAACGAGAACCCCTCGTGGCCCATGATGTCCACGCCGAGGAACCCGCGCTCACGGGCGACGTCGATCGCGTGCTGCACCAGCCGGCGCGCGCGGGGGTACTCGCCGCGCAGGTACAGGAACCCTCGGGTGGCGCCGGTCGCGAACCCGGCGATCGTCATCGCCTCGACCAGCGCGAACGGGTCGCCCTCCAGCAGCACGCGGTCCTTGAACGTGCCGGGCTCGCTCTCGTCCGCGTTGCACACCAGGTAGTGCGGCAGGGCGGGCTGGCGCGCCGCGCCCTCCCACTTGCGCCCGGTGGGGAACGCCGCGCCGCCGCGGCCCATCAGCCCGGAGTCGGTGACCTCGCGGATCACGCCGTTCGGGCCGAGCCGCAGCGCGTTGCGCAGCGCCGCGTAGCCACCGGTGGCGCGGTAGTCGTCGAGGCTCTCCGGATCGACCGCCCCGACCCGGCGCAGCAGCCGCAGCGATTCCCGGTCCGTCTGGTGCAGCACCGGCGCGGCGCCCTCCGCCGGGGAGGGAGAGCGGCGCGCGGCCAGCACCACGGAGGCGCCGGTGGCGGGCGCGAGCAGTTCGCTGCCCGGCGGGTCGCCGGCCTCGAACGCCAGTGCCGCGGGCGCCTTCTCGCACACCCCCAGGCACGGGCTGCGCAGCCACGTGACTCCGCCGCGCGCCTTGCCCGCGGGCCCGACGTGCTCGGTGAGCGTGTCGCACACCGTGTCGGCCCCGTTGACGCGGCACGCGAGGTCGGTGCACACGTGCACCACGCGCTGCGGCCGTTCGGTGAGCGAGAACAGCGAGTAGAAGCTCGCCACGCCGTATGCCTCGGCCGGCGGCACGTGCAGCTTCTCGCAGATGTAGTTCAGCGCGCCCTGGCTGATCCAGCCGACGCGGTCGTTCACCGCGTGCAGCGCGGGCAGCAGCTGGTCGCGGGCCGCGCCCTCGGGCAGCGCGTCGACGGCCGCGCGTTCTTCGAACGACGCCTTGGCATCGAGGAACTGGAGGTCCATCCCCGCCCCCTCAGCCCGCGACCGCGTCGAGCGGTGTCTTCCGGGGCCCAGCCCCGGGCCCCAGCCGGGGGGCAAGCCCCCCGGAACCCCCCGAAGGCAATTTATCCACGCGGATGGCAGCGGCTTTGTACTCCGCGGTGCCGGCCACGGGGTCCGTGGCCTCGATGGTGATCACGTTGACGTCGATCTCGTCCGGGAAGTGGAACGTCATGAAGGCCAGGCCGGGGCGCAGCCCCTCGTCGATCCGCACGGGCGCGACGATCGCGCCGCGCCGCGACGAGACCTGCACCATTTCGTCCTCCACCACACCCAGCTGCGCGGCGTCGGCCGAGCACAGGTCGAGCGTCTCGCCACGTCGGCGCGGCGACGGGAACCCGCCCGACTGCACGCCGGTGTTGTACGAGTCCAGGCGCCGGCCCGTGGTGAGGCGCAACGGGAACTCGTCGTCGAGCACGTCGACCGGCGGGCTGTGGCGCAGCACCGTGAACGGTGCCGGACGGCCGCGCTCGGCCGGGTCCTCGGCCCACAGCCGGCCGTGCAGGTACGACGGCTCCAGCGTGTCCTCGCTGTAGCACGGCCACTGGATGCCGCCGAGCTCCTCGAGCCGTGCATAGCTCATGCCGGCGTGCATCGGCGAGAGCGACCGCAGCTCGTCCCAGACCTCGCGGCCGTCCTCGCCGCTGTAGTGCCAGTCGTGGCCCAGCCGGCGGGCGAGCTCGCAGAGCAGCTCGATGTCGTCGCGCGCCCCGGCCGGCGGGTTCACCGCCTTGCGCACCCGCTGCACGCGCCGCTCGCTGTTGGTGAAGGTGCCGTCGCTCTCGCACCAGGCCGCCGACGCCGGCAGCACCACGTCGGCCAGCTGCGCGGTCTTGGTGAGGAAGATGTCCTGCACCACCAGGTGCTCGATGTTCGACAGGCGCTTGATCGTGTGCTCGCAGTCGGCCTCGGACTGCACCGGGTTCTCCCCGATCACGTACACGCAGGTGATTCGGCCGTCCTCCATCGCCTCGAGCATCTGCGTGAGGTTCTTGCCCTTGTACGGCGGGATGTGCGAGCCCCACGCCGCGTCGAACTTCGCGCGCACGGCCGGATCGAGGATGTCCTGGAACCCCGGCAGCCGGTCGGGGATCGCGCCCATGTCGCCGCCGCCCTGCACATTGTTCTGCCCGCGCAACGGGTTCAGCCCGGCGCCGTACCGCCCCACCTGCCCGGCCAGCAGCGACAGGTTGATCAGCGACAGCACGTTGTCTGTGCCGTTGTGGTGCTCGGTGATGCCCAGCGTCCACGACATCTGCCCGCGGTCGGCGCGGGCGTAGGTGTGGGCGAGCTCCTTGATGAGCTCGGCCGGCACCTTCGTGACCTGCTCGGCGACCTCGAGCGTCCACGGCTCCACGGAGGCGGCGAACTCCTCGTAGCCTTCCGTGGCCCGTTCGATGAACGTGGTGTTCGCGAGTCCGGAGTGGATGATCTCCCGCGCGATCGCGTTGGCGAGCGGGATGTCGGTGCCGACCTCCAGCTGCAGCTGCCGGTGCGCCCACTTCGCCGTGCTCGTCTGACGCGGATCCACCACGAAGAGCTTGGCTCCCTTGTGGACGGCCTTGAGCACGTGCTGGAAGAAGATCGGGTGCGCCTCGCGCGGGTTGCCGCCCCAGATCACGATCACGTCGGCGTCTTCGATCTCCGCGTACGACGACGTGCCGCCGCCGCTGTCGAACACCCGCGCCAGACCCGCCACGCTGGGCGCGTGGCAGGTCCGGTTGCACGAGTCGACGTTGTTCGTGCCCATCACCGCGCGGGTGAACTTCTGGGCCACGAAGTTCATCTCGTTCGTGGCCCGCGCGCAGGAGAACATGCCGAACGCCTCGGGGCCCTTCGTCTCCAGCGTGCGCCGGAACCCCGCGGCGGCGCGGTCGAGCGCCTCTTCCCACGTCGCCGGCCGCAGCACACCGGAGTCCCGCACCAGCGGTTCGGTCAGCCGGGCGTACGGCGTGGTGTCCTTCCTGCGCTTCATTCTCTGCCTCCAGCAGGTGGTGGGATGGGTGTCAGCCGACCGGCACGGCGGTGGCCGTGCGGTTCAGCAGGCCGATGGCCGCGTGCACGTGGCGCAGCGCGGGCGCGGGCACCCCGGTGAGCTCGGCCAGCTCGACGACGGCGCCGATGATGGCGTCGATCTCCAGCGGCTTGCCGGCTTCGAGGTCCTGCAGCATCGACGTCTTGTGGTGCCCGACGCGCCAGGCACCGTCGATCCGCTTCTCCACGGAGACCTGGGGATCCGCGCCCGCGGCCCGGGCGATCGCGAGGGTCTCGGTCATCATCGTGGCCACGAGCTCGCGCGTGTCGTCGTGCTCGCACATCTGCGCCATCGTCGCCCGCGTCAGCGCGCTCAACGGGTTGAAGGCGACGTTGCCCATGAGCTTGACCCAGATGTCGTCGCGCAGGTTCGGTTCGACGGGCGCCTTGAGGCCGCCCTCGACCATCGCCTCCGACAACGCGACGCAGCGGGGCGAGACCCCGCCCGCCGGCTCCCCGAGAGAGAACCGCGTGCCCTCGAGGTGGCGGATCACGCCCGGCTCCTCGATCACGGTGGAGCAGTAGACGACGCACCCGATGGCGCGCTCGACGGCCATCACCCGGCTGGTCTCGCCGTCCGGGTCGACGGTCTCGACCCGGTGGCCCTCCAGGGGGTGTCCGGTCAGGCCGTGGAAGTACCACCACGGGATCCCGTTCTGCGCCGCGACGAGCGCGGTGTCGGGGCCCAGCAGTGGTTCGAGCAGCGGGCCGCTGCTCGGATAGGAGTGGGCTTTGAGCCCGAGGAAGACGAAGTCGACCGGGCCGATCTCGGCCGGGTCGTCGGTGACGTGGGGATGCGCGGTGAAGTCGCCGCGGGGGCTGAGCACCCGCACTCCGTGTTCGCGCATCGCCTCGAGGTGCGCCTTGCGCGCGACCAGATGGACCTCGGTGCCGCCTCGGTGCATGGCCGCACCCACGTAGGCGCCGATCGCGCCCGCGCCCAGAACAGCAACCCGCATGGTGTGCCTCCCGCTCGGTCGAACACAGCGATTGCATACAGTATCCCGTGAAGTCCTCAGGCGCCAGGATCCGGTGATGGAATTCGCCGATGGCACCCGGGCGGAGCAGGACCACCCGGTACTGATTGTCATTTCAGGCGTGTCCGATTGATCCACTTCGGGTGAGATCCAGGCCACAGAGTGAAGAGTTGGGATTTTGCATACCAAAACCTGTATCCTCGGGGCAGCTCCACGAACTCCCCCGGTTTCCCCGCATTCGCGCGGACCGCGTCAACTCAGACCTCGAGGTGCCTCGTGACCCAGACCGCCTCTCCCCTGCCCGAGCGCGGGCCCACCGGTCGGCGGACGGCCAAGGGTTCTCTCGCGGCCAAGTCCGCCCAGCGCGTGGAGCGGCCGGCGCCGCTGCGCCAGGTCGTGTACGACGCGCTGGCCGAGCTCATCATCAACCGCACGCTCGAACCCGGGCAGCACCTCGTCGAGGCCGACCTTGCGGAGTACCTCGGCGTGAGCCGCCAGCCGGTCCGCGAAGCGCTGCAGCGTCTGCAGACCGAGGGCTGGGTCGACCTGCGGCCCGCGCAGGGCGCCTTCGTGCACATGCCGACCGACGAGGAGGCCGACCAGCTGCTCGGCGTCCGCGCGGTGCTCGAAACCCACTCGGCGCGGCTGGCCGCCGGGTGCGCGACCGAAGCGGACGTGGCCCGGCTGTGGGAGCTGCAGAACGCCGGCCTCGAAGCGCTCGCCGCCGACGACAGCGAAGGCCTGGTCTCGGCCAACGCCGACCTGCACGCGTTCCTCACCGAGCTGACGGGCAACGCCGTGCTGGCCGAGCTGATCGGGCTCGTCGACCGCCGTGTGCGCTGGTACTACACGCCGATCGCCCGGCCCCGCGGCCACGACGCCTGGCACGAGCACGCCGAGCTGATCGAGGCCGTCGCGGCGCACGACGTCGAGAAGGCGGAGAAGATCATGGCCCACCACACGGAACGCACGCGCCAGGCGTTCCACGAGCGGCCCGAAGCAGCCCGGGAGTGACGGGGCGGGCGTCAGCCGCCCCCTCACTCCCGGGCCCTGTACCGAAAACCCCGGCAGGCGTCAGCTGCCGGCGCTCCCGGTGGCCGGTGAGGCCTGCGCGACCGCGCCGGTCTGCTCCGAGGCGGTCGGGCCGCTTCGGCGGCCCGGCTGGCGCAGGAACAGCACCATGACGGCCGACAGCAACGCGATGCAACCGGCCAGGATGTAGGCACCGGTGTAGCCCCACGCCGCGATCACGCCCGCGGCGAGACCACCACCGCCGACACCGCCGATGAGCTTGGCGCTGTAGACGAGGCCGTAGTTCGTGGCGTTGTGGTTCTCACCGAAGTAGTCCGGCACGAGCGCGGCGAACAGCGGGTAGAACGCGCCGCTGCCGAACCCGGTCAGGACCGCGAACACCATGAACCAGAACAGGCTGTGCGTGTTGCCCGACCACATCACGCCGAACTGCGCGACCGCCGCGATCACGAGCACCCAGAACAGCGTCTGCTTGCGCCCGATGCGGTCCGACGCCCAGCCGACCAGGCCGCGGCCGACGCCGTTGACGATCGCGAGGATGCCGGCCGACGAGGCCGCCACGAACGCACCGAAGTGGCTCTCCTCGGCGAAGGGCACCTGGAAGTTGATGCCGAACAACGACACGCCGCCGATCACGATCAGCGTGACCCACATCAGCGGGAGCATGCCGGTCTTGATCGCCTCCATCGGCGTGAACTGCCGGACGGCCGGCGGGTTCTTCTCCAGGCTCTTGGCGCTGCCCGCGGCCTTGCCCTTCAGCCAGGCGATGGGGTCGACCTCGGACGGCCACCAGTTCTTCGGCGGGTCCTTGAACAGGAAACCGCAGATCCCGACGACCAGCAGCATGTAGAGGCCGATGGCGTCGAGCGTGACGGTCAGGTTCTCGTGCCCGAGGAAGGCGCTGAACAGGTAGATGAACGGCACCGAACCGTAGGCGAACCCGCCGTTCACGAAGCCCGTGCGGGCACCGCGCTTCTCGGGGTACCACTTGCCGACCATGTTGATGCAGGTGGCGTAGACCAATCCGGCGCCCGTGCCGCCCAGCACGGAGTACCCGATGAAGGCGAGCACCAGGTTTCCGCTGTGCGCGATGGTGAAGTAGCCGATCCCGGAGAAGAGCGCGCCGACGAGCATGGCGGTCTTCGCCGAGACGATGTTCTTCTCGCGCAGCCGGCCGGCCGGGAACGCGACCCCGGCCTGGAACACGGCCCAGATACTGGCCAGCCAGAACGCGTCCGACAACGACCAGCCGTACTTCTCTTCGAGCGTGCCTTCGACGGCTCCCCAGCCGTACTCGAACACGCTCACCGCCATCATGGCGACCCACGGCAGCCAGACCATGAATGCGCGTGAGCGGCCCATGATGTCTCTGGGACTCTCACCGATCCGGTACTTGCGTCCGTTGTCGTCGACGATCTCCTGGTACGTCGGTAGGGCTGCGGTCATGAGAGTTCTCTTTCGTCAACGTTGACTTCGGTTCCCTCTGAGTGGGGTGGCTCCTTGTCCCCCGCCGGGCGCGACCGCGCGCGCCCGGCGCTTCCTGCGTGTGCTCGTGTCCCCCGCGTGGCCGACGGCTAGGTGTCCGGCAAGATACGCCTCCTTCCCTCTCGCCGGAAGTGATCAGCCGAGCAGCCCGGCCGACCGCGCCCAGCGGTACTTGGCACCGAGTACCGCCACCGGCTTCTCGGTCGTGTACGGGTAGGCGACGATCCCGTTGGCGTAGAGGTGGTCGCTCGCGGCCTCCACCTCGACGTCCCCGGACAGCGAAGCCACCACCGGCTTGTTGATCCCCTTGCGGCGGAACTCCTCGACCACGTCCACCACGAGCTCGGCGAACACCATCGGCGGCGTGACGATCGTGTGCCAGTAGCCGAGAATCAGGGAGTGGATGCGCTCGTCCGAAAGGCCGAGCGCGATCGTGTTCCGGTACGTCGACGGCGGCTCGCCGCCCGTGATGTCCACCGGGTTGCCGGCCGCGCCGAACGGCGGGATGAATTCGCGGAACGCCGCGTCGAGGTCGTCGGGGATCTCCATCAGCGACAGGCCGTTGTCCACGCAGGCGTCCGACAGCAGCACGCCCGAGCCGCCGGCACCGGTGATGATCACGACGTTCTCGCCCTGCGGCGTCGGCAGCAGCGGGATGCCGCGGGCGTACTCCAGCATGTCGTTGAGCCCCGGCGCCCGGATCACCCCGCTCTGGCGCAGGATGTCGTCGTAGACCTTGTCGTTGCCGGCCAGCGCGCCGGTGTGCGAGCTGGCCGCCTTCGCGCCCTGCGAGGTACGCCCGGCTTTCAGGACCACGACGGGCTTCTTCGCCGAGACCCGCTTGGCGGTCTCCGCGAACGAGCGGCCGTCCTTGAGGTCTTCGAGGTGCATCGCGACGAGCTGGGTGTTGTCGTCGTGTTCGAAGAAGGTGAGCAGGTCGTCCTCGTCGATGTCCGCCTTGTTGCCCACGCCCACGATGGACGACACGCCCATGCCCGCCGACCGGCTGAAGCCCAGGATCGCCATGCCGATGCCGCCGCTCTGCGAGGAGAGCGCGACACCGCCCTTGACGTCGTACGGGGTGCAGAAGGTCGCCGACAGGTTCTCCGGCGTGTAGTAGTAGCCGTAGATGTTCGGCCCGAGGATGCGCACGCCGTGCTTGCGCGCGATCGCCACGACCTCGTCCTGCAGCTCGATGTTCCCGGTCTCGCCGAACCCGGACGGGATCAGGATCGCGCCGGCCACGCCCTTTTTGCCCGCTTCTTCGAGCGCGGCGGGCACGAACTTCGCCGGGATGGCGAACACGGCGACGTCCACGTCCCCGGGTACGTCGGCGATGCTCGCGTAGGCCTTGCGGTCCAGGATCTCCGACGCCTTGGGGTTGATCGGGTGGATCTCCCCCGCGTACCCGCCGTTGACGAGGTTCTTCATCACCGAGTTGCCGATCTTGCCGGCCTCGGCCGAAGCCCCGATGACCGCGACGGCGGCCGGCTTCATGATCCGGTTCATCGACGCGAGGATCTCCTCCTGCGTGAACCGCACCGGCTCCTTGGCCGCGTCCGGGTCGACCAGGATGCGCACGTCGACCGCGGTCGCGCCGGCGGCCGTGGCGAGCACCGGGTTGAGGTCGACCTCCGCCAGCTGCGGGAAGTCCGTGACGAGCTGCGAGAGCTTGTTCACGATGCCCGCGAGCGCCTTCTTGTCCACCGCCTCGCTGCCGCGCACCCCGTTGAGGACCTCGGCGGCGGCGATGCCGTCCACCATGGACAGTGCCTCGTCCTCGCCGGTGGGGGCCAGCCGGAAGGTCACGTCCTTGAGGACCTCGACGAGCACGCCGCCGAGCCCGAAGGCCACGATCTTGCCGAAGGTCTGGTCGGTGACCGACCCGATGATCACCTCCTGGCCGGTGGTGAGCATCTGCTGCACCTGCACGCCGACGATGCTCGCCCCGGCGTTGTACGCCTTGGCATTGGCGAGGATCGTGGCGTACCCGTCGGCCACCTGCTCGGCCGTGCGCAGACCGACGAGCACGCCTCCGGCCTCGGTCTTGTGCAGGATGTCGGGCGACACGATCTTCAGCACCACCGGCAGGCCGATCTCCTGCGCCTGCGCCACGGCCTCGTCGGCCGAGGTCGCCAGGCGCTCGGCCGGGGTGGGGATGTCGTAGGCCTCGCACACCGCGCGGCCTTCGGGGGCGGTGAGGGACGAGCGTCCCTCGGCCGCCGCCTTCTCCAGGATCTTCTCGACCGCAGCGCGGCCGGTTCCCGTGGTCATCCAGCTTCTCCTTAGATCACGCCTGCGGTGCGCAGCCGCTCGAGGTCGTCGCCTGCGTAGCCGAGCTCGCCCAGCACCTCGTCGTTGTGCTCGCCCAGCAGCGGCGAGCGGCCGATGTCGACCGGGGAGTCCGACAGCTTGAGCGGGCAGCCCACGGTCTTGAACTTGCCGCGCTCCGGGTGGTCGACCTCGACCACGCTGCCGAGCTCGGCGAGCGTCTCGTCCTCGATGAGCTCCTGGGTGGACAGGATCGGCCCGCACGGGATGTTGCGGGCGTTGAGCTTCTCCATGACCTCCCACTTGGTGTGGCGCTCGGTCCACTGCTCCACGAGCGCGAACACCTTGTCCAATTTGGACAGACGGGCCTCGGGCGTGGCCCACTCCGGGTCCTCGGCGAGCTCGGGCTGCCCGATCAGCTCGGTGATGGGCTGCCAGCCGACGGGCTGGATGATCACGTAGATGTAGTCGTTCGGGCCGCCGGGCGCGCAACGCACCGCCCAGCCGGGCTGCCCGCCGCCGGACGCGTTGCCCGAGCGCGGCACCTCGTCGCCGAACACCTCGTTGGGGTACTCGCCGAGCGGGCCGTGCGCCAGTCGCTGCTGGTCGCGCAGCTTCACGCGGCAGAGGTTGAGCACGGCGTCCTGCATGGCCACCTGCACCCGCTGCCCGCGGCCCGAGTTCGTGCGCTGGTAGAGGGCGGCGAGGATCGCGGCCACGAGGTGGATGCCCGTGCCGGAGTCGCCGATCTGCGCACCGGTCGCGGTGGGCGGACCCTCCTCGAACCCGGTGGTGCTCATCGAGCCGCCCATGGCCTGCGCGATCACCTCGTAGGCCTTGAAGTCGGCGTAGCGACCCGGGCCGAAGCCCTTGATGGACGCGTAGATCAGCCGGTCGTTGATCTCCTGCAGCTTCTCCCAGGAGAAGCCGAAGCGGTCGACGACACCGGGGCCGAAGTTCTCCACGAGGATGTCCACACCGGACACCAGCTTCGTGAAGATCTCCTTGCCCTCCTCGCTTTTCATGTTGAGCGTGATGCTGCGCTTGTTCCCGTTCAGCATCGTGAAGTAGAGACTGTCCACTCCGGGCAGGTCCCGCAGCTGGCCGCGGGTGATGTCCCCGCGTCCCGGTGTCTCCAGCTTGATCACGTCCGCGCCCAGCCAGGCGAGGATCTGGGTCGACGACGGTCCCGACTGGACATGGGTCATGTCGAGGACGCGGACGCCTTCGAGTGCCTTTCCCATTTCTCGTGCCTCCCGACTACTTGTACATCGTCTGGTTCATGGTTCCGGGGGCGTAGGCGTCCGGGTCGACCCAGACGTTGATCAGCGACGGCTTGCCGGACTCACGGGCGCGCTGCAGCGCCGGCGCGATGTCGGCGGGGTCGCGGACCTCCTCGCCGTAGCCGCCCAGCATGCGGGCGAACTCGTCGTAGCGGACGTCGCCGAGAGTGTTGCCGATGCGCTCGCGGGACAGGCCGTACTTCTGGGCCTGGCCGTAGCGGATCTGGTTCATCGACGAGTTGTTGCCGACGATCCCGACGAAGGGCAGGTTGAACCGCACCAGCGTCTCGAAGTCCCAGCCGGTCAGGGAGAACGCGCCGTCGCCGAACAGCGCGACGACCTCCTTGTCGGGGCGGGCGTGCTTGGCGGCCATCACGAACGGGATGCCGACGCCGAGCGTGCCGAGCGGGCCAGGGTCCATCCAGTGGCCCGGCGACTTCGGCTGCACGACCTGGCCCGAGAAGGTGACGATGTCGCCGCCGTCGCCGATGTAGATCGAGTCCTCGGTGAGGAACTCGTTGATCTCGTGCACGAGCCGGTACGGGTGGATCGGGTTCGCGTCGGAAAGCTGCTGCGGCAGGCGCTTCTCCTTCGCCTTGTCCTCCACCGCGCGCAGTTCTTCCAGCCACGGCTTGCGGGCCACCGCGCCGTTGTCGGTGCGGCCGGAAGCCGCCTGCGTCACCCCGGCGAGGATCTGCCCGGCGTCGCCGACGAGGCCCAGGTCGATGTCGCGGTTCTTGCCGACGGTGCGGTAGTCCAGGTCGATCTGCACCACCGTGGCGTCAGGCGAAAGGCGCTTGCCGTAGCCCATGCGGAAGTCGAACGGCGTCCCGACGATCACGATCACGTCCGCGTTGTCGAACGCGTAGCGGCGCGAAAGCTGGAAGTGGTGCGGGTCGCCGGGCGGCAGGGTGCCGCGGCCCGCGCCGTTCATGTACGCGGGGATGTTCAGCGTGCGCACGAGCTCGGTCGCCGGCTCGGCCGCGCGCGTGGTCCAGACCTGGCTGCCCAGCAGGATCACCGGCTTCTTGGCGTGCACCAGCAGGTCGGCGAGACGCTCGACGTCGGCGGGGTCGCCGGCACTGCGGGTCGAGGCGCGGTAACGGCCAGACTCGGGGATCCGCGCGGCCGACAACGGGACCCGCGCGTCGAGCACGTCGCGCGGGATCTCCAGGAACGCCGGGCCGGGCGCTCCGGCCAGTGCCTCGCGGAACGCCATCGACACGAGGTCGGCCGCGCGGGCGGTCGAGGGCACGGTCGCGGCGAACTTGGTGATCGGGTTCATCATGTCCACGTGCGGGAGGTCCTGCAGTGAGCCCATCTTGTGCTGGCTCAGCGCGCCCTGGCCGCCGATCAGCAGCATCGGGCTCTCCGCGCGCAGGGCGTTGGCCACGCCTGTGACCGCGTCGGTGGTGCCCGGGCCCGCGGTGACGACCGCGCAGCCGGGGCGGCCGGTGATCCGCGCGTAGCCGTCGGCCGCGTGCGCGGCGACCTGCTCATGGCGTACGTCGATGACGTTGATGCCCTCGTCGACGCAGCCGTCGTAGATGTCGATGATGTGCCCGCCGCACAGCGTGAAGATCGTGTCGACGCCCTCCGCCTTGAGCGCCTTGGCCACCAGGTGCCCGCCGGAGATCGTGTCCGGAGCCGGCTGGCCGCCGTTCGTCGCAGGGGCGGCCCGGTCCTTGTCGACGTTCTGGCCGGTCGTGGTTGGCGCCATTGCTCAACTCCTCTGGTCTCACGCCGGACCTCTCTGATCCGGGCGCTCGTTCCGGTGCGCTCCCCGGTCTGCACTGCCGTCGGTCCACAGCCGCGGCGAAGGCATCCCTCCAGGTCAGCGGCACCTTCGCCGAAAACTGTAGATTGCATACCGTATGAGGTAGGCATTAGAATTACTCCCCGAGCGACTCGCTGTCCAGGGCCATCCGCAGGTTTGTCCGGAGGTTTTTTTCGCCGGAGCCGCAGCGGATGACGGCACGCCGGACGGCCCTTTTCCTCCCCAGTCCCGTTCGCGGCCCACCCGGGCCCGCCAGGAAGGACTCAGATGGATCTCTTCGAACACGAGGCGCGCGAGCTGTTCTCCTCGCACCGCGTACCGGTCCCCCGCGGCCGCGTCGCCGCGAGCCCGGAAGAAGCGCGCGCCGCGGCCGTGGTGATCGGCGGCACCGTGGTGGTGAAGGCACAGGTCAAGACCGGCGGACGCGGCAAGGCCGGCGGAGTGAAGCTCGCCGCGGCGCCCGACGACGCCGAACAGGTCGCCGACGACATCCTGGGCATGGACATCAAGGGCCACACCGTGCACAAGGTGCTGGTGACCGAGGCGAGCGAGATCGCCGACGAGTACTACGTGTCCTACCTGCTCGACCGCGCGGAGCGGACGTTCCTCGCCATGGCGTCGGTGGCCGGTGGCATGGAGATCGAGGAGGTCGCGGCGACGCGGCCCGAGGCGCTGGCGAAGGTGCCGGTCGACGCGCTGACCGGCGTGGACCGCGCCAAGGCAGCCGAGATCGTCGCCGCGGCGCGGTTCCCGGCCGAGGTGGCCGACGACATCGCCGACGCGCTGGTGCGGCTGTGGGAGGTCTTCGTCGGCGAGGACGCCACGCTCGTCGAGGTGAACCCGCTGGCGCGCACCAAGGACGGCCAGGTGATCGCGCTCGACGGCAAGGTCACCCTCGACGCGAACGCCGAGTTCCGCCACGCCGACCACGCGGCGTTCGCCGACCCGAACGCGGGCGACCCCCTGGAGCGCCAAGCCGCCGAGCAGGGGCTCAACTACGTGAAGCTCGACGGCGACATCGGCGTGATCGGCAACGGCGCCGGGCTGGTGATGTCCACATTGGACGTCGTCGCGGCCGCGGCGGCCGAGGTGGGCGCGCGCGGACCGGCGAACTTCCTCGACATCGGCGGCGGCGCGTCGGCCGGGATCATGTCGGCCGGGCTCGGCGTGATCCTCGGCGACCCGGACGTGCGCAGCGTCTTCGTGAACGTCTTCGGCGGCATCACCGCGTGCGACGCCGTGGCCGACGGCATCGTGCAGGCGCTGGGAATCCTCGGTGAGCGCGCGACGAAACCGCTGGTGGTGCGCCTCGACGGCAACAACGTGGCCGAGGGCCGGCGCATCCTCGCCAAAGCCGGCCACCCGCTCGTGACCGTGGTGGAGACCATGGACGACGCCGCCCGCGAGGCGGCCAAGCTCGCGACCGTTACTGCTAGCGCGGAGGCCTGAGAAGTGGCGATCTTCCTGGACGAGAACAGCCGTGTCGTCGTGTCGGGCATGACCGGCGCCGAAGGCATGAAGCACACCAAGCGGATGCTGGCCGCGGGCACGAACGTGGCCGGCGGGGTGAACCCGCGCAAGGCCGGCCAGAAGGTGGCGGTCGGCGAGCACGAGCTGCCCGTGTTCGGCAGTGTCGCGGACGCGATGGCCGAGACCGGTGCCGACGTCGTGGTGCTGTTCGTGCCGCCGCCGTTCGTCAAGGACGCGGTGATCGAGGCCGTCGATGCCGAGATCGGCCTGGCCGTGGTGATCACCGAGGGCGTGCCGGTGCACGACTCGGCGGTGTTCTGGGCGCACGCCGTCGCCCGGGGCGGAAAGACCCGGATCATCGGCCCGAACTGCCCCGGCATCGTCTCCCCCGGCCTGTCCAACGCGGGCATCATCCCGGCCGACATCACCGGCCCCGGCCGCATCGGGCTGGTGTCGAAGTCGGGCACGCTCACCTACCAGCTCATGCACGAGCTGCGCGACATCGGCTTCTCCACCTGCGTCGGCATCGGCGGCGACCCGGTGATCGGGACCACGCACATCGACGCGGTCGAGGCCTTCGAGAAGGACCCGGAGACCGACGTGATCGTGCTGATCGGCGAGATCGGCGGCGACGCCGAGGAACGCGCAGCCGCCTACGTCCGGGAGAACGTGAGCAAGCCCGTCGTCGGCTATGTCGCCGGGTTCACCGCGCCGGAGGGCAAGACGATGGGCCACGCCGGCGCGATCGTCTCGGGATCGGCGGGCACGGCCGTCGCGAAGAAGGCGGCGCTGGAGGCCGCGGGCATCCGCGTCGGCCGGACCCCGAGCGAGACCGCGCGGCTGGTGCGCGAGGTCCTCGCGGGAACGCCGTAGCCGTGGGCGAGATCGACGCGCTGGTCGCCAACGCCGGGCGCTACCACCGCGGCCTCGACCACACCCGGCTCGTGAAGCGGCCACGCCGGCGCGTGGCGGTGGTGGCGTGCATGGACGCGCGGATCAGCGTGTATCGGTTGCTGGGCCTGGAAGAGGGCGACGCCCACGTGATCCGCAACGCCGGCGGCGCCGTGACCGACGACGCGATCCGGTCCCTCGCGGTGAGCCAGCGGCTGCTGGGCACCCGGGAGATCATCCTCGTCCACCACGAGGACTGCGGCATGCGAACCTTCACGGACACGGAGTTCGCGCGCCAGGTCGAGCAGGGCACCGGGATCCGGCCGCCCTGGTCGGCCGAGGCGTTCACCGACGCCGAGCAGGACGTGCGCCAGTGCCTGCGCCGGGTGCGCAGCAGTCCGTTCCTGCCGCACACCGCGTCCGTGCGAGGGTTCGTGTACGACGATCGGACCGGGGCGATGACCGAGGTCGGCGCCGCGGGCCGGCCGGACTAGGAGGTACGTCATGCACCGGGGATGGGCCGAGGCCCGCCGGATCGCCCGCGACGCGGTGAAGCCGCTCGAGGCGGTGGAGCTGCCGTTGACCGAAGCGCTGGGCCGGGCACTGGCGAGCCCGGTCCGGGCCCTGGTGCCGATGCCGGCGTACGACAACTCGGCGATGGACGGGTACGCCGTCGCCGGGCCCGGGCCGTGGATCGTGGTGGGCGCGGTCCGGGCCGGCGGCGTGCCGTACGCCGGGGTGCTGGCGCACGGCACGGCGCTCGAGATCGCCACGGGCGCGCCGGTCCCGGCCGGCACGCGGGCGGTGCTGCCGGTGGAGCACGCCGTCCACAGTGGACGGCGGGTGAGCGGCACCGTGGCGACCGGCAAGCACGTCCGCCGCCGGGGTGAGGACTGTCCCGAGGGCGAGGAGCTGCTCACCACCTCGACCACCGTCACGGCCGCGGTGCTCGGCGCGGCGGCGGCCGTCGGGCACGACACGCTGCTGGTGCACCGCCGGCCGCGGGTGTCGGTGGTCGTGACCGGCGACGAGGTCCAGACCTCGGGGCTACCGCGGCCGGGCCGGGTGCGCGACGCGATCGGCCCGCTGCTGCCCGGGCTGCTGCGCGCCGCGGGTGCCGACGAGCACGGCCTCGTCCGGCTCGCCGACCGGCCCGACGCCCTCACCGCGGCGCTGACCGGCGACGACGCGGACGTGGTGGTGGTCTGCGGCGCCACCTCCCGGGGGCCGGCCGACCATCTGCGCGGAGTGCTGCGCGCGCTGCTCGCCGACGTGCGCGTGGACGGCGTCGCGGTCCGGCCCGGCCACCCGCAGCTGCTGGCGGTGCTGCCCGACGGCCGGTGCGTCGTCGGGCTGCCGGGCAACCCGTTCGCAGCGCTCGGGGCCGGGTTGACGCTGCTCGTGCCGCTGCTGACCGAGCTCGGCGGGCACCGCGAGCCCGCATCCGTCACGGCGTGGGCCGCCGGGCCCTTGCCGGCGCACCCGAGCGACACGCGGCTCGTGCCCGTCGTGCGCTCGGGCGGTGACGTCACCCCGGTGGGCCACGACCGGCCCGGTTCGCTGTGGGGCGCGGCGCTGGCCGACGCCCTCGCCGTGGTGCCGCCGGGCTGCCGGGGCGGTGACGTCGAACTGCTGCCCCTGCCCTGACCACGAGCACCCGAGGAGGACCGCGGATGGACCTGCGGCAGCTGGAGATCGTCGTCGCGGTCGCCGAGGAGGGTGGGTTCACCGCCGCGGCGCACCGCCTGCACACCGTGCAGTCGACGGTGTCCACGGTGGTGCGCGCGCTCGAACGCGACCTCGGCACGTCGTTGTTCGAACGCACCACCCACCGCGTCGCCCTGACGCCGGCGGGTCGCGCGTTCCTGCCCGCCGCGCGCGCCGCGCTCAAGGCCGCCGAACACGCCCGGGCGACCGTGGACGGGGCGCGGTGGAAACTCGGCGGCCGCGTGCGCATCGGCGTGATGCCCGGCGCGTGGCCCGACCCGCACCGCGCCCTGGCGGCACTGCGCCGGGAGCACCCGGCCGTGCAGGTGCAGGTCCTCCTGGTCCCGCCGCGGCAGCTGCGCTCGGCGGTGCACGAGTCCAGTGTGGACGCTCTGGTCGCCGTGGAGGACTGCGTCGCCGGTGACGGCCTGGTCAGCCGGCCACTGCGGCGGGAGGCCATGGTGCTGGTGACGCCCGCGGGCGATCGCGGGGCCGACCGGCCGGTCACCGCCGCCGACGCGGCCGCCGCGGCGGTCGTCGACTTCGCTCCGGGCTGGGCCAACCGCGAAGCGACCGACCGAGCGTTCCACACCGCTCAGGTGCGCCGCACCGTGGCCCACGAGGTCACCGACGTCGGCGCGGCGGCGGAGCTGGTGCGGCACGACCTGGGCGCGTGCATCCTGCCCGCGTCCGTCGCCGCGCGGTTCCCGGATCTCAGTTCGCGGCCCTTCTCCCGCGGCGGCCCCACCTGGCACATCACCGTGACCCGCCCGGCCGGTGATCCCCCGCCGGCGGTCGCGGCCGTGCTGCGGCACCTGACCTGACGCCGCAAGACCTTTCCCCGGTACCGGGCGTGCGCCATGATGAGATGTGCTGCTACGCCAACTGCAGTACCTCGTCGCGCTCGCACGAGAACGTCACTTCGCCCGCGCCGCCGACGCCTGTCACGTCTCGCAGCCCTCGCTGTCGGCCGCGATCCGGAAGCTGGAGCACGAACTGGGCGCGCCGATCGTGCGCCGGGGCCGGCGGTTCGAGGGCCTGACGCCCGAGGGCGAACGCGTGCTGCTGTGGGCGCACCGGATCCTCGCCGAGTGCGACGGCCTGCGCCAAGACCTCTCCACCATGCGCAGCAGCCTCTCGGGCGTCCTGCGGGTCGGCACGATCCCGACCTCGCTCACCGCCGCGACCTTGCTCACGACGCCGTTCTGCGAACGCCACCCGCACGCCCGCGTGACGCTGGAATCCCTTCCGTCCCGGGAGATCACGCGCCGGCTCGCGGAGTACGAGCTGGACTCGCACTGACCTATGTGGACGACGAGGAGCTCGGCGCCGTCCGCACCTACCCGCTCTACGAGGAGCGCTACCTGCTCCTGACGCCGCGCGACGGTGAGCTCGCCGGGCGCGAGCGCGTCCGCTGGGCCGAGGTCGCCACCGTGCCGCTGTGCCTGCTCGGACAGCAGATGCGCAACCGCCGTATCCTCGACGGGTTCTTCGCCGACGCCGGCACGTCCGTCGTCCCGGCGATCGAGACCGACACCGTGTCGGGGCTCTACGCCCACGTCGCCTCGCGCCGCTGGTCGAGCGTGATCTCGCACGCGTGGCTGCACATGTTCGGCGTGCCGCCGGGCATGCGGGTGGTGCCACTGGAAAACCTCGCCCAGCCGCCGCAGATCGGGCTCGTGATGGCCGACCGGGACCCGGAGCCCATCCTCGCCCGCGCGCTGCTCGAGGTCACGCCGCAGGTCGACGTCCGGGGAGTGCTGGAGCGCGTGCTCGCGGGTTTCCTCGCGCCCGCGCCATAGCCGGGACCTATCTCGGTATAGGCACTAACGCTTTGACCCCTCCCGAGCCTCGGAGGAGGGTGGAATCCGTTAGCTGCCAACGAAAAACCTCGGGAGACAGACCATGGCAAAGGTGCTCTGCGTGCTGTACGACGACCCGGTCGACGGGTACCCCAAGACCTACGCACGCGACGATCTGCCCCACCTCGACGGCTATCCCGGCGGCCAGACCCTCCCGTCCCCGAAGGCGATCGACTTCACGCCCGGTGCCCTGCTCGGCAGTGTTTCCGGCGAGCTCGGCCTGCGGAAGTTCCTGGAGAGCCAGGGCCACCAGCTGGTCGTCACGTCCGACAAGGACCGGGACTTCTCGGTGTTCGACCGGGAACTGCCCGACGCCGACATCGTGATCTCGCAGCCGTTCTGGCCCGCCTACCTCACGGCGGAGCGGTTCGAGCGGGCGAAGAACCTCAAGCTCGTGGTCACCGCGGGCATCGGGTCCGACCACACCGACCTCGACGCGGCGATCGTGCACGGGGTCACCGTGGCCGAGGCGACGTACTGCAACAGCATCAGCGTCGCCGAGCACGTCGTGATGATGATCCTTTCGCAGGTGCGCAACTACCTGCCCTCGTACCGGACCGTGCTCGACGGCGGCTGGAACATCGCCGACTGCGTCGCCCGATCCTACGACGTCGAGGGCATGCACGTCGGCACCGTGGCCGCGGGTCGCATCGGCCTCGCGGTGCTGCGGCGCCTCAAGCCGTTCGACGTGCACCTGCACTACACCGACCGGCACCGCCTGCCGGCCGAGGTCGAGCGGGAGCTGGGCCTGACGTTCCACGAGACCGCCGCGGCGATGGTGCCGCACTGCGACGTGGTCACCGTCAACGCGCCCCCTGCACCCGGAAACGGAGCGCCTGTTCGACGACGACCTCATCGCCACCATGAAGCGCGGCGCGTACCTGATCAACACCGCCCGCGCCCGCATCGCCGACCGTGACGCGATCGTCCGGGCCCTGGAAAGCGGCCGGCTCGCCGGGTACGCCGGCGACGTCTGGTTCCCGCAACCCGCGCCGGCGGATCACCCGTGGCGCACGATGCCGCACCACGGCATGACCCCGCACATCTCGGGTTCTTCGCTCTCGGCCCAGACGCGCTACGCCGCGGGCACCCGCGAGATCCTCGAATCGTGGTTCGCCGGAACACCGATCCGCGACGAGTACCTCATCGTCGACAGCGGCAAGCTCGCCGGCACCGGGGCGCACTCGTACTCGACCAACTGCTGACCCCGTGAACGAAGCCCCTTGCACCGCAGCGGTGGCGCAAGGGGCTTCTTCGCGGGTGGCCTCAGCGCTCGACGAGCTGCAGCGGGTCGTGCAGGCCGAGCCGGTCGGCCCGGGTGTAGACGTTCATCGAGCTGCCACGCAGGAAGCCGACGAGCGTCAGCCCGACCTCCTCGGCCAGCTCAACCGCGAGCGACGAGGGCGCGGAAACCGCCGCCAGCAACGGGATTCCGGCCATCGCGGCCTTCTGCACCAGCTCGAACGACGCCCGTCCGCTGACCATCAGCATGGTGCCGGTCAGCGGCAGCCGGCCCTCGCGCGCGGCCCAGCCCACGACCTTGTCGACCGCGTTGTGGCGTCCCACGTCCTCCCGGACGCACAGCAGTCGCCCACTCGCGTCGAAGAGCCCGGCGGCGTGCAGGCCGCCGGTGCGGTCGAACACCTTCTGCGCCTCGCGCAACGCGTCGGGCAATCCCGTCAGCACCTCGGGGCCGACGGCGAGCGGGTCGGCGGTCACCGGCCACCGCAACGTCGTGCGCACCGCGTCCAGGCTCGCTTTGCCGCAGAGGCCGCACGAGGACGTGGTGTAGAAGTTGCGTTCCATCGACGGGTCGGGCAGCGGCACTCCGGCGCGCAGCACGACGTCGACGATGTTGTAGGTGTTGGAACCGTCCCCGGAAGCCCTCGAGGCGCCGGCGCAGTACCGGATCCCGGCGACGTCGGCACCCTGGTGCACGATCCCCTCGCCCACCAGGAACCCGGCGGCGAGGTCGAAGTCGCTGCCGGGCGTGCGCATGGTGATCGTGAGCGCCTTGCCGGCCACGCGGATCTCCAGCGGCTCCTCGGCGCTGAGCGTGTCCGGGCGCATCGTGAGCTCGCCGTCGACGACGCGGAACACGCGGCGTCGGCTCGTCATCCGGCCCATGGGGTCACCTCCGGTTCAGCGCGCGGGGAGCAGGGACTTGGGCCGGCCCGGCTGTGTGAGCCGTCCGGTGAGGACCGCGCCGGCCAGGCTGAAGAGACCGGCCGCGGCGAAGGCGCCGAAGTAGCCGTGCGCCGTGACGACGAGTGCGGCGAGCCCGATGCCGAGCAGCGCGCCGACGGCTTTGGCGCTGTAGAGCACGCCGAAGTTCTGCACCGCCGACTCCTCGCCGAAGTACTCGCGCACCAGCCCGGTCAGCAGGGTGTAGCAGCAGCCGTTGCCGAGCCCGGCGAGCGCGGCACCGAGCACGAGGCCGAAGGCGTGCCGGTGCTCGCCGGAGTAGAACAGCACGAACTGGCCGATGCCACCGGCCACCAGGGCCAGCCGCAGGATCCGGCGGCGGCCCAGGCGGTCGGACAGCCACCCGAGCAGCACCCGGCCCGTCCCGGTCACGCCGGCCAGCACGGCGAGCGCGACCGCCGCGAGACCCGTGCCGCCGCCCTGCGCGGCGACGAACGTGGCGAGGTAGGCGAGGTCGAACAGCAGGACCGCGGCGGCCAGCACCACCGTGACGTAGAGACCCAGAGTCGTGCCGCACCGCAGGAGTTCGGCCGGGCGGTAGTGGCGGACGGCCGGCCGGTTGACCGAGACGGTGCGGTTGCGGACCTTGTCTCGCGCCCACTCACGCGGGTCCGGCGCGCCGGACGGCCACCAGTTGCGCGGCGGGTAGCGCAGGAGCACACCCGCGCCGGCCACGACGACGAGCACGAGTGCCGCCGTCACGTCGAGCAGCACGCCGCGGTTGCCGACGCCGAGACCGAAGCCGGCGACGAGCACGAAGGGGACGCTGCCGTAGGCGAAAGCCCCGCTGACCGCGCCGACGCGCGTGGCGGTGCGGTCAGGGAACCACCGCAGCACGGCACCGACGCACGTGCCGTAGACCAGCCCGGTGCCGATGCCGCCGAGCAGTGAGTAGCCGACGAACACCACGGCCAGGCTCGACGCGTGGCCGAGCGTCACGAGCCCGATCGCGCACAGGATCCCGCCCAGCACCACGGCGAACGACGGCGAGAGCCGGCCGCGGTCGCGCAGCCACGCGACGGGGAACACCACACTCGCCTGGGCCACGGCCCAGACGGCGAGCGACACCACCACCTCGGTGAACGTCCAGCCGTGGGCCCCGGCGAGCACCGGCGCGATGGCGCCGAAGCCGTACTGCTGCAGCCCGGCCGCGAACATCGCGGCGCCGCTGAGCCAGAGCATCCAGCTCCGCGGGCGACCGAGCAGGTCCAGGTCGCTTTCGCCGACCCGGTACCGGCGTCCGTAGACGTCCTTCAGTTCGCGAACCGCGGTGGTGGTCCCCTGCTCGGACATGGCGTCACCCACTCGACTGGATGTTGTATGCAGTATGGAGTAGTCCGGTTATAGCACCGGCACTGCACCCTGTCCACGGTCGTCGCCCGACGGGCGGAGTGGGCTCAGTCCCCCAGCACGCGCGGGGCGGGCAGCACGGCTTCGGCCTCGACCGGTTCCCACCTCAGCAGGCCGGCGGCGTCCCGCCGGACGCGGCCGAACGCCTGGTCCCCGAAGTGGATGCCGAAGCCGATCGCACCGGGCCGCTCCAGCTCCTCGACCACCCGGCGCCGCGCGGCGAGCACACCCGCGGCGTCGACGTCGGGCAGCGAAGGCCAGTCGGGATGCGCGATCTGCGCGGGAATGTGGAAGACGTCGCCGAACGCGATCACGCGGTGCTCCCCCGCCTCGATCACGTACGTCGTGTGGCCCGGGCTGTGGCCGGGCGTCACGAGCGCGCGGACGCCCGGGAAGACCTCGTCGCCGTCGCCGATCTCCTGGTGCGTGCCCGCCAGCGGCTCGATCACCTCGGCCCGGTCCGGCGCGCCGGGGATGAGCTCCCCGCGTCCGTGCGGCGCCCACTCCTGTGCGGCGACGAGGTAGGTGGCCGCCGGGAAGAACTTGCGGCCGCCGGCGAACGCCCAGCCGGTGTGGTCCACGTGGAGGTGCGTGAACGCCACGGCCTCGATGTCCTCGGGCCGGTGGCCGAGCGCGGCGAGGGTGTCGGGCAACGCGCCGGAATCGCTGAAGGCGACCGGTTCGCCGGCGATCTCGACCGGGTCGGTCACGACGCCGAGCCCGGCGTCGACGAGCAGGGTCCGGCCGTCGCGTTCCACGAGCAGGCCGCCCGCGGACGCCGTGACGCGTCCGTTCGCGTCGAGCGCCTCGGGGTGTTCGGTCCAGTAGGCGGCCGGGACGGCGGGGAAGAAGGCGCCGGGCACCATGGCCATCGCGCCGTCGACCACATACGTGAACCGCACGCCCGCGAGCACCAGCGCCCGCACGGCCGACTGCTCGTTCAGCGCTCCCGCCACCATGCACTCCCCTCGCGGACCCGACGAGTTGATCATGCGCCCGTCAGTGCCCGGCGAGCGAGCGGATCCCCGGCGGGAGGTGACCGAGCCCACCTTCCCCGGCCAGGAACCGGACAATCTCCTCCTGCAGCGCGCGGGCCGCGCGCGTGAGCTCGACGTCGCGGCGGAAGGCCAGCCGGACGACCCGGCTGAGGCCGGGTTCGGTGAACTGCGTCATCCGGAACCGGTCCCCCACCACGGTGCTCGGGACGACGGCGAGGCCGAGGCCCGCCTGCACGAGCTCGAGCACGGCGTCCATCTCGCCGCCCTCGATGGCGAAGGCCGGGTCGAACCCCGCGGCGCGGCAGGCGTTCACAGTGGCCTCGCGCAGGTCGTAGCCGCGGCGGAACATCACCAGCGGCCGGCCCTTCAGGTCCTGGATGGCGAGGCGCCCGCGCACCGGCGCCGGCTCGTGCTTCGGAGAGATCACCACGAGCTCCTCGACGAACAGCGGCGTGCTCTCCAGCCGGTGGTCGTCGCGGACCCGGCTGTCGACGATCATCGCGAGGTCGAGGCCGCCTTCCGAAAGGTCGGTCTGCAGATCGCGGGAACCGCTTTCACGCAGCACCAGCTCGATGCCGGGGTAGGTACGCCGGAACGCCGCGAGCATCACCGGCAGCAGGCCGGTGCACAGGCTGGGCGTTGCGCCGAGGCGCACCCGGCCGCGGCCCAGCTCGTCGAGCTCGCGGATCGCCCGGTACGCCGTCTCGGTCTCGGCCAGGATGCGCCGTGCGATGGGCAGGAGCGTCTCGCCGGCCTCGGTGAGCGTGACATTGCCGCGGACGCGGTGGAACAGCGTGGCCCCGACGTCGCGTTCGAGCGCGCGGATCTGTTGGGACAGTGAGGGTTGCGCCACACGCGCCTGCTCGGCCGCGCGCGTGAAGTGCCGCGTGTCGGCCACTGCCAGGAAATATGCCAGCTGCTGGAACTGCATAAGCCGCATCATAGGCTTAGCCTCTGGTCATGAGAGGAATCATGTGTTTGCCCTCTCGTTGACGCGGACCTAACGTCGCAGGCGTGGCACGTGAACTCGCCACCGCCCGGCGCAAACGCCCGGCGGTGCGGCTTTTCTGGGAATCGTCGATCGGCAAGAAGGTCGTGATGGCGGCGACCGGACTGCTGTTCGTGGTCTGGCTGCTCGCGCACATGGCGGGCAACCTGAAGATCTTCTTCGGGCCCGAGACCTTCGACCACTACGCGGCCTGGCTGCGCACGATCGGGGAGCCGGCCCTGCCCTACGCGTGGTTCCTGTGGATCCAGCGCGCGGTCCTGGTGGTGGCGCTGGTGCTGCACGTCACGGCGGCCGTGCAGCTGTCCCGGCGCGACCGCCGCGCACGGCCGGTGCGGTACGTGCACGGGCAGCGGCCGCGGGCGACCTTCGCGACGCACACCATGCGCTGGGGCGGCGCGACGCTCGCGGTGTACATCGTGTGGCACATCCTCGACCTCACCGTCGGGGTCGCGAACCGCGACTTCGTGCCCGAGCAGCCGTTCCACAACGTCGTCGCGGACTTCCAGGTGTGGTGGGTCAACGTGATCTACCTCGTCGCCCTGCTGATGCTCGGGCTGCACATCAACCACGGGTTCTGGAGCGCGGCGCAGACGCTGGGGATCAAGAGCGCGAGCAAGGACCACACGATCAAGACCATCGGCACCGTCCTGGCCGTGGTCATCACCGCCGGGTTCATGATCGTGCCGATCTCCGTCATGACTGGATGGGTGAGCTGAGCATGCTCGACTACACGATCGGCGAGCCGATCACCGACACCAAGGCGCCCTCCGGGCCCATCGACGAGCGGTGGAGCGCGCGGAAGTTCTCGGCGAAGCTGGTCAACCCGGCGAACCGGCGCAAGCACCGGGTGATCGTGGTCGGCACCGGGCTGGCCGGGGGATCCGCCGGGGCGACCCTGGCCGAGCAGGGTTACCACGTGGTGCAGTTCTGCTTCCAGGACTCACCGCGGCGCGCGCACTCCGTCGCCGCTCAGGGCGGGATCAACGCGGCGAAGAACTACCGCAACGACGGCGACTCCGTGCACCGGCTGTTCTACGACACGGTCAAGGGCGGCGACTTCCGGTCGCGGGAGTCCAATGTGTACCGGCTGGCCGAGGTGTCGGCGCAGATCATCGACCAGGCCGTGGCGCAGGGCGTGCCGTTCGCGCGCGAGTACGGCGGGCTGCTCGACACGCGCTCGTTCGGCGGTGTGCAGGTGCAGCGGACGTTCTACGCGAGGGGCCAGACCGGGCAGCAGCTGCTGATCGGGGCCTACCAGGCGCTGTCGCGTCAGATCGACGCCGGGAACGTGGAGCTGCACCCGCGCACGGAGATGCTGGACCTGATCGTGATCGACGGCCGGGCCCGCGGCATCGTCGCGCGCGACCTGGTCACCGGCGAGGTCACCACCCATCTGGCCGACGCCGTGGTGCTGGCCACCGGCGGCTACGGCAACGTCTTCTACCTCTCCACCAACGCGAAGGGCTCCAACGCGTCGGCGATCTGGCGGGCCCACAAGCGTGGCGCGTACTTCGCCAACCCCTGCTTCACGCAGATCCACCCGACGTGCATCCCGCGCTCCGGTGACCACCAGTCGAAGCTGACGCTGATGAGCGAGTCGCTGCGCAACGACGGCCGCATCTGGGTGCCCAAGGAGAAGCAGGACCCACGGCCGCCGGCAGAGATCCCGGAAGGCGAACGGGACTACTACCTGGAGCGCCTCTACCCCAGCTTCGGCAACCTGGTCCCCCGCGACATCGCGTCGCGGGCGGCGAAGAACATCTGCGACGCCGGCTACGGCGTCGGGCCGGGCGGGCTCGGGGTGTACCTCGACTTCGCCGACGCCATCCAGCGGCTCGGGCGCCCGGCCGTCGAAGCCCGCTACGGCAACCTCTTCGACATGTACCAGCGCATCACCGCCGAGAACCCGTACGAGGTCCCGATGCGCATCTACCCCGCCATCCACTACACGATGGGCGGGCTCTGGGTCGACTACGACCTGCAGAGCACGATTCCCGGCATGTTCGTGATCGGCGAGGCCAACTTCTCCGACCACGGCGCCAACCGGCTCGGTGCCTCGGCGCTCATGCAGGGCCTGGCCGACGGCTACTTCGTCCTGCCCGCGACCCTCAACGACTACATCGGGCAAGGCGGGTTCACCGACGTCGCCCTGGACGACCCCGCCGTCGTCGAGGCGCAGACCGGCGTCCGCGACCGCCTGGAACGGCTGCTCGCGGTGAACGGCACGCGGTCGGTGGACTCGTTCCACCGCGAGCTGGGCCTGATGATGTGGGACCACTGCGGCATGGCCCGCACCGCCGAAGGCCTGCGCAAGGCCCTGGAACGCGTGCCCGAGCTGCGCGCCGAGTTCTGGCGCGACGTCCGCATCCCCGGCACCGGCGAAGAGCTCAACCAGGAGCTGGAGAAGGCCGGGCGCGTCGCGGACTTCCTCGAGCTCGCCGAGCTGCTGCTGCTCGACGCGCTCGTGCGCGAGGAGTCCTGCGGCGGGCACTTCCGGGAGGAACACCAGACTCCCGAAGGCGAGGCCGCTCGCGACGACGAGAACTTCTCGCACGTCTCGGCCTGGGAGTACGGCGAGAAACCCGTGCTGCACAAGGAACCCCTGAACTTCGACTACGTCCACCCCACCCAGCGGAGCTACACGTGAAACTCACCGTGCGTGTCTGGCGCCAGTCCGGCCCCGACACCGAAGGACACCTCGTCGACTACCCCGTCGACGGCATCAGCACCGACATGTCCTTCCTCGAAATGCTCGACACGCTCAACCAGCAGCTCATCGAGGCGGGTGAGCAGCCGGTCGCGTTCGACCACGACTGCCGCGAAGGCATCTGCGGTTCCTGCGGCGTCGTGATCAACGGCCAGGCCCACGGCCCGGAGACGACCACGACGTGCCAGCTGCACATGCGGGCGTTCTCCGACGGCGACGTGATCGACGTCGAACCCTGGCGCGCCAAGGGTTTCCCCGTGATCAAGGACCTGGTCGTCGACCGCTCGGCGTTCGACCGCATCATCCAGGCCGGCGGCTACATCACCGCGCCCACGGGTGCGGCGCCCGACGCCCACGCGACGCCGGTGCCCAAGCCTGACGCCGACCTCGCCTTCGACAACGCCACCTGCATCGGCTGCGGTGCCTGCGTCGCGGCGTGCCCCAACGGCTCGGCGATGCTCTTCACCGCCGCGAAGGTCAGCCACCTCAACTCCCTGCCGCAGGGCCAGCCCGAACGCGCGCAGCGGGTGCTCGACATGGTCGACACCATGGACGCCGAAGGCTTCGGCGGCTGCACCAACAGCGGCGAGTGCACGCTGGCCTGCCCCAAGGGCATCCCGCTGACGAGCATCACCACGCTCAACCGCGAATTCCTCAAGGCGGCGCGCAGCACCCGCAAGTGACCTACTCGGCGAGCACGCGGCGCAGCCAGTTGACGCGGCTCGCCCGTGCCTCGCGGGACATCGGGGCGTGCGGGACGACCTCGTCGAAGCCGTGGCACCCGCCCAGCCACACGTGCAGCTCCGCCTGCCCGCCCGACTGCCACAGGCGCGACGCGTAGGCGACGGCCTCGTCGCGGAAGGTCTCGACCGAGCCGACCTCGATGAACGCCGGCGGCAGGTCCGCGAGGTCGGTGGCACGGGCGGGCGCGGCGTACGGGGAGACGTCCGGGCCGCCGGCGGCCTCGCCCAGGAGCGCGGACCAGCCGGTGGCGTTGGAGACGCTGTCCCACACGCCTTCGCCGACCAGTTCGGTGCTCGACGGCGTGCTCGCGCGGTCGTCGATCATC
The DNA here is from genome assembly GCF_040678995.1 of Amycolatopsis sp. NPDC049253. Classification (NCBI taxonomy): domain Bacteria; kingdom Bacillati; phylum Actinomycetota; class Actinomycetes; order Pseudonocardiales; family Pseudonocardiaceae; genus Amycolatopsis; species Amycolatopsis sp. NPDC049253. The sequence goes on along the minus strand of NZ_JBFAQX010000004.1, from coordinate 155,782 downwards.
GGGCACACCAGCAGCTGGCCCCGCAGCCGCGGACCGCCGCGGTCGCGCGCCATCAGCGCGGTGGCGGCCGCGAGCCCACCGCCGGCGCTGCCGCCCGCCACCACGAGCCGGGCGGGGTCGATGCCCAGGTCCGCGAGGTGCTCGCCGACCCACGTCAGCCCGGTGTAGCAGTCCTCGACGGGCGCGGGGTGCGGATGCTCCGGCGCCAGGCGGTAGTCGACGCTCACCACGACCATCGGGATCTCGGCCAGCCAGCCCAGCAGCCAGTCGGCGCCCGTGCGGTTGTTCCCGGCCATCATGCCGCCGCCGTGCATGAAGTACAGGCCCGGCAACGGCACGGCCGGGTCGCTGCCCTTCGGCCGCAGCACCAGCAGCGGAACTCCGGCGTCGACCTCGCGCACGTCGGCGTGCTCGCCGATCTCGGCCACGCTCATCGTGTGCCCGGCCGCCGTCAGCTCACGCAGCCGGCCCACGAGCTCCGGCGTCACCGACGACGGCAGCGCCTCGTTCACCGCCACCAGCGCCGCCGCGATCTCGGGGTCGAACGGTGGGTGCACCCTCTGCATTCCGCTGCTCCTCTCGGGACTTCGACCACCGACGCTAGGGCCGCGCCCGCCCCGGGTGAACCCGTCACGCGGCGGCCGTTCGCCGCCACGCGGCGGTCAGCGGTGACGGCGGAACCGGCGCAGCACCAGCGCCACCGTGAGCCGTGTCCGCCCGGCCGGCGTGGCGAGGGCGTAGCCCAGCGCCTGGGCGAGCAGGTCGACGCGGCTCTGCAACGTGGAGTGGTGCACGTGGAGCACCGCCGCCGCGGCGCGCAGGCTCGGCTCCGCCGCGACGGCGGTCAGCGTCGCGAGTGCCCACGGGTGCGCGGCGAGGACGCGGTCGAGGTGGGTCACTTCGGCCGTGGCCGCCGGTGAGTCACCTCCGCCGGCGAGTGCGAGCAGCCCACCCGCCTCGGCGGCGTCCACATGCGACGGCCCCGGCTCGTCGACGGTGGTGAGCCGCAGCGCGAGAACCGCCTGCCCGAAGGACAACGGCAGATCCCCCACGGCGACCGCCGGTCCCGACGCCGACCGCACCGCCGGGTCACCCTTCACCGGTGATCCCGCCGGGTTGATCGTCACCAGGAGGTCGCCGAGGCGGGCCGCGCCGGGCGGAGGCGGGCCGCCCGCGCGCACAGTCACGGCGAACGACCCCTCCGGCGGCAACCCGAGGCGCCGCGCCGCGTCCAGGCGGGCGGCTTCGTCGGCGGTGGCGTCCACCAGGAGCTCCACCGCAGCCGCGTCACCCGCCGGAAACCCGGTGCCCGTGCGGTCGAGCACGATCCCGGCCGTCGTGGCCAGCCGGTCCACGAGCACCCGGTCGAACTCCGCCCGGCCCGGCTCCTCGGACGCGCGCTCCACCCAGACGAGCGCACCCGCGTACCCCGGCAGCGGCACCGAAAGCCCGGTGACCTCGCCGTCGACGCGCCTGCCGTCGGGCTCCACCCGGACCCGCACCCGGCGCCCGGGAACCACGAGACCCGCGGCGCAGCCCGCGAGCACGGCCGCGGCCCGCACCGTCGCCTCGAGACCGGCGCGGGCTTCGACCAGGGCGTCGAAGTGCGCGACCACCTGCAGGGCGGCCCCGGCTCTGGGGTCGATCGCCCGCATGCGCCCGGCCAGCTCACGCACGTCGGTCACCTCCTCGGCGACCAGCGTACGGGCCGTCCCCGGGCTCAGAAGCCCGGCGCGTTGCGCAGGTTGGTGCGCGCGAGCTCGACCATCTTGCCGACACCGCCGTTGAGCACGGTCTTGCTCGCCCCGAGCGCGAAGCCGCGGACCTGCGCGCCGGTGATGTGCGGCGGGATCGACAGCGCGTTGGGGTCGGTCACGAGCTCCACCACGGCCGGTCCGGGGTGGACGAACGCCTTCGCCAGTGCCTCCCGCACATCGCGCGGGTCCTCGACGCGCGTCGCGTGGATGCCGCACGCCTGGGCGATCGCGGCGAAGTTCACGGGCGCGTGGTCGGTGCCGAAGTCGGGCAGTCCGTCCACGAGCATCTCCAGCTTCACCATGCCCAGCGTGGCGTTGTTGAACACCACCACCTTCACCGGGATGTCGTAGGCGGGCAGGGTGAGCAGGTCGCCCATGAGCATCGCGAGCCCACCGTCGCCCGAGAGCGACACGACCTGGCGGCCCGGCTGCGCGAACTGGGCGCCGATGGCGTGCGGCAGCGCGTTGGCCATGCTGCCGTGACGGAACGAGCCGAGCACGCGACGGCGGCCGTTGGGCGTGAGGTAGCGCGCGGCCCACACGTTGCCCATGCCGGTGTCCACGGTGAACACCGCGTCGTCGTCGGCGACCTCGTCGAGGATCGCCGCGGCGAACTCCGGGTGGATGGGCCGGCGGTGCTCGATCTTCGTGGTGTAGGCCGAAACCACCTTCTCGAGCTTCCGCACGTGCTCGCGCAGCATCCGGTCGAGGTAGGTCCGATCGGTCCGCTCGCGCAGCAACGGCAGCACGGCCCTGATCGTCGCCTTGACGTCGCCGTGCACCGCCAGCTCCAGTGGAGTGCGGCGGCCCAGGCGTGCGACGTCGGTGTCGACCTGGATCGTGCGGGCCTGCGGGAGGAAGTTGTCGTACGGGAAGTCCGTGCCCAGCAACACGATCCGGTCGGCCGCGTGCATCGCGTCGTAGCAGGCGCCGTAGCCGAGCAGGCCGCTCATGCCGACGTCGAACGGGTTGTCGTACTGGATCCACTCCTTGCCGCCGAGCGAGTGGCCGACCGGAGCGTTGAGCCGCTCGGCCAGCGCCAGCACCTCGTCGTGCGCGCCGCGGGTCCCGGCGCCGGCGAAGAGCATCACCTTCTCGCCGGAGTTGAGCAGGCGCGCCAGCTCCTCGATCGTCTCCGCCGGCGGCACGACCGGCGACGGGGTGACCAGCCGGACCTCCTCCCCACCCGGCTGCGCGGCCTTGCGGTCGGCGATGTCACCCGGGATGGTCAGCACGGACACGCCGCCCTTGCCGACGGCCGTCTGCATGGCGATCCGCAGCATCCGCGGCATCTGCTCCGGCTGCGACACGAGCTCGCTGTAGTGGCTGCACTCGGTGAACAGCTGCTCGGGGTGCGTCTCCTGGAAGAATCCCGTGCCGATCTGCGCCGACGGGATGTGCGACGCGATCGCCAGCACCGGCGCACCGCTGCGGTGGGCGTCGAAGAGCCCGTTGATCAGGTGCAGGTTGCCCGGGCCGCAGCTGCCGGCGCACACGGCGAGCTTCCCCGTCACCTGGGCTTCGGCCGCGGCCGCGAACGCCGCCGCCTCTTCGTGGCGCACGTGGACCCACTCGATGCCGTCGGTGCGGCGCACCGCGTCGACGATCGGGTTGAGGCTGTCGCCGACGATGCCGTAGATCCGTTCCACGCCGGCGTCGCGCAGGGTCCGCACGAGCTGTTCGGCCACAGTGGCCATGAGCCACGCTCCTCTCTCGGAAAACCTGCTTCCAGCTTGTGCTGCCTGCGCCTATGCGTCCAATGCCTCTTTTTCCTCGATTCCATGCCGTGGCAGTATGGATGGCATGGACCTGCACGTGCTGCGGCTCTTCCGGGAGGTGGCCCGCGGGGCGACGGTGACCGACACGGCGGCCCGCGCACGGCTCACCCAGCCCGCGCTTTCCCGTGCGCTGCACCGGATCGAGCGCGAAGCCGGCGCCGCCCTGTTCCAACGTTCGGGCCGCGCATTGCGGCTCACCCCCGCGGGCCACGCCTTCGCCACCCACGTCGACGCGATCCTCGAGCGCTACGACGAGGGCCTGCGGGCCGTCGCCGAGGCGGTCGATCCCGAATCGGGGGTGATCCCGCTGGCGTTCCTGCACACGTTCGGCACCTGGCTCGTGCCGCCGGTGGTGAGCAGCTACCGCGCCGAGCACCCGCGGGCCCGGTTCGAGCTGCGCCAGCACGGTGAGGAAGGCCTGGCGCGCGAGCTGCTCGACGGCACAGCGGATCTCGTGCTCACCAGCGGCGACCCGGGCGACCCGCTGATCCAGTGGGTGCGGCTGCTGGAGGAGCCGCTGCTGCTGGCCGTGCCGCCGAAACACCGGCTCGCACGCCGCAAGCAGGCCCGCCTGGCCGACGTCGCCGAGGAGACGTTCATCCTGCTGCGCCGGGGATACGCGCTGCGCGAGACCACCGAGCAGCTGTGCGCGCGGGCCGGGTTCACGCCGCGCGTCGGGTTCGAGGGTGAGGAGGTGGAGACCCTGCGCGGGCTCGTCACGGCGGGGCTCGGGGTGTCCCTGCTGCCGCTCCCCCACACCGCGACGTTCCCGCCCGCCGCCACCGCGCCGACGACCCCGCACTTGCGCGTCACGGACGTGCCCGCGGCTCGCGACATCGGTCTGGCCCAGCTCGCCGGCCGGGTGCTGCCGCCGGCGAGCGAGACGTTCCGACAGCACGTGCTCGCCACCGCGCCACGCGCACTGCCGGCCTGAACCCGGTGCCGGGCAAGAAAAATCCCCGGCACCACGCGGGTACCGGGGATCTCCTGGACGGTCAGCTCACGGCTTGCGGCCGACGACACCCGCCACGCACTTCGCGGAGTCGCTGAGCGGGGTGAGCCGCGGGCCGTCCGGCCACCACTCGTCGCAGACGGACATGCCGGGGCCGCTGGTCGCATTGGGCGGCAGCAGTTCCAGGCCCGGCAGCATGCCTTCGATCTCCGTGCGCGTGCGGAAGCGGCCGGCGCCCAGCGGCCCCGACACGAGGATCTCCTCGATCCGCTTCGCGACGGCGGTCAGCTCCGGCACCTCGGGGTCGTAGAAGTGGGCCAGCGCCACGAACGAACCCGGGGCGAGGGCGTCGATGTACTGGCGCATCACGTCGACGGCGCCGTCGCCCTCGAAGTGGTGGATGGTGCCGATGTGCAGGAGGCCGAGCGGCTGCGAGAAGTCGATGTACTCGCGCACGGTCTCGTTCTCCAGCACCAGTTCCGGCTGGAAGATGTCGGCGTCGACCATGTGCGTGTAGTCGTTCTCGGCCAGCAGCGCGCGGCCGTGGGCGAGCACCACCGGGTCGTTGTCGACATAGACCACGTGCGCGTCGCGGTGGGCGCGCTGCACGATCTGGTGGGTGTTCTCGGCGGTCGGCAGGCCGGAACCGCAGTCGAGGAACTGGCGGATGCCCGTCTGGTTGGCCAGCATCCGCAGCGCGCGGTTGTGGAAACCGCGGTTGCCGCGCGCGATGTGCACGGCCTCGGGCACGGCCGTGCTGATCTTCTCCATGACCGCGCGGTCGACCTCGTAGTAGTGGTTCCCGCCGAGGAAGCCGTCGTAGATCCGCGCGATGCTCGGCCGGTTCGGGTCGACCCCCACGGGAACCTGGCTGGGCGACAGCGTGGACGGCGGAGCGCTGGGCATGGGCACCTCGCAAGGCGGCTCGGGGGCGGCTTTGACCCACTCAGAGTAGTACCCTGACACCCCCCGGTTACGCGAGGTCGCCCGTTCAGCTGCACGTCGCGGCGGAAATCGGTGCCACCTGCGCCTTCCTCGCCCGTCGGCGACGGGTCAGCCGTGGTGGCGGCCCGGCGGCTGCTGGTGACGGCTGCTCCAGTCCTGGAGGAACGAGGTCACGGCCGAGCTCCAGAGGTCCTCCGACGTCGTGCCCGCCGACGTCTCGCGCGGGGCACTCGGATGCCCGCTCGCCGGCTGCTTCGCCGGCTTTTGCCCCTCGGTGGTGCGCACGGTGGTGTGGTCCACCTGGCCGGTGGCCGTCGGCGGCGTCGGGCTCGCGGTCATCGTGGTGACCGCGGGAGGCGCGGACGAAGGCTTCGACGGCGCGACCGGCACTTCCGCGGGCTGCCCGGCGGAGCCGCTTTCCGGCGCGGGCCACAGCGCCCATGTGCCGAGCCCGGCCAGCGCGACGACCACCGCGCCGGCGATCACCACGTACCGCGTGTTGCGCCGGTTGGACACGGGCGGAGAGGTCTGCGTTCGCTCGGTTTCGTGCTCGGACCCCGCGGCGGCGAACATCGCGTCCAGCCCCAGCGGCAGCTCGCCGGTGATCGACTGCGGTTTCGTGGCCGGGCCCTCGCCCGAGGTGCGCGGCGCGGCGGCGGGCTCCGGGTACAGCCCGCTCGGATCGGGCTCGGGCTTCGGCCGCGTGACCAGCGGCGGCCGCTCGCCGTCGATGCGTGGCATCGGCGCCGTCTCCGACAGGCTCACCAGCTTCGCGACCGAGTCGAGCTCATCGCGACCTTCGCCGGGCCCCGTGCCTGCCATCCAGACCTCCACACCGCCGGGGCCGCGGGCCCGCGGCACGACCGGCGGCAAGATCCTATGAACCTCCGCCCGATCGTGTAAACCCGCCCCCACTTGCTCACCCAGGGTGACAGAGTTTCACGGGCGACACCCGGCCCGCGCACCGGCACGGGCCGGCTGAAGTACCCCTCGGCACTGTCGGTGCCCTGGATCGGGAAGCAGTACTTGCGCACCGGGTCCACCGGCACGGTCAGCGTCAGCACGCGCTCGGCCGGCGCCACGTGGTTCGGCTCGCCTTCACCCGCCACGACCACCGCGAAGTCCAGCTCACGCGAGCTCGTCCGGGTCAGCGCCACCTCGTTGCCCAGGTCCCGCGGCGGCGCCAGGTCGACCCGCGCCCCGTCTTCACCGGCGCCGCCGCGGCCGGCAACGGCGTGTGGGTGTCGGGCCGGCCGCAAGGACCTGCCCGGCCACGGCTGCGAGCCGACAGCCCGCACGGACACCAACGTGCCGGCCGTGCAGAGAAGCCGGCTGCGCCGCCGGCTCGGGCCGCCGCCGATGGTCCACGCCGTCGCGGGGGTCGGCTACGTGCCGGCCCCCGTCTGATCCAGCACCGTCCACAGTGGATTTCCGCGGTCGTCGGGGACCCCTCCCGGAGGAGCCGGCCTAGTCTGCGGCCGCCGGGGAAAGGGAGCCGCAGATGCGGGTTCGGGCGGCGGTCGTGCTGGGAGTGTTCGCGCTGGTCGCGGCCGGCTGCACCACGGACGGGCACGCGCTGCCCGCGCCGCTGCCGCCCGTGCCGGCCGCCGCGCGGGCGCTCGTGGCGTGGTCGCAGGCGGTGTGCACGAGCGTGCAGGCGCTGCAGGGCCTGCAGGCCGGGATCGACGAGGTGAACCACACCGCGGCCGACCCGTCGCAGGCCGACTTCCTCCCCTCGGAGATCAGCTCCTACGTCAGCGGCATCACCGGGCGGCTCGGCCAGGCCGGCGAGGGGCTGAAGTCCTTGCCGCCGTCCGGAATCGAAGCGGCGGACGCCTCCGTGGCGCAGCTGGGCAAGTCCCTCGACGCAGTGACCGAGAAGGCGCCCCCGGACACCACCGCGCAGCCGACGCTCGCGCAGGCCCGCGATCTCGCCACCGCCGTCGCCACGCTGAAGCCGGCGGCCGCCGACCTGACGAAAGCGGTGCGCAGCGACGCGAAGCTCAACGCGTCGTACAACGTCGCGCCCGCCTGCGCGCCCGTGCGGCAGTTCGGCCCCGTGGACGCCGCCGCGCCGACCCGCCCGCTCGTGGCGTGGGCGGACACGATGTGCGGCGCCGTCACCGCCGCCACGGCCCTGAAAGCACAGAAGATCGAAGACCTGATCATCACCGACCCGCGCTACGCCCGTCTCAGCGGCTTCGACCTGAGCAGCTTCATCTCCTCGGCCGGCTCCGGCGTCGCCCGGCTGGTGGAAACACTGGGCACCATCACACCTTCGGGCATCCCCGCGGCCGACAAGTACCACGACAGCCTGCTCGCCTCACTGCGCTCGGTGGCACCGAAGCTGCCGCCGAGCGATTCGCGGCCACCCGACCTGGACTTCCAGCCCGTCGAGCAGCTGAAACCGCAGGCGCAGCAGATCATCGGAGTGCTGGCGACCATCACCCTGCCCACGCCCGACCTGCCTACGATCGCGGGCGCGAACCCAGTGCTGGCCCACTCCCACGACGTCGCCCCGCAGTGCCGGCCGCTCGGCTCACCGCCTCCGACGCTGCCGCCCGCCGCCAACGGCACCGACCTGGGCGCGTGCGCCGGTGGCAAGTGCCAGGTCCTCCTGACCGGCCAGGCCGACATCACCGCGAGCGGCCTGACGTTCACCGCGTCCGTCACCTCGAGCGGCGTCCGCATCCTGCAGGACTCCGGTGAGATCAGCTTCGGCGTCGGCGGCAGCGGCTCCTTCGGCATGGCGGGCCACATGGTGACCGTCCGCCTCGCCGGTGTCCTCGACGGCAAGGCCGTCCTGGACATCTCGACGGGGTGATCAGCGCCGGAGGGTGACCTCGGCCTCGCGGAATCCGTGCCGGCGGTAGAACGCGAGGGCGCCGGCGTTCGCGGCATAGGCGGTGACCGCGAATCCGTCCGCACCGTGGTTTTCCGCCCACGCCTCGAATCGCTCGACGAGCGCAGTGCCCAGACCGGCGCGACGTTCCCCGGCGGCGACCCGCATGCTTTCGAGCACCGCCGTGACGACGCCGGGATGCAGCGCGTCGTGCCGCCGGAGCCGGCCCACCAGGTGCCCGGCGACACCGTGTTCTCCCCGCACGACAAGGCAAAGCGCGTCCTCGTCGGTCAGGAGCGCCGTGTAGTAGGCGGAGCCTTCGCGGCGCGGCCAGGTGAGGTCCATCCGGTCGTCGTGGCGGCCACCGTCCTCGCGGAACAACGCGTCCACCGAGGACACGAGCGCAGGAATCAGTTCCGCGGACACAGGGGTGACGATGTGCTCCATTCAGGAAACGGTAACCACGTCGATTAATCATGTAAATACCGAATGCGTGCCGCCGACGGTCGCGGTCACCTGGTCGCCACGCGGAAAACAGCGTGCCGCCGCCCGGTCCGGTCAGTAGTCTTCCCGGGCCGCCGACACCGTGGAGGATCCCCGCCATGGCCCCGTTCCCACCGCTCGAACCGTATGCGCACGGCCTGCTCGACGTCGGCGACGGCAACCGGATCTACTGGGAGACCAGCGGCAACCCCGAGGGAAAGCCGGTGCTGTGCGTGCACGGCGGGCCCGGCGCGGGCGGCACCCGCAACAGCCGCAAGGGCTTCGACCCGGAGAAGTTCCGCATCATCCTGTTCGACCAGCGCGGCTGCGGCGAGAGCGTGCCGAACATCGCGGACCCGGCGGTGGGCCTGGAGCACAACACCACCCACCACCTGATCGCAGACATGGAACGCCTGCGCGAGCACCTCGGCGTCGAGAAGTGGATGCTGTACGGCGGTTCCTGGGGTCCGACGCTCATGCTGGCCTACGCCGAGCGCCACCCCGAACGCGTGTCGGAGATGGTGATGATCGCCAGCTTCACCAGCACTCCCGACGAGGTCGACTGGCTCTACCGCGGCGTCAGCCGGCTGCTGCCCCGCGAGTGGGAAGCCTTCCGCGACGGCGTACCCGAGGCCGAGCGCGACGGCGACCTGCTCGCCGCGTACTCCCGCCTGCTCGCCTCACCCGACCGCGCGGTGCAGCTCAGGGCCGCCCGCGACTGGTGCGCCTGGGAAGACGCCGTGATCGCGCACGAGACCAACGGCAAACCCGGCCAGTACAGCGCCGGCCCTGAGGACCAGCTGATCACGCTCGCCCGGATGTGCGCGCACTACTACGGCCACCACGCCTGGCTGGAGGCCGGCGAGATCCTCGCGAACGTCCACCGCCTGCACGACATCCCGGCGGTGTTCATCCAGGGCCGGCTCGACCGCAGCGTGCCGCTGCGGGCGGCGTGGAACCTCACGCAGGCCTGGCCCTCGGCCGAGCTCGTGGTGATCGACGACTCCGGCCACACCGGCAGCCCCGCGATGGGCGAGGCGGTCCTGAAGGCGATCGCCGGCTTCACACCGGCGTGAGTCAGACGCGGTCGAACGTCACGTCCAGCCGGTACGGGCTGCCCAGGCTCAGCCCGACCTGCCGCCGGATCTCCGCACCCGGCGCGAGCCGGAACCGCGTGGTCCGGGCCAGCAGCTCCTCGAACGCCACCGCGAGCTGAATCCGCGCGAAGTGCAGGCCCAGGCAGCGGTGGATGCCGAAGCCGAACGACACGTGGGGCACACCGCCACGGTCGAACACCAGCTCGTCCGGCCGCTCGAACCGGGCCGGGTCCCGGTTGGCCGCGGCGAAGAACACGGCGACGCGCTCCCCCGCCTTCACCGGCGTGCCCGCGATCTCGGTGTCCTGCGTGGCCGTGCGCGCCATGAACGCGACCGTGGTCTCGTGCCGCAGGAACTCCTCCAGCTCGCGCTGCCAGCCGCCGGGGGCGCGCAGGATCGGTTCGACGTCGTCGCGGGTCGCGAGGTGGTAGGCGATGTTCGCGATCACGCCGCGCGTGGTGTCGAGGCCGCCGAGGAACAATGTGGTCACCATGCCGAGCCGTTCCTCGAGGGTGAGCGGCCGGCCGTCGATCGTCGCGGTGACGAGGGTGAGCAGCACGCTGTCCTCGCCGTCGTCCGGTTTCGCTTCCGCTTCGGCCAGCGCCTCCATCGCCAGGCCCGCGAGCGTCTGGAACGCCTCGGGGCTGCTGGTGACCGCGGCGTCCTTGGCCGCCGCCACCCCGCGGTCCACGAGGTCACGGTTGTCCGTCGCGAACACGATCCGCGCGAGCGAACCGGCGCTGAACGGGATCGCGAAGTCGCTCACGATGTCGCACGCGCCGCGGTCCACAAAGGACTCGATCGCCGTGCGCGCGAGCTCACGCAGCTGCGGCTCGTGCCGTGCGAGGGCGGCCCGGGTGAAGAACGGGTTGAGGATCCGGCGGTACTCGCGGTGCTCCGGCGGGTCCGTGTCGATCGGGATCACCCGCACCGGCACGCCGCGGATCGCGGGCTGCGCCGAACTGAACAGCTCCGGCGCGGCGCAGACCGCGCGCACGTCCTCGTAGCGGGTGAGCACGTGGTAGCCGCCGTCCGCGTCGGTGTGCGGGACGGGACAGCCACTTCTGGCGGCCGCGGCCGCCGCCAGCAGGTTCTCGCGCTGGTCTTCGGCGTACAGGTCGACGTTCGCCAGGATCTCCTCGACCGACTTGGCCACGGGCCCTCCCCACTCCGAGGACTCACCACCGTAGGGGTGCGCGGCGGCCCGCGGCATCGGCCGCACGGGCGGAAACGTCGCGCGTCCGGGTCACCGCGCCCGTCACGGACGCCGGTCGGGCCGATCGGCCAGCAGCGGCCGCGCCGGGTCCCACACCGTGTCGTCGGCCTGGTCGCGACGCCGGCGCGCGATGCCCGACAACGCTTCCAGCACCACCCGGTTCGCGAGGAACGACGTGATCTCCGCGTGGTCGTACGGCGGCGACACCTCGACCACGTCGACCCCCACCACCGGCAGCTCGTACGCGATGCGCCGCACCGAGTCCAGCAGCTGCCGCGCGGTGAGCCCACCCGGCTCCGGCGTGCCGGTGCCCGGCGCGTGGCCGGGGTCGCACACGTCGATGTCCACCGAGAGGAACACGCCGTCGCACTCGTCGGTGGCGATCCCGAACGCCTCGGTGAGGCATTCGTCGAGCCCGCGCGCGACGATCTCGGTCATCTCGTAGGACCGCATGCCCTGCGCGGCCATCCAGTCGAGCGTCTCCGGGCCGGGCCAGTAGCCGCGCAGGCCGAGCTGCAGGAACCGGTCACCGCGCACGGCACCCGACTCGATCAGCCGGCGCATCGGCTGGCCGTGACCCACCAGCGAGCCGAACGCGATGTCGCCGGTGTCGGCGTGCGCGTCGAAGTGCAGCATCGACACCCGCCCCTGGCCCAGGTGCTGCGCCACCCCGGCCGCGTCCGGCCACGCGATCGTGTGGTCCCCGCCCAGCACCAGCGGGATCGCGCCCGTGGCGGCGACCGCGTGCACCGCCTCCTGCAGCGAGCGCACCGAGCGTTCGGCGTCGCCCGAGTACATCTCGACGTCGCCGGCGTCGAAGACCTTCAGGTCCCGCAACGCGTCCACGCGCAGGGCGAGCGACGGGCGCGAACCGTCGGCGGGGAGGTAGCAGCTCTGCCGGATGTACTGCGGGCCGAACCGGGTGCCGGCGCGGTGCGAGGTACCGCCGTCGAACGGCGCGCCGAGGATCACGACGTCGGCGCCGGGGTAGGTGGCGGGATCGTCCCAGTCGCAACGCGCCACGCCGAGGAAGGTGAGGTCGGGACCGAACTGGGTGCCGTAACGAGCCATGACGTCCTCCTTGCGGGCCAACCTACCGCCGTGGTGTCCCGGTTCTGCCCCGATTCGCCGCCCGCTCAAACCCGCGCGCGGCTCGGCTCGGGTCAGCTCGCGAAGTCGACGGACCGGCCGAGCTCGGCCCAGCGCTCGTCCTCCGCCATCAGCTTCGCCATCCCGGCCCGCATGAGGGAGACGGCGTCACTGCCGAGCACGAGGTGCAGCGGCGGGGAGGCCATCTCCACGACCTGGAGGAACACCCGCGCGACCGCGGCCGGGTCGATCGGCTCGATGCCCCGCTTGCTCCGCAGGTGCTCGATCAGCGGGCCCATCGTGGGTTCGTACTCCGGCTTGACCGGGTGGACCTCCATCGACGGTCCGGACCAGTCCGTGCGCATCAGACCCGGCTCGGCCATGGTGACCTTGATCCCGAGGCCCGCCACCTCGTCGTTGAGCACCCCGGAGAAGCCCTCCGTCGCGAACTTCGCGCTCTGATAGGCGGAAAGGCCGGGCGCCGTGCCCCGGCCGCCGACCGACGTGACCTGGATGAAGTGGCCCGAGTGCTGCGCCAGGAAGACCGGCAGCGCCGCCTTGGTCACGTGCACCGTCCCGAAGAACACCGCCTCGACCTGCGCGCGGAAGTCGGCCAGGTCGACCTCCTCCACCGAGGACATGTTGGCGTAGCCCGCGTTGTTCACCACCACGTCGAGCCGCCCGAACCGGTCCACGGCCGCCGCAACGGCCGCTTCGGCCTGCGCCGGGTCGGTCACGTCCAGCGGGTGGCGCAGCAGGTGGTCGCCGTAGCGCTCGTCGAGATCCTTCAGGGAGCCGACGTTGCGCGCCGTCGCCACGACGTCGTTGCCCGCCGCGAGCACCTCTTCCACCACCGCGCGGCCCAGACCGCGCGAACCGCCCGTGACCAGCCACACCTTGCTCATCGTTCGTTCCCTTTCGCCTGGCGCGGAGTGCGTCCCCGCTCCACCAAGTTAGCGCAACTCCGTTCTCTTAACAACACAACGGCGTTGCGGTAACCTGGGTGACGTGGTCACCTCCGAGTTCCAGCGAGCGCGGCGCCCCGAGCACAAGGAGCAGCGACGCGAAGCGATCCTCGCCGCGGCGCGGCTGCTCGCGACCCGCGACGGCGTGCGCGCCGTGACACTCGGGGACATCGCCGGCGAGGTCGGCGTGCACAAGTCCGCGCTGCTGCGCTACTTCGAGACCCGCGAAGAGATCTACCTGCACCTCACCGCTGAGGGCTGGCACGACTGGGCCGCCGGGCTGCACGCGGCACTGGACGAGACCACCGGCGCGACGCCGGCCGAGATCGCCGACGTCATCGCCCGCACGCTCGACGAACGGCCGCTGTTCTGCGACCTGCTCGCCCACGCGCCGCTGACCCTCGAACGGCACGTGTCCCTGGAATCGGTGCGGACGTTCAAGCTCTCCGCACTCGAAGCGGTCGAGGACATCGCCACCCTCCTCACGCGGACATTGCCCGGGCTGGGTGCACCGGGCGGCCGCCACGTCGTCGGCGCCGTGACGTCGCTGGCCGCCTCGTTCTGGCAGATCTCGCACCCGCCGGAGACACTCGCGCAGCTCTACCGGGAAGACCCTCGGCTCGGCCACGGCGTCGTCGAGTTCACGCCGCGGCTGCGCCGCCTCACCGAAGCCGTCCTCGCCGGCCTGACCTGCTCAGCGGACGACGCGTAGCCACAGGTTCGCCGCGAGCGGCGCCTCGGTCTGCGACTTCCGTTCGAGCCGCACCGGATCGCCGCCGGGACGGTCGAACAGCCGCACCCCGTCGCCGAGCAGCACGGGCAGAACCGACACGAGAATCTCGTCGAGCAGCCCGGCTTCGAGGCACGCGCGGGCCACGGTCGCGCCGAGGACGTTCACGTACTTCTCCCCCGCGGCCGCCTTCGCCAGCTCGACACCGCGGTGCAGGTCGTCGACGAACGTCACGTCGGGTGCCGGCTCGGCCGGCCGGCGTGTGAGCACGAACTGCGGGCCGTCCCAGGCGCCGCCGAAGGCTTTGCCCTCGGCTTCGGTGTCGCGATACGGGTCGTCGCCGCCGTACGTACGGCGCCCGACGAGCAGCGCGCCGATGTCGTCCACCAGCCGGTCGATCTCCGGGTTCGGACCGAAGTACTCCTTCACCCACTGCATGTCGCCGCCGGGTCCCGCGATGAACCCGTCGAGCGACATCGCGGCCGAGTACAGCAGCTTGCCCATTCCGCACCTCCGTGTCGTTTCCCGTACCGACGGGCGCAGACCCGGAAACTCATCGGTGCACTTTCCTATAGGATCGTGCACGTCCCTGCCGAGTCAGCGAGGAGGACCGCGCGGTGGTGGTCGTGAAGGCCGAGGCGTTTCTCGTCGATCTCGAGGTGGAGCAGCAGCGCACCGACGCCGTGCAGGCGTTCCTCAAGCAGGAGACGGTGTTCGTCGAGCTGGCGACCGCCGACGGCGGCACCGGGCTGGGCTACTCCTACACGATCGGCACCGGCGGCACGGCCGTGCTCGCGCTGCTGCGCGACCACCTGCTGCCCCGTCTCGTCGGCCAGGACTCGCGGCGGATCGAGGCGATCTGGCACGACCTGTTCGCCTCGACGCGGGCGACCAGCGTCGGCGCCCTCACCTCGCTCGCGCTCGCCGCGGTGGACACGGCGTTGTGGGACCTGAGGTGCCGGCGCGCGGGCGAGCCGCTGTGGCGGGTCGCCGGCGGGTTCGCCCCGCGCGTGCCGCTCTACGACACCGAAGGCGGCTGGCTGCACCTGAGCACCGACGAGCTCGTCGCGGGCGCCCGGAGGTCCGCGGCCGAGGGATGGGGCGGAGTGAAGGTGAAGGTCGGCAAGCCCACCGCCCACGAGGACCTGGAGCGGCTGCTCGCGGTGCGCCAGGCCGTCGGGCCGCGGTTCGACCTGATGGTGGACGCCAACCAGTCCCTCACCGCCGCCGAGGCGATCCGGCGGGCCCGGGCGTTCGAGGCGGTCGACCTGTTCTGGTTCGAGGAGCCCCTGCCCGCCGACGACGTCTCCGGCCACGTCCGGTTGTCCGCGGCCACGCCGATCCCCGTCGCCGTCGGGGAGTCCTTGTACTCCCTGGCGCAGTTCCGCGACTACCTCCACCGCGGTGCCGCTTCGATCGTGCAGGTCGACGTCGCGCGCGTCGGCGGGATCACGCCGTGGCTCAAGGTCGCGCACCTGGCCGAGGCGTTCGACGTCCAGGTGTGCCCGCACTTCCTGATGGAGCTGCACGTCAGCCTGACCGCCGCGATTCCCAACGGCCGCTACGTCGAGCACATCCCGCAGCTGCGCGCCATCACGACCGCCGAGATGACGATCTCCGGCGGGCACGCCGTCGCGCCGGAGACGCCGGGCCTGGGCATCGCGTGGAACCGCGACGCCATGGACGAGCGGCGGGTGGCCTAGTCCCTCGGGATCACCGCGAGGACGAGCAGCCCGGCCACCGGAGCCAGCGCCAACGCCGCGGACGCGTCCCCCACGTCGGCGACTTGCCCGGCGAGCCACGCCGCCATCGCCGAGCCTGCGGCGCTGGCGGAATTGTTCCAGGTCAACGCTTGCGTGAGCGCCGCCGGGTCGGCGGAAAGTTCGGTGAGGACGTTGAGCAGCACGAGCGTCGGCGGGACCGCCGCTTCGGTGAGCACCAGAGCCACCGCGAGCCAGAGTGCGGACGGCGCGAGGGGCAGCAGCAACGCCGCCCCCGTGAGGCACGCCGCGGCCCGCACCAGCTGCCGCGCCGGCGGCGTGCGGTGGCGGCGCAGCCCGTAGCCCCAGCCGGCGAGCAGGCCGCTGACGCTGCCGGCGGCCACGACCGGCGCGGCCGCGGCGGCTTGCTCGGTGGCGAAGGAGCTCACCGACACCTGCACGGTCCCGAAGTACACGCCGAGGGCGAGGTTCGCGGCGGCGATCCGGAAGAGCGGCCTGCCGGATCGTCCATTGTGGACAGTTCGGATCGCCGGTGCCGTACGGCGTTGCGCGGCCATCGCTCCGCCCCCGGCGACCACCAGACCCGCCGCCGTGGCCGTGGCCGGTACCGAGCCGCCGGCCGCCCCGAGGGAGGTGACCAGCACAGGCCCGAGCAGGAAGGCGCCGGCGTTGGCGAGCGACTCCAGGGAGAATGCGGTGGGCAGCTCGTCGGCCCGCTCGCCGCGCAGCAGGTGCGCCCACCGCGCCCCGGACAGCGCACCGAGCTGCGGCACCACCACCCCGGCGCACGTCGCCGCCACCACGTGTCCTCCGGCCGTGCCCGCCCCGAGGACACCGGCGATCGCCCCGGCGTGCGCGACGAGGCACGCCGGCAGGACCCGGGTCTGGCCGAACCGGTCGACCAACCGCGCCACCCACGGCCCGCCCATCGCCTCCGCGAACGCGAACCCGCCGGCGGCCAGCCCGGCCAGGCCGTAGCCGCCGGTGCGGGCGTGCACCAGCCACACCAGCCCCAGCCCGGTCATCGCGATCCCGACCCGGCCGACCGCGGCCGCCGCGAAGAACGCCGCGGCGCCGCGTGTGGACAGCAACAACCGATAACCACCGACGGCACGTCGCATGGTCGTGTCCTTCACCGCCGCCCGGCGGGGCGGGTCACCCGTGCGAAGCGGGGCCCGCCGGAAGGACGTCCAGACCACGGTCCGGGCGGCACACCCGCCCTCGACCGTCGCCCTCGTCACCGGGGGGAAGCCAGGCCCGGACCAAGGCGGGCCCGGACGACTGCCCCCAACCTACCAACACCCCGGCGGGCCGAACGCGGCTCAGGCGTACCCGTCACACGGAGGCGGGACGCAGTTGCTCGCGAGCGTCGGCCAGGAAGCCGGTGGCGCGGGGGAAGTCGTGCAGCTGCGTGCCGAGGAGCTCGAGCGCCGGCAGCAGCGACGCGGCGGGCACGCCGCGCGAGTCGAGGATGGCGCCGGTCCACGTGAGGAACGCGGTGAACAGGCTGCCGTCGCCGGTGTAGAGGGCGGTGGCGAGGAAGTCGACGATGTGCGCCAGGTCTTCGGCGGTGTACTGGCGTTGCAGGTCGGTGTAGTCCCGCATCGCCGGGATCCGTTCTTCGAGCCCGGTGTAGAGGGCCTTCACCAGTTGCGGGGCGGTCCGCGAGACCATCGTGTACTCCTGGTCCGCGAGGTGCGGCAGGTCGTCGATGGGCTGGTGCGGCGGCTTCGGCCTCGGCAGCCGGCCCTCGGCGAGGCGGTCGGCCGCCCCCCGGGCGTCGGCGGCCCACGCCTCGGCGCCGAACAGCCGTGCGTAGCGGCCGTCGGGACCGAAGGCGGCGCCGCCGGCGATCACGGGGGTTCCCGCGGCCTGGCAGGCGGTGATGGTCGCGTGGGCCGCCGGCAGCCGCGTGGCGATCGAGCCCGACAGCGCCACGGCGTCGGGGCCCGTGCGGTGCAGGTGGGCGATCAGGTGCGGCGCCGGGACCTGGGCGCCGAGGTAGTCGACGCGGAAACCCCGCAGCCGCAGCACTTCCGCGAGCAGCCGGGCGGGCATGGCGTGCCATTCGCCGTCCACGCAGGCCACCGTGACCCGACCACGGCCCGGCTCCGGGCGCAGGGTGCGCGGGAACGCCGCGAGCACGCGCTCGTTGATGGCCGTCGCGGCGTGTTCCTGCGCCACGGTGAACCGGTTCGCGGCCCACTCCTCGCCGACTTTCCGTTGCACCGCACCGATCACGTCGAGCAGGACCGCTTCCGGGTCGGTGCCGTCGTCGAGCGCGGCGGTGACCGCCTCGCCCGCTCGGTACTCGTCGCCGTCAGCCACCGCGTCCCACAAGCGGTCGGCGTGCGCGCGCAGGTCCGCGTTCCGCACCGACCTCATGCGCCGGTCTCCTTCCGGTCCACGGGCGCGACCCGGCGGACGCGGGGCGCGGTGATCGCCAGCACGGCCATGTCGTCGTGGGCGGAGCGGGCCACCCACTGCGACGCGAGCATCTGGATCCGCTCCACCACGGCTTCGGCGGGCAACCCGCCACATTCCGCGAGCGTGCGGCGAAGCCGGTCCTCGCCGAACATCTCGTCGCCCAGCGGACCGCCGCGGGCTTCGGTGATGCCGTCGGTGTAGAGCAGGCACGTGTCGCCCGGACCGAGCACGACGTCGGCCGACGTCGACACGATCTCGGGCAGGACCCCGATCAGGCTGCCGTGGGTGGCGGCCTCCTCGACGGTGCCGTCGACCCGCACCACCAGCGGCGGCAGGTGCCCGGCCGCGGTGAGCCGCAGGTGCACGTCGTCGCCGCTGCGGCGGACCGACGCGAGGACGAGCGTGACGAACCGCGAGCCCACGGTGCCGAACAGGCCGCCGTTCACGTGGTCGAGCATCCGGCGGTGGTCACCCGCCATGGGCAGCAGCGCCTGGAGCATGGTGCGGATCTTGCCGGTGAGCACGGCGGCTTCGAGGCCCTTGCCGCAGACGTCGCCCAGTACCGCCAGCGACTCCCCGCCGGCACCGTCGTGCACGTCGTAGAAATCACCGCCGACGCGTTCGGTGTCCTGCGCGGCCCGGTAGCGCCCGGCGAACTCGACGCCCCCGCGCTGCCGCAGGACCGGGGGCAGCAGGTCACGCATCAGCGTCTCGGTGATCGACGCCTGCTGCGCCAGCAGCCGCGCCGCCGACAACGCGGCCCCCGCCCGCGCGGCGAACATCCGGGCGAACGCTTCCTCTTCATCGCTGAACCGCTCGCCGCCCGCGCTCCGCAAGAGGATCAGCGCGCCCGCCGGCACGCCGTGGCCGGGCAGCGGGGTGATCACGATCGACCCGACCTCGCCGAACTCCCCGCCGGTCAGCCACGCCGGGGCTGCCGCGGGGTCGAGCCACCGCGACGGCACGGGCGGGAACCCGCGCAGCGCCTCGCCGAGGCCCGGCACGTCGTCCGGGTCCGCCTCGACCGACGTGCGCACCGGCTCCTGGCCACGGCGGCAGAGCGTGACGGGGAAGCCGGCCCGCGACGAAGGCGCGACCACCAGGGCCGCGTCGGCGAGGTGCTCGGCCGCCAGCCGCGCCGCGACCTCCGTGCACCGGTCGAGGTTGAGCGTCGCCAGCAGCGCCGACGACACCTCCGACAGCAGCGCCGTGCGAGCGCGCTCCAGCCGCAGCGCTTCTCGCGCGAGCCGGGTGTCGGTGTCCTCGACGAGCCAGAGGGTGACGCTGCCGTCGTCGTGCCGCACGGGGTGCGCTTCGAAACTCCGCTCGGCCACGAGCCCGCCGGCCCGTGTGGCGGTGCGCCACGACGTGAGCAGCCACTCGGGGACCGCGGCTTCCCGTCCGCCCCGCAGGGCCGGGAACAGCTCACGTGCGCCCCGGTTGGCCGCTCCGGCCCGCCCGTGTGCGTCGATCCGCAGGGCCGGGTAGGGAGCGTCGTCCCAGCTGAGACCGGATTCGGGCCCGGCGGCGGCAAGCCTGCTCCGGCGGTCGAGTTCCGTCACACCCTGTCGTTCCTGTCGCCGTCGTTCATCACCGGGTCGCCGCTGTCGGCGGCGGTACCGGCTGATTGCTGAACCGGACTCCGGGAGAGGACTTCTCCCCGAGTCTCCCCCAGCGGTGCACACCGAAGCAACCCGACCCGCCCGAGCGGCCGTGGTCACTCTGAGTGGCCACTCTGAATGACTCCTTCGCGTGGTCAGTCCTTTTCGGACGGACCGCCGCCCTTTTGGTACGCACCACGCAACCGCACCCGCGATCGATCCAGGTGCGTCCGCATGGCCGCCTCCGCACCGGGGCCGTCGTGCGCGGCCACGGCCGCCACGATCGCCTCGTGCTCGCGGGTGGTGGCGGCCGCGATGCCGACGCGGAAGTACAGGCGGTAGCCGTGGGTGTGGGCGTGGAGGCGGGCCAGCGCGTCGGCGATGAGGGGGTTGCCCGAGGCCTCCGCGATGACGCGGTGGAGGCGGGCGTCGAGGACGGCGAAGTCGCGGTAGGCGTGGTAGTCGTCGCCCGCGGGGTGGGCGGACATGGCGGCGCAGGCGGAGCGCAGGGAGGCGACCGCGGCCTTCGAGGCGCCGCCGGCCGCGAGGCGGGCGGCCTCGGGTTCCAGGAGAACACGGACGTCGAAGAGGTGGTCCAGCTCGGTCTCGTCGAGCACGGGCGCCACGACATAGCCGGCGTTGGGACGGGTCGCGACGAGGCCGTCGGACTCGAGCTTGGTGAGGGCCTCGCGCACGGGGGTCGGCGAGACGTCGAGGCGGCGGGCGATGCCGTCGATCGACAGGCGGCTGCCGGGAGCGACGTCGAGGTCCATGAGCATCGCCTTGAGCGCCCCGTACACGCTGTCGCGCAGGATGGTGCGCGGCGGCAGGGTCAGCCTCGGGTGCTCGGGCAGGTCCACCGCAGGGTTCTTCCGTCGCGCCACCCGCAAAGCGTAGTCCTCCGCGAAACCTCAGCGGCGCGCCAGCTTCCGGTTCACGGCGGTGTGGCAGCCGAGGCACGCGGCACGGCCCGCACGTCGGCGCCGGACACCGGCGTGACCGTGGCACCCGGCGCGGCGAGCTCGTCGCACACCGAGTGGTGGTGTCCCAATACCGAACACACGCACCGGCACAGCTGGACGGTCTGCCTCGGTTCCGCGGCCATCGGAGCCCTCCTCCCGGAAATCCCCAGCAGGAGAGTGATAGCGCCTCCGCCGTCCGGAAGGCGCGGGCCGATCTCAGGGGAAGGTCGCGGAGGGCACGGTTCGTGCGCGGACGTCAGTTCTCCCGCGTCGGCACAGGGGTCGACACGGGGGCCGGTACGGGCGGCAGCCCCGCCCGGATCTGCCGGTAGAGCCGCGGCCCCGGCGACGCGAGTGCCGGGGCGGGTCGCAGCTCGGCGGGACCGGTCGCCGTCAGGTCGCGCAGCACCAGGTACAGGTGGCTCAACGCCCGCAGCAGCGGATCCTTCGCCCGGTCCCCCGGCGCCGCCGGCGTGTACGCGAACAACGCCACGTCGGCGCTCGCCAAGGGACCGCGCACCGCCGTGGTGGGCTCGCCCACCGGCGTCGCGGCCAGCTCCTCCACCGCCGCCGCCAGCGCGGTGCACGCCGCGACCGGGCCTTCCGGGTGCGCACCGCACGCGCCTTCCGGCCAGCGGACCGCGACGGCGAGCGCGCGGCCGTGCGTGGCCAGCGCCGCGTAGAGCGAAAGCCGGTGCCGCAGCTTCGGCGAATCCGTGCCGCCGAGGATGGGCCGGGTCAGCGGCCGCGCGACGAGCGCGAGCTGGTAGCGGCGGTGGTCCAGGGCGCGCGCGAGGGCGTCGAAATCGGGCTGGGGGTCCACGGCCTTGCCGTGCTCCAGCCGCTCGGCCGCGGCCTTGAGGATGTCGCCGAGGGCCGCCAGGAGGTTGTTCCGCGCGCTGCGCACGGTGTCCCGGGTGGACAGTGGGATCACCAGCACCGCGACGAGCAGCCCCGCCACGGCGCCCGCCGCGGTCTCCTCGAGCCTCAGCAGGAGCAGTCCCGCGGAGAACTCGTTGAGCACGCTGTAGAGCTGCCCGACCATGATAGTGACGAAGAAGATCATGTACGCGTACGAGATCTGGATCAGGTAGAAGCCGAAGAACATGGCGCCGCAGATCGTGACGAGCACGGCGGCGGTGTTGCCCGCGGTCAGCTCGGCGAACCCGACCGACGCGAGCAGCCCCACCAGCGTGCCGAGCACGCGGTTGAAGCCCTTGATGAACGTCTCGCTGCGCGTGGCCGTGCCGGTGAACATGAAGAACGCCGCCAGCACCGCCCAGTAGTACCGCGCCGAGGACAGCTCCTTGCCGATGAGGATGGCGAGCCCGCCCGCGATCGCGCTCTGCACCGCCTGGCGCGTGATGAAATCCAGCCGTGCCAGCGGGTTCCACTTCGACTGCCGCGGCAGCACGTCGCCCGCGGCGGCGGGCGAGCCGGGCAGGTTGCCGAACGCGAGGCCGACGGCCGGCTCGAAGTCGTCCACCGGTTCGGCCGCGATCTCCTCGGGCTTCGGCGCGGCGTCGAACACCGCGACGACCTCCAGGGCCGCCGCCGCGAAGTGCCGCGCGGGCCACCAGCCGCCCGCGACACCGCCGGCGCCTTCGGCGTGCCCCGCCAGCCGGTAGGCGACCTCGCTCGCGCCGCGGTCGTCGCGGCGGGCCAGGCGGTCGGCCACCTCGGCCGCGAGCACGGTGAGGCCCGAACCGCTGCGCAGCAACGAGTCCGCGGCCGTGGCGAGCTCGTCGAGCAGGTGGTGCGCGTCGACCATCTGCCGGCGCAGCGAAGCCGCCGACCGCCCGCGCGGCACCGCGCCCGGCTGGGCCGACCAGCCCTCGACCATCAGCGCCGTGTCGGCCAGGCGCGCCTGCCGCCGCTGTAGCCGGCGGCGCAACCGCGCCTCCTGCTTGGGGTCGCGGTTGGACAGCAGGTCGGCGCACGCGCGAGCCACGGCCCGGCCGCGCGCGTCGAACGCCCGCAGCACCCGGCGCAGGGTCCTCGTGGTGTTGGTGTTCAGCACGGTGACGAAAAGCAGCAGCAGCCACGCACTCGCGACGACCACGGCGAGCAGCAGGCTCGGCAGAGTCGCGAACGTCGCGTGCAGGAACGCCGCGAAGAAGTAGCCCATCCAGCCCATGAAGCCGTAGAAGAAGAACGGCCCGCCGAACTTGCGGACGTACACCGACATGAACATGACCAGCACGAACACCGCGAGCATCAGCGTGGCGTTGTCGCCGACGAGCACGCCGAGCGTCATGCCGGTGCCGAGCGCGACCGGGAAGAACGCGGCCGTGCGGGTCTTGACCCACCGGCTGCCGTCGCCGAGCGCCATCGCGCCCATCATCCCGACGACCGCGCCGAGCAGCATCGAGGTGAGCGTGCCCATCGCGTCGGCGCCGGTGAGCTTGGCCACGAGGTATTCCACCGCCAGGGCGCTGGCCATGCCGATGGTCGCGGAACCGGCCGATCTCAACCGGTTGAGACCTGGATCGGAAGCGACGACCCTGTCCCGGAACTCCCTGGCCGTGGGCAGCACAAAACCCGCCTTCCCGTGCGTTCGGAGTGATCACCGGTATGATACCGATAAATACCGGTGTCATACAGGGGTTTGGAGTCCGAGTGATCGAACCGACTTTCGCAGCCTCGAAGCTCGCGGATCGGCTCGCCGAGACCGGCGACACACTCGACGTGCTCGAACTGGCCACCGCGGTGCTCGTGCGCAACTTCGAACTGCTGCGCCGCCGCACCGACGCCTACGCCGAACTGGACCAAGCGGAGTACCTGCTGCTGCGCACTTTGGACGAACTGGGGTCGGCAGACGTCGGAACGCTCGCCGGGGCACTCGGGCTAGACCCGTCCACCGTCGGCAGGCAGGGCTCGGTGCTGCTCGGCAAAGGACTCGTCGAGCGCAGCCCCTCGGCCGCCGACCGCCGGCGCAGCATCCTCACGCCGACCGAGGAGGGCCGCCACCGCATGCGCGTGACGCAGTCGCGCCGCCGCAACGCGTCCGCGGAGCTGCTCGGCGACTGGAGCGAAGAGGATCTGCGCTCCTTCGGCTCGCTGCTGAGCCGCTACAACAAGGCCGTCGCCCGGCGCTACCTGACCGCACCCGACGACTGAGCGCCCTGCTCCCCCGCGGCCAGGTCCGCGTGGGTGTCGCGCAAGGCGCGCTTCACGATCTTCCCGCTCGGGTTCTTCGGCAGCGCGTCGGTGAAGACCACGTATTTCGGGCATTTGTAGCCGGCCAGGTGCTCGCGCGCGTGGGCGAGCACGGCCTCGGCTGTCAGCTCCGCGCCCTCGCGCGGCACGACGGCCGCCGTCACCGCCTCGATCCAGCGCGGGTGCGCGACGCCGAACACGGCGACCTCGGCCACGCCGTCCAGGCGGTAGAGGGCTTCCTCCACCTCGCGGCTCGCGACGTTCTCGCCGCCGGTCTTGATCATGTCCTTCTTGCGGTCCACCACGGACAGGTAGCCTTCGTCGTCGAGCACGCCGAGGTCACCGGAGTGGAACCAGCCGCCGGCGAACGCCGCGGCCGTCTTCTCCTCGTCCCCGTAGTAGCCGAGCGTCGCGTGCGGGCTGCGGTGCACGATCTCGCCGATCTCCCCCGGCGGCAGCTCGCGGCCGTCCTCGTCGACGATGCGCGTCTCGACGTTGAGCGAGGCCCGGCCCGCGGAGCCGGCCTTCGGCAGCTGCTCGTGCGGGCGCAGGATCGTGGCGAGCGGCGCCATCTCGGTCTGGCCGTAGAAGTTCCAGAACTCGACGTCCGGCAGCCGCCGGGCGAGCTCTCGCAGGACCTCGACCGGCATCGCCGAAGCACCGTAGTAGCCCTTGCGCAGGCTGGAGAGATCGGTGGTGTCGAACGCCGGGTGGCGCAGCAGCGAGATCCACACCGTCGGCGGCGCGAACAGCTTCGTGGCGCGCTCGCGCTCGACGGCCGCCAGCAGCGCGGCCGGGTCCGGGCCGGGCAGGATCACGCTGGTGGCGCCGAGGTAGACGTCCACGGAGAAGAAGCAGTCCAGCTGCGCGCAGTGGTAGAGCGGCAGGGAGTGGACCTCGACGTCGTCGGCGCTCATGCCACCGTCGATCACGCACGACACGTACTGCGCGATCAGCGAACGGCTCGAGAGCAGCACGCCCTTCGGCCGCGACTCGGTGCCTGAGGTGTACATCAGCCGCAGCGGGTCGTCGTCGGCGACCGCCACGCCGGGGTCGGTCTCGTCGCCCGGGTCGTCGATCCAGGCGTCCACGTCCTCCCAGTCCTCGGCGGTGCCGCCGATGCGGCCGCGCACCCCGTCGCCGAGCCCGGCGCGCTCCAGCGCCGCGGCCCCGGTGGCGAGCAGCGCGTCTTCCGTGACCAGCCCGGACACCCCGGCGTGGCCGAGGATGTAGGCGATCTCGTCGGCGCCGAGCATGAAGTTGACGGGCACGAGGACAACGCCGAGCCGGGCCGTCGCGAACGCGAGCACCACGTACTGCAGGCAGTTGTGGCTCAGCAGCGCCAGCCGGTCGCCCTTGCCGAGACCGCGCTCGGCGAGCCGGTGGGCGCAGCGGTTCACGGCCGCGTCGAACTCCGCGAAGCTCAGCCGCCGCTCGCCGTCGACCACGGCGAGCTTGTCCGGGTACCGCGCGGCCGTGCGCCGGAGGAGGTCACCGACGGAGTGCTGACGCGCGTGCTGGATCGCTTCGCCGGTTTCGGCGCTGAACGGGCTCGGCATAGCCCGGAGTTTCATCCACCGCCGCCCGGGGCGCAACCCTGGTGCGCGGCAGCGAGCCGCCAGGCCGAGCGGCATCCGCGCGCCACCGGTTAAGCTCCGTCGGCGCACCTCGGGGGACGAAGAAGTGGACGAGACGGAAGCACCGACGCTCGACCGGCCGGACATCACCGGCCGGTTGCCCCGCTACCGGCTGCTGCGCCAGCTCGCCAAAACGAACATGAGCGAGGTCTTCGAGGCCTACGACCTCGTGGCACAGCGGCCGGTCGCGCTCAAGGTCGTCGGGCCGGAGTTCATGGCGGAGCCGGGGTTCCGCCGGCGCTTCGAGCGGGAGACGAGCATCGCGCTGGCGCTGGCGCACCCGCACATCGTCGCGTCCTACGACGCCGGGTTCTCCGCCGACGGGCACCTCGGGTACCTCGCCATGCAGTTCGTGCTCGGCACGAACCTCGCGCGGCTGATCCACCAGCGCGGCGCGCTGTCGTTCGAGCGGACCGTGGCCATCGGGCGCGGAGTCGGCGCGGCGCTGGACGCCGCACACGCCCGCAACCTGGTGCACCGCGACGTGAAGCCGGGCAACATCCTGCTCGAAGAAGCGACCGGTGGCGTGTACCTGTGCGACTTCGGCATCGCGCGCAACCTCGACCTCACCCGGCTCACCGCGACCGGCGGGTTCCTGGGCACGATGAACTACGCCGCCCCGGAGCAACGCGAGGGCCGGCCGGTCGGCGCGGCAGCCGACGTGTACGCGCTGGCGTGCGTGCTCTACGAATGCCTCTCCGGCAGCCCGCCGCACCACCACGCCGACTTCGCGCACCCCGGCGTCGCCGCGTTGCGCAGGGCCCTCGACCGAGATCCGGCCCGGCGGCACCGGACGTGCGCCGAGCTCGTCGACGACCTCGTGGCCACGACCGGGGCCGCCGAACTCGCCGCGCGCCGCAAGCGCCGCCGGCAGGTGGTGGGCATCCCGGTGGCCGCGCTCGTGGTGGTGGCGTCGCTCGTGCTGTGGTTCACCACCGGCGGCTCACCGGGCACCGCGGACTCGACGCTGGCCCGCGTGCCCACCGCCCTGCGGGAGGGGTGCGCCGCGGCGAACCGGCCCGCGGCGGGCGCGACCGCCACGGTGACGTGCCACGACGCGTCCGGGCAGGCGGCGACCACGGCGCTCTACGCGACCGGGCAACAGGTCACGGCCGCCTACGCCGAGGCCGTCACGCGCGCGGGCGTCGGCACGGACCAGGGTGACTGCGCCGAGGCGCCGGGCGGCGAACACCGCTACCCGGCCACCGGGCCCGCGCGCGGGCGGGTGCTGTGCCAGGACCGCGACGGCACGGCCACCGTGGTCTGGACCGACGACCAAGCGCGCACCGTCACCCGCGCCGAAGCGCCCGACGACGCCGCGCTGCGCAAGGCGTGGGCCGGCTGGACGGGAGGGGCGCCGGCCGCGTTCCCCACCCCGGACGAGAAGACCCTGCTCGACGTCGCCGCCGGCTCCGCGTGCCGGCGCTCGGCACCCGCGGACCTCGACGCTTATCCCGGTGCCGTCGCGGGGATCACCTGCACACCGCAGGGCACGGGCGCGCGCCAGGTGTCGTACCTCCGGTTCGCCGGCGTGCCGGCGCTGCGCTCGGCGTTCACCGGTCTCGTCAGCGCGGCGAAGGCGCCCAGCGGCAGCGGGTGCCCGGGCGGCGCGTTCCTCGGCACGACGCGGTTCGACTGGCTCAGCGTGGACCTCGGGCAGGTGCTGTGCCACCCCGGCCCCGAGGGCACGGTCGCGATGGACTGGAGCCTCGAGGCGTTCTCGATGATCGGCCACGTCACCGGCTCCTCGCCCGGCGCCGTCGGCGGGTGGTGGTCGCAGTGGCACCTCGCGCCGCTGAGCCGGATCGTGAGCGAGGTGAACACCCGCGCCATACCGGCGTTCCCGACCGACGCCGAGCGCGCGCTGCTGCAGCATGTCCCCCAGCAGTCGCGGCTGAACTGCGTGCGCCCGTCCGCGGACCAGAAGTGGCAGGACCTCGGCGCCGTGACCGCGGTCGCCGCTGTCGCGTGTGGACGGACGAGCGGCGCCGGGCTGGTGGTCTACTACCAGCTGCCCGACACCGCGACGATGCGGCAGGTGTTCAACAGCACCGGCGACAGCGAGGCCGCGTGCACGAGCCTGCCGAAGGACTTCTCGGGCGACCGCCCGTACTCACGCGGCGGGCGCACGGGCCGGCTCTCCTGCGCGACCGAGGATCCCGGCGGCGAGCGCGTGCTCAAGTGGACGGACGACGCGACGGGCATCGAAACGATCGCCCACCGCGGCAACGATCCGTTCGCGCTCATCGACTGGTGGACCCACGACGCCGGACCGGTGTGAGCGCCGGTCCTCAGCCCTGCACGGTCCCGCCGACGGACGCGCTGCCGCTGATGTGCGAGCCCGGCGAGCCCGCGCTGCCCGCACCCGTGTGGGCGCCTTCCTTGCCGTCGACGATCGAGAACATGTCGACGCTGCCCTTCGTGCCGCCCGCGTAGGAGATCTCCAGCGTCCACTGGTGCGGTTCGCCGTCAGCCGGCACCGTCAGCGACTGGCGCCACGGCAGCGTCACCGCGCCGGTCTGCTTCGTCTCGCCGTCGAGCGTGTACTTGATCTGCGTCAGCTTGCCCTCGCCCGTCGCGTTGAGCACCAGGGTGTGGGGTTCGCGGTCGGGCACCGACGTCGAGGGCGGGGCGACCGAGGAGGAAGAGACGGGCGCGGACGGCGCCGGCGCCGGCGCCACGGGGGCCGGGTCGCTCCCGCACGCGGAGAGAGCGGCGAGCAGAGCCGCGGCAGCCACGGCGGCGGCGGCCGCCCGGGCAGTGGTGCGAAGATCCATGCGCGCACCGTACCGGCCTGCGACGGGACCGGTCCCGATTCGAGAGGACCCGAGGTGACCTCCTTCCCCGCCGACGACCCCGCGGCCGAGACACCCGGTGCCCTCGTGGTCCGCGGCCTGGCGGGCACGGCCGTGGTGCTGCCCGCCGAATACGCGCGGCTGCCGTTCGGGCGCCGCCCCGGGCCGGACGGCGTCGCGGTCGGCGAGGACGACCCGCGGGTGAGCCGCGAGCACGGCGCGCTGACCTACCGGCGGGGCTGGTGGCTGCTGAGCAACTCCGGACACACGCCGATCGAGTTCTCCCCCACGCGGCTGCTGCACTCCGACGACGAGCCCGAACCGCTGCCGGCGGGCTTCACCACGCTGCTCGTGGTCGGCTCGGGCGGGCGCAAGCACCCGCTCGAAGTCCGCGTGAACGCGCCCGGCCACCACCGGCCGATGCCGGTCACCGGCCCGACGCTGCCCGGCCGGCAGTGGGACCTCACGGCCACCCAGCGGCTCGTGCTCACGGTGCTGGGCCAGCAGTACCTGCGGCGGGAGGTCCAGCCGCAGCCCATGAGCCGCGGCCACGTCGCCGAGATCATGGGCGCGCTCGAGCCGGGCGGTGAGTGGGACGTGAAGAAGGTCGACCGCGTGATCGCGGCTGTGCGCGAACGGCTCTCGGGTCAGGGCGTGCGCGGGCTCATGCGCACGGAAGTGCCGGAGCCGATCGGGAACTCGCTCAACCACAACCTGCTCACGGAGCTGGCGATCACCACGAACTCGCTGACCCGCGCCGATCTGGACGTCCTCGACCGCCTCGACTAGCGCTTTCGCCAGGGCTTCGGGCTGGGGCTTCGGGCCGGGCTTCCGGCTAGGAATCCTTGGCGAAGACCCGCACCGCGACCGCCGTCGCCACGCCGGCCACCGCGAGCACGATCCCGACGATCAGCAGCCCGGACGCCGCCAGCGCCACGGCCGCCGCCGCGAACAACGCGAACTCCAGGACGAACCGCGTCGGCTCCGGCGCGCGCCGCGGCGCCTTGGGGGCCACCACGAGCGCCCAGATCACCCCGGCCGGCACCGGCCACAGCACCCCGCCGACGACGTCCAGCAGCACGCTCCCACCCAGCCGCGCCCCCGCGACCGCGAGACCCGCCAGCAGGGCCAGCTCCGTGCAGAACCGCACGACGAGCACGAACCCGGGCAACCCCCGCAAAGCCGGACGAGTGGTGGTCATGCCCGGCAGCGTAGCGACCGGCCGCGCTCACCCGGCCGAGCTCCCCCGCCGCAGTCTCGGGAGATCACCCGGCCGGCTCGGTCTCCAGCCACGCCACCACGCGCGCCCGCGACGGGTTCGCCGGGTCGATCACCTCGAAGTGGCCCGCGCCCGCGACGTCGACGGACTCCTGCGCGTACGGACTGCGGGCCTGGGCCGCGGGGATGATCTCGTCCGCGTCGCCGTGGACGGCCAGCAGGGGGATGTCCCTGCCGGCCGGAGTGGCCAGCGCGTAGCGGTCCGGGACGGTGGCCGGGGTGCCGCCGAGGCGGGCGGGGACCAGACCGTCGCCGGCGAGCGCCGCGACGGCCGGCCCGAACGCAGGGTCCGCCTCGACGGGGGCGCCGGCCGGGGCGGGCAGGCTCGGGTCGGCCAATTCGCGGCCCAGCCGAGCCTCGGCCGCCCCGCGCAGGTCCAGGACGCCGGCGAGCGACACGACGGCGGCGGGAGTGATCCCGGGGCTCGCGCCCGGCGCGCCGGCCGATCGCCCGCCGGCCCACGCCGCGAGCGGCCGCCGGCGGAGTGGCCGACGAGGACCACGCGCGAGACGTCGAGGGCCGGGTCGAGAGCGGCGGCGGCGTCCACGGCTTGTGCGAAGTCGGTGAACGTGCCCGGCCAGCCGCCCGCGGGGTTCGCCGAGGCGTGGGTACTCGACGTTCCCCACCGCGTACCCGCGCGCGACGAGGTCGCGGCGAGACGGGTCATCTGGCGGCGGTCGTACAGCGCCGTCCGGAACCCGCCGTGGGCGAGCACCACCACCGGGAACGGGCCGGCCCCTCGGGCAGGTACAGCTCCCCACCTGCGACGGCGAAGGCCCGTACGCAATGGTCCGGACCCTCGCGCCCGCCGGGTCGTCGTAGCGGACGCACCGCTCTGAGCTCACCAGGATGTCGAGCGTGGCGAAGAACGCGGCGATCTCCGGGTGGTTCGCACCCTTCGCGCGCGAGGCGTCCCACGCCGAGTCGTCGGTCCGCTCGACGAAGTCCAGCCACGTGTCCTCCGCCACCCGCACCAGGCGCGCCGACACGAACCCGCGCCGGTCCCGGCGGAACGCCTCAACCATGCCGGGGCGGGCGTCCGGCATCGCCCGGATCCGCTCGGGACGGATCGTGAAGGTCGTCAGCTCGATCACCGACATCGTCGGCTCCCCGGATCGAATGAGTCACTAATACTGACCACCTTGGCCCTTGGCCGTCGCATTCCCGGCGGGCGGCCCGCGCCGCGGATCACACGGGCGCGCCATACCGTCCACTGTGGTCCCGCACACGACGGCACCGCGGACCACTACGATGCAGACGAGCCGACAGGAGAGTGATCCGATGCCCGACGACGCCAACCCCGCCGACGGCGGCGACTCGCTCACCGAGCGGATCACCGGCCGCCTCGCCGGGATGTCGCGGGCCGAGCGCGCCGTCGCCGAGTACCTGCGCCACCACGCGCGCGAGGCGATCTTCGCCACCGCCGAGCAGATCGGCTCGGCCACGGGCACGAGCGACGCCACCGTGGTCCGCACCGCCAAGACACTCGGCTACAGCGGCCTGGCCGACATGCGCCAGCACCTCGCCCGGCAGGTGGTCACCGAGACCAGCCCGTCGATCGAGCTGCGTCAGCGCCAGATCGGCGAGCCCACCGGCGAGCCCACGACCGTGCTCGCGCGCGTGTTCACCGAGGCGACGGAGCGGCTGGCCGAGACCTGGCGCCTCGTCTCCGAGGAAGACTTCGAGAGGGCCGTGGACCTGCTCGCCGGCGCGCGCGAAGTGCTGGCCTTCGGCATCGGGCCGTCGAGCTTCCTCGCCGGGTACGTCGCGCTGCGCCTGGGCCGGATGGGCCGCCGTGCCCGAGCCAGCGGCGCCACCGGGTTCCGCCTCGCCGACGATCTGCTCGGCCTCGGCGAGGGCGACGTCGTGGTGCTGTTCCTGCCGAGCCGGCTGCTCGGCGACATCGAGGTGCTGCTCGACCGCACCCGCGAGGTCGGCGCCCGCACGCTGCTGATCACCGACTCGCTCGCGCCCGTGTTCGGCGACCGCGTGGCCGTCGCGCTGCAGGCCACGCACTCCCCCAGCAACTTCACCGGCGAGATGCTCAGCGCCGAGGTGCTGGCCGACGCGCTGCTGCTCGGGCTGGCCTCGCGCGACGAGGACCACGCCAACCAGACCTCGGAGCTGCTCACCACGTTGCGCTCGCGGCTGATCCAGGGCGACAGCCGCGACTACGTGCCGCGGCGCAAGTCGGGCAACCCCCGCAAGGGCTGACCGCACGCCCGGAATGTCCGGGGTTCACGGCCGCCGCGAACGCATTTGTACGGCGCGTGTATCGGCTCGGGCGAACCTGGTTCCCACACCCACTGGGGATCAGGAGGACCGAGGATGAGAATCGCGAAACGCACGCTGGGCCTGGTCGCGTTCGCCGCGGCGCTGACGCTGTCGGGCATCGCGCCGGCGCTGGCCGCCGACGCGAGCGGCACCGTGCACACCGACTCCGGCGCGCCGCTCACCGTGCGTTCGGCGCCCGGCACCGGCGCGAGCTCCGTCGGCACCATCGCCGACGGCACCGCCGTGGTCATCGACTGCCAGACCACCGGCGACACCGTGACCGGCAAGTACGGCACCAGCAACATCTGGGACCACGTCGCCGCGAGCGGCGGCTACATCACCGACACCTACGTCTACACCGGTTCCGACGGCCGCATCGCCCCCGACTGCACCGACGTGCCGCCGCCCCCGCAGGCCACCTGCTCCACCTCGGGTCTCGGTGACGCGAAGACCTGCGCGCAGGCCGTGGCCTACGCCAAGACCCGCGTGCACACCACCAACATCGCGTCCTACGACGGCTGGTGCGACCGCATCAACGCCCAGAACTACGGGTTCTCCGCCAGCGGTTCCGAGACCGCGTACGTGCACTGGACCCAGATTCCCGCGCAGTACAAGCACGCCGGCGACCAGAACGTGCCGGCCGGCGGCCTCGCCTTCTTCTCCAACGGCGGCGCGGGCCACACCATGATCTCGATCGGCGGCGGCCAGTTCCTGTCGAACGACATCCACGGCGCGGGCACCTACACGCAGACCACGATCTCGGAGATCAAGAGCAAGTGGGGCCAGACCTACCTCGGCTGGTCGCAGCCGTGGTTCAAGGTCAACCACTGACCCGTCCCGCAGTCGACGATCCAGCACCGAACGGTCCGGCGCTCGACGATCCGGCGCTGATCGGTCCATCGCCGACCGCGAGACCCTGACCCGCTCGGGGAGCGCACCACGGCCCCGCCCGGCACTCGCCGGGCGGGGCCTTTCCGTGCGCCGCCCCTTGAGCAGCACTCGTTTTCGCGGTGTCCCGGCCAGCGGGAGCCACCCGGGGCGTCGCCCGCCCGAACCGTGATCACGCGCTTGCGTACCCTTGCGGGGGCGATGTCCGATCTCGGCCAGGTCCGAGTCCCGCCGATTTCCCGCCGTCCGCCCGCAAGGCGGACCAGGCCGTACCACTGGACCGTGTCGCGCCCTCTCTCGCGGACAGTTCCTGTCCTCGTCCCGGACTCCGGCGAGGTCTTCACGAACAACCGCCACGGCGAGACAAACCCTGCCTGGTAAAGGTTTTCCACCGCGCCACCTGCACTTTTGCGCCGCGCGCCGGTAACCACCCGGACACGTAGCGTCAATCTCGCCGTCGCGTTTACAACGTCTTGGCAACCGGCTTGACACCAGCTGTGGTCCGGACCACTCTGCTCAACATTGGTCTACACCATTTGTCACTCGACCGGCCTGGGGGCCGGACACCGAAAGGACAGACAAGTGAAGCGCTGGCTCAAACTGGCGGCGGGTGCCGCCGCCCTCACCCTCGCGACAGCCGGGTGTGCCGGTTCGGGCGGCGGTGACACCGCGACCGGCTCGGGTGGTTCGGACGGTGGCACGCTCACGGTGTGGCTCATGGACGGCTCCGCGCCGGACAGCCTCACGGGCGCCCTCAACAAGGAGTTCGAGGCGGCGCACGCCGGGGTCAAGGTCAACTACCAGATCCAGCCGTGGAACGGCATCCAGCAGAAGCTGACCACCGCACTCGCGAGCGACACCCCGCCCGACGTGATCGAGGTCGGCAACACCCAGACCCCGGCGTTCGCCTCCGACGAGGTCCTCACCGACCTGTCCGCCGATGTCAACAGCTTCAACGGCTCGCAGTGGCTGACCGGGCTCAAGGCCTCGGGCGAGTTCGAGGGCAAGACCTACGGCGTGCCGTTCTACGCCGCCAACCGCGAGGTCCTCTACCGCAAGGACATGTTCGAGCAGGCCGGCATCACCGCGCCGCCGACCTCGGACGCGGAGTGGCTCGACGACATCGCCAAGCTGAAGGCGAAGTTCGGCAGCGACAAGGACTTCCAGGCCCTCTACCTGCCGGGTCAGTACTGGTACACCCTGCTGTCGTTCATCTGGGACAACGGCGGTGACGTCGCCAAGGCCGAAGGCAAGGGCTTCAAGTCGACGCTGGACTCCGCCGGCTCGAAGGCAGGTCTCGAGTTCTACAAGCAGCTCGTGGACGCCTCCGGCACCACCGCGCCGAAGGACAACGACGAGGCCACCCCGCAGCAGGCCGGCATCTACGGCGGCGGCAAGGTCGCGATGTTCATCGGCACGCCGGGCGAGGTCGCCACCGCCGCGAAGACCGACCCGAGCATCGCCGACAAGACCGGCGCGTTCCCGATCCCGAGCAAGACCGCCGGCCAGACGGCCCCGGTGTTCCTCGGCGGCTCGAACCTGGTGATCCCGCTCAACAGCAAGCACGCGGACCTCGCCAAGGAGTACCTGAAGCTGCTCACCAGCACCAAGTACATGAGCCAGATGGCCGCCGCCGGCTACGTGCCGGGCACCTCCACCGACACCAGCGCGCTGGACAAGGACCCGCTCGGCGGCGTGATGGCGAAGGCCTCGAAGAACGGCCGCGCGGTGCCGACCAGCCCGAAGTGGGGCGAGGTCGAGTCCGGCCAGAACCCGCTGAAGGACATGCTGACGGCGTACCTCACCGGGAAGAAGTCGATCGACCAGGCCACGGCTGACGCCAACGCCGCCCTCGACAAGATCATCGGCGGATGACCGCCACCAAAGTCGTGCCGATGCCGGCGGGGGCCACCCCGCCGGCATCGGCACGCGCCACTCCGGAGAAACCGCGGCGCCGGACCGGGATCGGCGAGCGGATGATGCCGTACCTGCTGCTCCTGCCCGCCCTCGTGGCCGTGCTGGTGCTGCTCGGCTGGCCCACGATCCAAATGCTGGGCATCAGCCTGCGCAAGCTCGACCTGCACGAGCTCGTGACCGGCAAGGCCGTGTGGATCGGGTTCGACAACTACACCGAGGAGCTGACCGATCCGGAGTTCTGGTCGGTCGCCGTGCGCACGGTCGTGTTCACCGCGCTGCTGGTGGCGGCCACGCTGCTGGTCGCGCTGGTCATCGCGGTGCTCATGCGCCATCTCAACCCGGTGGTCCGGATCATCCTGCAGATCTCGCTCGTGCTCGCGTGGGCCGTGCCCGTGATCGCGACGACCACGGTGTTCCAGTGGATCTTCGACCAGCAGTACGGAATCCTCAACAAAACACTGGACCGGCTGGGGTTCCACTCGTTCATCGGCTACTCGTGGTTCTCCACCGGCGCGAGCACCCTCGCGGTGATCGGGTTGCTGGTGCTGTGGCAGGCCGTGCCGTTCGTGGCGTTCACCCTGTACGCCGGCCTGCTGGGCGTGCCGCGGGAGCAGTACGAGGCCGCGGGCATCGACGGCGCCGGGCCGTGGCAGACGTTCCGCGCGGTCAGCTGGCCCGCGATCCGGCCGATCCTGACGATGGTCACGTTCCTGTCGGTGCTGTGGGACTTCAACATGTTCGGGCAGGTCTGGGCGATCCGCCAGGGCGGGCCCGACGGCGCGAGCACGACGCTCGCGATCCTGCAGTACCTCAAGGGCATCGCGGGCAGCCACTTCGGTTCGGCCGCCGCGATCGCCACCATCATGCTGGTGCTCCTGCTGCTGGTCACCGGGCGGTACGTGCAGCTGCTGGTTCGTTCGAAGGACGGTGAGCTCGCGTGAGGAAGTCCCTGACCCAGCGGGTCACGCTCTCGGTGGTCGGCGTGCTCGTTGCGCTGCTGTTCTTCTTCCCGACGTACTGGATGTTCACCACGTCGCTGAAGACCCCGGGCGAGGTGCTCTCACCCAAATACGACCTGTTCCCGACTTCGGCGACGCTGGCGAACTTCGCGTCGGCGCTCACCAAGCCGGGGTTCGTGACCTACCTGAGCAACAGCCTCATCGTCACGCTCGGGGCCGTGCTCGCGGCGCTGGTCGTCGGTGTGCTGGCGGCGATCCCGCTCGCGCGGTTCCGCTTCAAGGGGCGCAAGGGATTCCTGCTGCTGATCCTGGTCGCGCAGCTGGCGCCGCTCTCGGCGCTGTTCATCCCGATGTACCTGCTGATGCGCGACCTCGGGCTGCTCAACACGCTGCCCTCGCTGCTGCTGGTGTACTTCGCGACGTCGCTGCCCTTCACCGTCTGGATGCTCTACGGGTTCATCAACGGCATCCCGTACGACCTCGAAGAGGCCGCGATGATCGACGGCTGCAGCCGAGCGGGCGCGTTCCGCCGCGTGACGCTGCCGCTGCTGGGCCCGGGTCTGGTCACCACGTCGGTGTTCAGCTTCATCACCGCGTGGAACGAGTTCCTGTTCGCGCTGGTGTTCATGCAGGACAAGCCGAAACAGACGCTGCCGGTGTGGCTCTCGTCGTTCAAGACCGCGTTCTCCGTCGACTGGGGAGGCATCATGGCGGCGTCGGTGGTGTACGCGATCCCGGCGCTGATCTTCTTCCTGATCGTGCAGCGCAAGCTGGTGTCCGGCCTGACGGCCGGCGCGGTGAAGGGGTGAGCGATGTCTGATCCTCGGGCGTGGGCGGAAGCGGTGCTGCTGCCCGGTTTCGCGGGCACGACGGCGCCGGACTGGTTGCGGCGCCGCCTGGGCCAGGGCCTCGGTGGCG
Source organism: Amycolatopsis sp. NPDC049253 (assembly GCF_040678995.1). Classification (NCBI taxonomy): domain Bacteria; kingdom Bacillati; phylum Actinomycetota; class Actinomycetes; order Pseudonocardiales; family Pseudonocardiaceae; genus Amycolatopsis; species Amycolatopsis sp. NPDC049253. The sequence continues at coordinate 119,392 of NZ_JBFAQX010000004.1, read as the reverse complement.
TGATCCTGTTCGGGCGCAACGTGGTCGACGACAAGCAGGTGGCGGCGCTGACCTCGGCGCTGCGGGCCGAACGCGACGACGTGGTGGTCGGCATCGACGAGGAGGGCGGCGACGTCACCCGCCTCGACGTCAACACCGGCTCGTTCGTGCCCGGCCCGCTGGCGCTGGGCGCGGCCGACGACCCGGAGCTCACCACGGCGGTCGCGGCGGCGCTCGGCGAGCGGCTGGCCGCGTGCGGGGTGACGGTGAACCTGGCGCCGTGCGCGGATCTGACCCTCGCGGCCGAGGACCCGATCATCGGCGTGCGGGCGTTCGGCTCGGATCCGGCGAAGGCGTCGCCGCACGTCGCCGCGTTCGTGACGGGCCTGCAGAAGTACGGCGTGGCCGCGTGCGCGAAGCACTTCCCCGGCCACGGTGCGGCGACGGAGGATTCGCACGTGGCGCTGCCCGTGCTGCCGCGAACGGTCGAGGAACTGCGGGAGATCGAGCTCGTGCCGTTCGCCGCGGCGATCTCGGCGGGCGTGCGGTCGGTCATGTCGGGCCACCTCGTGGTGCGGGCATGGGGCGACGAGCCCGCGACGCTCAACCACGTCGCGCTCACCGACGTGCTGCGCGGCGAGCTGGGCTTCGACGGTGCGGTGATCACCGACGCGCTCGAGATGGGCGCGGTGTCGGGCTCCTACGGCCGGCACGACGGGCTCGGCAGCGCGGCGGTGCGCGCGTTGGCCGCGGGCGCGGACGCGTTGTGCATCGGCGGGGCGGCGTTCGAAGCGGACACGTTGGACGCCATCACGTCGGCCATCGTGGCCGCGGTTTCGGACGGGACGCTGCCGGCGGAACGGCTCGCGGACGCGGCGGCCCGGACGGCGGCGCTGGGCACCTCGCCGACGCCGGCCGAACCGCAGCCGGTGGACTACGCGCTGGGCCTCTCGGCGGCTCGCGCGGCCCTGCGGATCCAGGGGTCGCCACGGCTGGCCGGTGCGCCGCTGGTCGTCGACGTGAGCACCGACCCGACGATCGCGGCCGGGCCGATGCCGTGGGGCCTGGGTCCGCACCTGGCGGAGCTGGTGTCCGGCACCCGGGCGCTGACCGTGTCCCCGGGTGACGCCGCGCTGGTGCGCGCGGAGGCTCGGGGCTTTTCCAGCGTGGTCGTGGTGACGCGCGAGGCGCACCGGCACCCGGCGGTGCTCGCGTTCCTAGCGGAACTGTCCGATGTGGACTACATTCGCGTCGAGACGGGCGTGCCCGGGCCTTCGGGCACGGGGCCGCGGATCGACACGTTCAGCGGCTCGTACGTGAGCCTGCGCGCGGCCGCGGAGTACCTCGCCTGACCCCGGTCCGTGGGCGCGGTCCCCCCGACCCGTGCCCACGGACCGGCCTTCACGTCCGGTTGGGGTCGACGAGGATCTTCGGTCCCGCTCCCGGCGGGCGGCGCCCGGCGAAGACGTCGGCGACCTCACCGAGCCCGACCGTCGCCGCGACGATCGGCCGCGGGTCGACGTCCCCGTCGGCGTAGCGGTCGACGGCCGCCTCGAGGCCGGGCGACGCGCTGAGGATCCCGACGGCGGTCACGTCCTTGAGGGCCAGCTGCCGCGTGTCGATCCCGCTCGGCTCACCGGCGAGTCCGATGTAGACGATCCGGCCCGACGGCTCCACGAGCTCCAGCGCGGCCGCCGGGACGGCCGGGTCGCCGGTGGCGTCCACGACGGCGTCCACCGGCGGAGCGGGCGGCTCGGCAGCCGCGGAGAAGCCCAGCCCGCGCGCGAAGGCGATCGAGCCGGCCGTGGCGCCGACCAGGTGGACCTCGGCGCCGGCCGCGCGCAGGAACATCGCGGTGAGCAGCCCGATCGTGCCCGGCCCGTAGACCGCGACCCGCATGCCGTCCTTCTCACCCAACGCGGCCCGCGCCGCCCGCAGCGCGTTCCCGCCCGGCTCGACCAGCGCGCCCGCCGTCGCGTCGAGGTGCGGGGGCAGCTCGTGCAGCGACGTGACCGGCACCGCGATCTTCTCCGCCAGCGCCCCGGCCCGCCCGCCGCGGATCCCGACTTCCTGCCGGTCCGCGCACACGTGCTGGTGCCCGTTGCGGCACCGCCGGCAGTGCCCGCACCCGAGCATCGTGTCGCCGACGACCCGCCGCCCCACCCACGCGGGGTGCACGCCCTCGCCCGTCTCGACCACGGTCCCGCACCACTCGTGCCCGATCCGCATCGGATAGCGCGCCTGGCCATCGGCGAGGTAGTGCATCTCGCCCGTGAAGAACTCGAAGTCCGTCCCGCACACGCCGGCGCGCTCCACGGCCACCACGACCTCGCCCATCGCCGCGACCGGCTCCGGCACCTCGGCCACCCCGGCCTCACCGGGCCCGGTGATGACGAAGGCCCTCACCGGTTCCGCCCGGCACGTCGACTCATGCGCCCGATGCTAGTGCTCCGCACCGCCCCGGCGAGCCCTCGGCGACGACTTCACTCCCCCGGAGGGAAATCCGCCGAGCGGCTCACGTCGGCCCACTTCTCGGCCTCGGCCGCGCGTTCGGCCGAGGATCGGGCGGCCAGGTCCACCGCGCCGGCGCCCAGCAGGAGGCGGCGGGGCGGGTCGGCGTGGTCGACGACGTCGACGATGATCTTGGCGGCGCGGGCGGGGTCGCCGGGCCAGGTGGCGGAGTCGGTGCGGCGGCGGTTCATCGCGCCGACCGTCTCGTCGTAGTCGGGGCTGACCGGGTCGACGCGCATGGACGAGCCGGCCCAGTCGGTGCGGAACGCGCCGGGCTCGATGATGAGGACCTTGACGCCGAACGGCGCGACCTCGTTGGCCAGCACCTCCGAGAAGCCCTCGACCGCGAACTTCGCGGCCTGGTACGCGCCCATGCCGGGCGAGCCGCCGACGCGGCCGCCGACGGAGGAGAACTGCACGAGGTGGCCCGAGCGCTGGGCGCGCAGGATCGGCAGGGCCGCCTTGGTGACGTTGACGACGCCGTAGAAGTTCGCGTCCACCTGGGCGCGGAAGTCGTCGTCGGGCATTTCTTCGATGGGCGCGGAGTTGGCGTAGCCGGCGTTGTTCACCACGACGTCGAGCGAGCCGAACGCGTCCACCGCCGCCTGCACGGCCGCGCGGGCGGCCGCCGGGTCGGTGACGTCGAGGGCGACGGCGCGCAAGCGGTCGCCGTACTGAGCGACCAGGTCGTCGAGCTGTTCGGGCCGGCGAGCGGTCGCGACGAGCCGGTCGCCGTGGTCGAGGACTGCTTTCGCCAGCTCGCGCCCGAAGCCGCGGGAGCTGCCGGTGATGAGCCAGGTCTTGGACATGAGTGCCTTCCGGGAGTTCGTGCCTACGTCTCCATCAGATACCGATCCCGGACGTCCGTCAACCAACCAGTTGGTTAGTTGGGCCACTCCGCACCGCCTCCGTGGTTCGCTCCGCCCGCGAGACGAGCTCGTCCACCTCCCCGAGCACCGGCACCGGACCCGTCCGGCTCTCGATCGCCACCCGCGCGATCACCACGGCCGAGCGCACCGCCTCCGTCGCGCCCGCCACGTCGAGCAGAGCCGCGCCGCTCACCTCGGGCAGCCGCCGTCGGCCACCGCCGGCACGGAGGCCGCCGCGGTGATCACATCCGCCGGTGGCCACCAGGCCTCGAGGTCCGGCGTCCGCACCGCGAACGCGTCCTGCTCGGCCAGCCACAGCCCGTGCGTCCAGCCGCCGCCCGCACCGTCGCCGGTGCGCGCCGGCTGCGCCGCGGCCAGCGCGAGGGCCGCGGCGGTCCCGCCGGCCGGCGCCGCGGCTCCGAGCGGCGTCGCCAGGGATTTCACCAGCTCACTCATGATCTGATCCCGCATGAACATCCACCTCAGCGTCGAATGCGTTCCATGCCCGGGTCGACCAGCGGCTCCGCGGCCACCGTCGCCGCGACCCGCCGCCCGAAGTACTCGATCTCGACCGCGTCCCCGATGCCGACGGTCCCCGGCAGCCACGCATACGCGATCGGCCGCCCGACCGTGTAGCCGTACGCCGCGCTGGTCACGTAACCCGACGCCGCGCCGTCGACGAATACCGGTTCCTTGCCCAGCACCACCGTCCGCCCGTCGTCGACGGTCAGGCACCGCAACCGCCGCTCCGCCGTCTCCTCCGACCGGCCCTCGATCGCCTCCCGCCCGGCGAACGGACCTTTCGCCGGGCGAACGGCGAACCCAACCCCGGCCTCGTACGGATCGTGCTCGGTGGTCATGTCCGTGCCCCACAGCCGGTAGCCCTTCTCCAGCCGCAGGCTGTTGAACGCCGCCCGCCCGGCCGCGATCACGCCGAGCGACCGCCCCGCCGTCCACAATGCGTCCCACAGCCGCAGGCCGTTGTCCGCCGACGTGTAGATCTCCCAGCCGAGCTCGCCCACATAGGACAGTCGCATAGCCGTCACCGGCACCCCGGCGATCCGCGCCGGACGCGTCCGGAAGTACTTCAGCCCCGCGAGCGAGAAGTCCTCCGCCGACAACGGCTGCACCAGGTCCCGCGCGAGCGGTCCCCACACGCCAACGCAGCACGTGCCCCCGGTGATGTCCCGGACCCGGACCCCGTCCGGCACCAGCGAGTTCAGGTAGGCCACATCGATGTTCCCGTTGATCCCCACCTGGAACACCGAAGGCTCCAGCCGCGCCACCGTGACATCACTGCGCACCCCACCGGCGTCGTCGAGCATCAGCGTGTAGGTCACCGACCCCACGGACTTGTCGAGCTGGTTCGTCGTCAGCCCCTGCAGGAACTCCAGCGCACCCGGCCCGCTCACCTCCACGCGCTTGAGCGGGGTCATGTCGTACAGCGCCACCCCGTTGCGCGTGTGCCACGCCTCCGCCGCCACGATCGACGAGTGGAACTGCCCGGCCCACGCGTCGCGCGCCGGCGGCAGGTACTCGTGCGGCAGGCGTTTCACCAGCGGCGCGTTGGCCTCGAACCAGTGCGGCCGTTCCCAGCCGCCCGCCTCCAGGAACACCGCGCCCAGCTCGCGCTGCCGGACGTGGAACGGGCTCACCCGCAGATCGCGCGGCGAAAGCTTGGGCTGCAACGGGTGCAGCACGTCGTAGATCTCCACGAAGTTCTGCTGCGAGGTCTCGCTCACGTACTCCGGCGCGAGCTGCACCTCCTCGAACCGGTGCACGTCCACCTCGTGCAGATCCGTCTCGGAACGACCGTGCACGAGCAGCTCGGCCACGGCCTTCGCGATGCCGGCCGAGTGCGTCACCCACACCGCCTCGGCGATCCAGAACCCGCGCACGTGCTGCGACTCCCCCACCAGCGAACCGCCGTCGGGCGTGAAGGAGAAGATGCCGTTGAAGCCCTCCTCGACCTTCGTCCGGCCGAGTGCGGGCAGCAGCAGCTTGCTCTCCTCCCACGACGGCGCGAAGTCCTCGTCGGTGAACGGCAGCATCGAAGGCATCGACGACTCCGTCACCTCACCGTCCACGCCGGTGGGTTCGACGGGCATCGGCCGGTGGGCGTACGAGCCGATGCCGAGGCGGTCCACGTGCTCGCGGAAGTACAGGTCCTGGTCCTGGTGACGCAGGATCGGCAGGCTCGCCTCGCTCGTCTCGGTGTTGCGCCCCACCAGTTCCGCGACCTGACCGGTCTTCGCGTACTGGTGCGCGAGCGGGAGCAGCGGCACGTCCATCCCCGCCAGCGCACCGAGCTCGCGGCCCCAGAACCCGGCGCACGACACCACGACGTCCGCCGCGAACTCGCCCTGGTCCGTCTCGACGCCGGTCACCCGGCCGCCGGCCTGCTTGAGACCGGTCACCTTGGTCGACCCCACGAACCGCGCGCCCCGCGACTCGGCGCGGCGGGCCAGCGCGACGACCGCGCGCGAGGCTTTCGCCAGCCCGTCGGTCGGCACGTACAGCGCGCCGTGAATCCGCGAGCCGTCGAGCAGGGGCCAGCGCCGCACGCACTCGTCGACGTCGATGAGGTGCGCCTCGACGCCCCACGACGTGGCCCAGCCGTGCTTGCGGTGCAGGTCCTGCCACCGCGCCGGCGTGCTCGCCACCTCCATGCCGCCGACCTGGTTGAAGCAGGGCAGCCCGTCGACCTCCAGGCCGCCGAACTTCTCCACGGTGTATCGCGCGAACTCCGTCATCGTCTTCGACGGGTTGGTCTGGAACACGAGACCCGGCGCGTGCGAGGTCGAGCCGCCGGTGAGTGGCAGCGGCCCCTGGTCGAGCACGGTCACGTCGGTCCAGCCGCGCGCGGTGAGCTCGTCGGCGAGGTTGGCGCCCACGATGCCGGCGCCGATGATCACGACTCGGGACATGAGAAGAACACTCCTTACCGGAAGACGACGGTGCTGTTGCCGTTGAGCAGGACGCGCCGTTCGCTGTGCCAGCGGACCGCCCGGGACAAGGCGAGCGCCTCGGCGTCACGTCCCACGGTGACCAGCTCCCGCGGCGAGTACGTGTGGTCCACGCGCTGCACCTCCTGCTCGATGATCGGGCCCTCGTCGAGGTCGGGTGTCACGTAGTGCGCGGTCGCGCCGACGTACTTCACGCCCCGGTCGTAGGCCTGGTGGTACGGCTTCGCGCCCTTGAACCCGGGCAGGAACGAGTGGTGGATGTTGATCGCGCGGCCCGCGAGCTTGCCGCACAGCTCGTCCGAGAGCACCTGCATGTACCGGGCGAGCACGACGAGGTCGATCTCGTTTTCCCACAGCAGGTCCAGCAGCCGCTGCTCGGCCCCGGCCTTCGTCGCCGGCGTCACCGGCACGTGCTCGAAGCGCACCCCCGCCGCCTCGACCATCGGACGCAGGTCTTCGTGGTTCGACACCACCAGCGCGATCTGCGCGCCCAGGCTGCCGGCGCGCCACCGGAACAGCAGGTCGTTGAGGCAGTGCCCGAACTTCGACACCATCACCAGGACCCGCGGCGCAGTGCCGTCGGCGAACTCGAACTCCATGCCGAAGTCACCCGCCACCGGCACGAACGCCCGCCGCAGATCGTCCACAGTGGCCGGCACGGAACACGTGAACGAGGTGCGCAGGAACAGGGAGCCGCGCACGTCGTCGTCGAACTGCTGGTGCTCCACGATGTCGCACCCGCGCTCCAGCAGGAACGTGGTGACGGCGTGGACGATGCCCGCGCGTTCGGGACACTTGAGCGTCAGCGTGAAGGCCACGGTGCCTCCTCCGTGTACACGGCCTCCTGGGTGTACTCGGTGGCGGCATCGGCCAGCCACGCGGCGAAGTAGGGCGCGAAGGACTGGCGCACGAGCACGGTGAACTCGCCGGCTTCGCGGACCAGCAGGACGATCCCCGTGCGGGCCAGCAACGTCTGCACGCACGTGCCGGGCGGCGACACGGCCGGGTCCAAGTCGATCGCGCAGCCGTGCGCGAGCACGTCGCGCACAGCGGGCCCCGCCAGGCGGACGGTGGTGCGCTGGGCCGACGTGTCGGTCACCGCGCCGACCGCGATCGCGGGCCGCAGGTCCGGTTCGGTCACCGTGCCGGGCCCGGCGAGGACCAGGTACTCGTCCGGGCCCAGCCACAGCACGTCGACGGCGCCGAGGGGACCGGCACCGGAGGTGAAGGTGCACGGCTCGGCCGGCAGCGGCACACCGAGCGCCGCCCCCACGGCGTCGCGGCCTTCGCGCACCCGCACGGTGAGCTGCGTCAGGAACGGCCGCTCCTCCGCGACCACGGCGGGTGCGAGGGCGGCCAGCGAGGCCGCGTGGTCCGCGAGCGGGGCGCGGCGCATCAGGTCAACCGTCACGACGGGTCCCCTCCTTGTCGAACAGCACGGACTCGGTCACGGTCACCGGCACCACGGCGTCGCCGACCGGCACGTACAGCGTCTGGCCGACGCGTTCCCGGCCGGACCGCACCAGAGCCAGGGCGAACGTGCGGCCCAACGCGGCGCTGCGGTAGCTGGACGTGACGTGGCCGAGCATGCGCACGGGCGGCTCGGGCACGTGGTCGGTCTCGATGAGCTGCGAGCCTTCCGGCAGCAGCACGGCCGGGTCCTGCGGCAGCAGGCCGACGAGCTGCTTGCGGTCGGGCCGCAGGTTCTCCGCGCGGGTGAAGGACCGCTTGCCGAGGAAGTCGGGCTTCTTCTTCGACACGGCCCAGCTCATGCCGAGGTCCTGCGGGGTCACCGTCGCGTCGGTCTCCTGGCCGATGATCGGGTAGCCCTTCTCGGCGCGCAGCACGTGCATGGTTTCCGTGCCGTACGGCGTGATCCCGTCCTCGGCGCCGGCCGCCAGCAGTGCTTCCCACAGCGTGATGCCGTGCCACGAGGGCACGTTGAGCTCGTACGCCAGCTCACCGGAGAAGCTGATCCGGCAGACGCGGGCGTCGATGCCGGCGACCTCGGCGTCCTGCCAGGTCATGAAGCCGAAGGCATCGTTCGACACGTCGAGCCCGGGCGCCGCCTTCGCCAGCACCGCCCGTGAGCGCGGGCCGACGAGCGGGATCGTGGCCCAGTGCTCGGTCACCGACGTGGCGAACACCCGCAGGTGCGGCCACTCCGTCTGCAGCCACTCCTCCATCCACTCCAGCACCATCGCCGCGTTGCCCGTGGTCGTGGTGACGAGGAACCGGTCCTCGGCCACGCGGATCACGGTGCCGTCGTCGATGACCATGCCGTCGACCCCGCACATCACGCCGTAGCGGATGCGGCCGAGGGTGAGCGAGCTCATCAGGTTCGTGTAGAGCAGGTCGAGGAACGCCGCGGCGTCCGGGCCCTGCACGTCGATCTTGCCGAGCGTGGAGCCGTCCATCAGCGCGACGCCGGTCCGGGCGGCGCGGCATTCGCGCAGCACGGCCGCTTCCCGGTCCTCGCCCGGCCGCGGGTAGTACCAGGGCCGCTTCCACTGGCCGACGTTCTCGAACTCCGCGCCGTGCTCGACGTGCCACGGGTGCAGCGCCGTGACTCGCACCGGGTCGTGCAGGTCGCCGCGGTTGCGCCCGGCCAGCGCGGCGAACGACACGGAGGTGTAAGGCGGGCGGAACGTCGTCGGCCGCTGCCCGGCCAGGTCACGCCCGAGCGCGTCGGCGGTGATGCCCGCGGCGAGCAGCCCGGACGTCTTGCCCTGGTCGTGCGCGGTGCCGATGGTCGTGTAGCGCTTCACGTGTTCCAGGGACCGCAGTCCGGCGCCGGTCGCGCGCAGGACGTCGGACACGGTCGCGTCGCGTTGCAGGTCGACGAACCGGGTGTCCACTTCGGACTCCGCCGCCGGGACCTGCCACAGCACCTTCGCCTCCGGCAGCCCTTCCCCCGCCGCGCTGCCGACGACGCGCACGGCCTGCAGGTCACCGTCCGGCACGTACGCGCCGAGCTCGGGTGCGTAGCGCAGCGTGCCGCGGGCCTGGCTGAACAGGTGCACGGCCGGGTTCCAGCCGCCGGACACGAGCAGCAGGTCACAGGCGAAGCGATCCCCTTGCGTGGCCCCGAGTTCCGCGACGACCGCCGACGTGATGCGGTCACCGCCGGCGGTACCGACGACCCCGTGCCCGGTCCGGATCTCGATGCCCCGGGCCGCGGCGGCTTCCCCCAGCCGGGCGGACACGGTGTCCCGCGCGTCGGCGATCACCGCGATCCGCGCACCGGCGTCGGCGAGGTCGAACGCGGCCGCATAGGCGCTGTCGTTGGTGGTGAACACGACCGCGCGCTGCCCGGCGAGCACGCCGTAGCGGTTCAGGTAGGTCCGCGCCGCGCCGGCGAGCATGATGCCCGGCCGGTCGTTGTCGGGGAAGACCACGGGCCGCTCGTGCGCCCCGGTCGCGAGCACGATCCGCTTCGCGCGGATCCGCCACACGCGCTGGCGCGAGATCCGCTCGGGGGCCGCGTTCTCGCCGCGGCGTTCCAGCGCCAGCACGAACCCGTCGTCGTACACGCCGAACGCCGTCGTGCGGGAGAGGAACCCGACGCCGTCGGGGATCTCGCCGCTCGGCTCGGGCTGGTCGTCGACCAGGAGCACCCTGCCGGAGGCGCCGGCCGCCGCGGCCAGCCCGGCCGGACCGGCGCCGACGACCAGGACGTCGCAGTGGACGTGCTTGGCGTCGTAGCGCGCCGGGTCGGGCTCGGCGGCCAGCTTGCCCTGGCCGGGCAGGCCGCGGGCGACCAGGCCGTCGTAGAGCTCGACAGTAGTCGCGCTGAGCATCGGCTCCGGGAACGGCGCTTCGATCTGCACGAGCGCGGTCGCGTCCTCGACGCCGGCCGCCAGGATCCCGCGCGGACGGCCGTACTTGATGCTCGTGGCCACCTGGTGCACGCCGTTCGCGAGCAGGGCCGAAGCGAGGGTGTCACCGCGGAAGCCGGTCAGCTCCCGGCCGTCGAAGGTGAACTTCAGCGGGGCCGTGCGGTCGACGACGCCGCGGCCGGGCAGCCGGGTCACGGGATCACCGGCCTGGGCTCGTCGAGGCGGTAGACCGCCAGGAGGTCGTGGGTGCGGGTGTCGCGCACGGCGTTGAACCACCGGCGGCAGCCCGCGCTGTGGGTCCACCGCTCGGGCAGCGGGCCGCTGGGGTTGGCGCGGAAGAAGACGAACTTCGCCCAGTCGTCGTCGGACAGTGCGGCCGGGTCCTGCGGGTAGGCGACGTGCGCCTGGCCGCCGTAGTGGAACTCGGTCTCCTCGCGGGGACCGCACCACGGGCACGGGATGAGTTGCACGGGAGCTCCTAGTGGGCGACGGCTGCGGCGCCGTGCTCGTCGACGAGGGCGCCGGTGGTGAACCGCTCGAGGGTGAACGGCTCGGCGTAGGGGTGCGGCTTGCCTTTCGCGACGGTGTGGGCGAAGCAGTCGCCGACGCCGGGCGTGGCCTTGAACCCGCCGGTGCCCCAGCCGCAGTTGACGTAGAGGTTCTCCACGGGGGTGAGGCCGACGATCGGCGACGCGTCCGGCGTGACGTCCACGATCCCGGCCCACGTGCGCAGCAGGTGCGCCCGCGCGAACACCGGGAACAGCTCCAGCGCCGCGGCCATCTGGTCCTCGATGACGTGGAACGCGCCGCGCTGGCCGTAGCCCGCGTAGGAGTCGATGCCGGCGCCCATCACGAGCTCGCCCTTGTGGGCCTGCGAGACATACACGTGCACGGCGTTCGACATGACCACCGTCGGGTGCACCGGTTCGAGCAGCTCCGACACCAAGGCCTGCAACGGGTGCGACACGAGCGGCAGGTCGAACCCCGCCATCTTCGCGACCACGGACGAATGCCCGGCGGCGCACAGCGCGACCTTGCCCGCGGCGATCCGGCCGCGAGTCGTGTCGACCGCCCGCACGCGACCGGCCGCGGTCTGGATCCCCGTCACCTCGCAGTCCTGGATGAGGTCGACACCGAGCGCCGCCGCGGCGCGGGCGAAGCCCCACGCGACGTAGTCGTGCTTCGCGATCCCGGCGCGCGGCTGGTAGGTGGCGCCCAGCACCGGGTACCGCACGCCGGGCGAGGTGTTGACGATCGGGCAGATCTCCTCGACTCCGGCCGCGTCGACCCACTCGGCGTCGATGCCGTTGAGCTTGTTGGCCTCGACGCGGCGGACGCTGTCGCGCACGTCCTGCAGGCTGTGCGCGAGGTTGAGCACGCCGCGCTGGCTGAACAGGATCGGGTAGCCGAGGTCGTCTTCGAGGCCTTCCCACAGCTTCAGCGAGTGCTCGTAGATGCCGGAGCTCTCGTCCCACAGGTAGTTGGACCGGATGATGGTGGTGTTGCGGGCCATGTTGCCGCCCGCGAGCCAGCCCTTCTCCAGCACGGCGACGTCGGTGACGCCGTGGACCTTCGCCAGGTAGTAGGCGGTGGCGAGGCCGTGGCCCCCGCCGCCGACCACGACGACGTCGTAGGACCGCTTCGGTTCCGGGTTGTCCCAGAGGAAGTCGGGGTGTTCGGGCAGGTCGGCGCCGGGGGTCATCGGGCGGCCTCCAAGTCCGGGTAGAGCGGGAACCGCGCGGTGAGAGCGCAGACGCGGGCGCGCAGCTTCCCGGCGAGCGTTTCGTCGAAACCGGGCAGCAACGCCGTGGCCACGATGTCGGCGGCCTCCCGGAACTCGTCGTCACCGAAGCCGCGCGTGGCCAGCGCGGGGGTGCCGACGCGGATGCCGGAGGTGACCATCGGCGGGCGCGGGTCGAACGGCACCGCGTTGCGGTTGACCGTGATCCCGACCGAGTGCAACCGGTCTTCGGCCTGCTTTCCGTCCAATGCGGAATCGCGCAGGTCGGCGAGCACCAGGTGCACGTCGGTGCCGCCGGTCAGCACCGAGATCCCCGCCGCCGCGGTGTCCTCGGCGAGCAGGCGCTCGGCGAGCAGCTTCGCGCCGCGCACCGTGCGCGCCTGGCGTTCGGCGAACTCCGGTTCGGCGGCCATCTTGAACGCCACCGCCTTCGCCGCGATCACGTGCTCCAGCGGGCCGCCCTGCTGGCCGGGGAACACCGCGGAGTTGACCTTTTTCGCCAGCTCGGGGTCGTTCGTCAGCACGACGCCGCCGCGTGGGCCGCCGAGGGTCTTGTGCGTGGTGGTGGTCGTGACGTGCGCGTGGGGCACCGGCGACGGGTGCAGCCCGGCGGCCACGAGGCCGGCGAAGTGGGCCATGTCGACCATCAGGTACGCGCCCACCTCGTCGGCGATCTCGCGGAACCGCGCGAAATCCAGCCGGCGCGGGTAGGCCGACCAGCCGGCGATGATCAGTTTCGGCCGGTGTTCCCGTGCGAGCCGCGCGACCTCGGCCATGTCCACCCGGAAGTCCTTTTCGGACACTTCGTAGGCCGAGACTTCGTAGAGCAGGCCGGAGAAGTTGATCCGCATGCCGTGGGTGAGGTGCCCGCCGTGCGCGAGCGCGAGGCCGAGGATGCGGTCGCCGGGCTCGAGCAGCGCGGCCATGGCGGCGGCGTTGGCCTGCGCGCCCGAATGCGGCTGGACGTTGGCGAAGCGGGCGCCGAAGAGCTCCTTGACGCGCTCGCGCGCCAGGTTCTCCAGCACGTCCACGTGCTCGCACCCGCCGTAGTAGCGCCGGCCGGGGTAGCCCTCGGCGTACTTGTTGGTGAGCACCGAGCCCTGGGCCTGCAGCACGGACAGCGGCGCGAAGTTCTCGCTGGCGATCATCTCCAGCGTCGAGGCCTGGCGGCGCAGCTCGGCGCCGATCGCGGCGGCCACGTCCGGGTCGAAGTCCCGCAGAGAGCGGCCGAGCACGGCGGTCGCTTTCCCGATCGTCGAGGTCATTCCTGCCTGCTTCCGTTCACTGAGCTCAGAACTGGCTGGTCGACTTCTGATATATCAATCTTCGATGTAGGGTAGGCGGGGTGAGCACCCAGGTCAACAGCCCGATCCCGGTCAGCAGCCCGTCACTTGCGGAACAGGCCTACCTGTTCATCCGCGACCGCCTCGTCATGCTCGACATCAAACCGGGCGACCCGATCAACGAAGACTGGCTCGGCAGCACGCTCGGCATGGGCCGCACGCCCGTGCGCGAGGCGCTCAAACGCCTCGAGACCGAGCATCTCGTGGTCGCCTACCCACGCCGCGGCACGTTCGCCACCGACGTGAACATCTCCGACCTCGCGCACATCTCCGAGGTGCGCCGCACGCTGGAGCCGATGGCGACGGCGGCCGCGGCCGAGCGCGCCTCGGACGCCGACCGCGCCGGTCTCACCGTGCTGCGCGAGCAGCTCGACGCGGCGAACCCGGCCGACAACACCGAGCTGCTGCGCACCGACCTCGAGCTGCACCGCGCGATCTACAGCTGCGTGCACAACCCGTTCCTCGAGGACACCCTGATCCACTACGACAACCTCGCCACCCGCATCTGGTGCGTGTTCCTGCCGCGCCTGCGCGGCATGGCCGGCCACGTGAACGAGCACCTGCCGCTGCTCACGGCGATCATCGAGGGCGACGCGAAGAAGGCCGCCGACCTCACGCTCGACCACGTGACCGGGTTCGAACAGGCGATCCGGGCGCTGATCTAGGCTTCGGTCCGCGCGCGGACCCAGTCGTGGAACGCGCCGATGTGGTGCTCGCTCGGCACAAGCACCCCGCCGCGCGCGTAGGACCGCGAGTCCATGGCGAGCTGGCAGCGTTCGCACGCCTCGAAGTCCTGCAGGTTCACGCGGTGGAACAGCTCCACCGAGCGGTCGAGGTCCACTCCGGACTCCACGACCTCCGGCAGGTAGAGCCAGTCGCACACCACGAGCGTACGGTCGGGGGCCAGCGGGAACATCCGGTGCAGGATCACGTGGTCCGGCACGAGGTTCACGAACACCTGCGGCCGGATGGTGATCGCGTAGTACCGGCGGTCCTGGTGCTCCCCCACCCCCGGCAGCCGCGTGACGCCGGCGCTGCCGTCCACGGTGAACCCGGCGATCTGCTCGCCGAACTCGGCGCCGTGGCCCACGTAGTACTGCGCGGCGTAACCGTCGGCGAACTCCGGGAGCACCTCGGTGAGCTCCGGGTGGATCGTCGCGCAGTGGTAGCACTCCATGAAGTTCTCGATGATCTGCTTCCAGTTGGCCTTCACGTCGTACTCGATGCGCCGGCCCAGCGCGAGCCCGTCGAGCCCGTACGCCTCGATCTCCCCCGGCCCGCCGAGCCGGTCCGAGACGTCGGCCATCACGGTCGCCTCGAACGACGGCGGCTCCTCCGCGAGGCACACCCACGCGTAGCCGAGCCACTCGCGCACTGCCAGCTTCGTGAGCCCGTACTCGGTGCGGTCGACGTCGGGCATGCCGGTGAGGTTCGGCGCGGCGACGAGCTTGCCGTCGAGGCCGTAGGTCCACGCGTGGTACATGCACTGGAACGCGCGCTTCACCTGCCCGCTCCGGTCGGTGCACAGGCGCGCGCCGCGGTGGCGGCACACGTTGAGGAAGGCGTTCACCTTCCCGTCGCGGCCCCGGGCGACGAGCACGCTCTCGCGGCCGATCCGCACGGTCTCGAACGCCCCCGGCGCAGGCAGGTCCGCGGTGCGCACGGCGCAGAACCAGTCCGTCTCGAAGATCCGCTCCTGCTCGCGGGCGAAGATCTCCGGGTCGGTGTAGTGGCGGCCGGTCAGTGTCGGCAGGAGGCTCTGCGGGAGGTCGGTGGTGGTCACCGGCGGTGCTCCTCTCGGGGCGGGACGGTCGGTGCGGCCTGGTTCGACGAGGGCCGGGTCGAATAGGGCTGGGTCGAATAGGGCTGGGTCTAGGAAGGACGTGCCGGGCGCGAAAACGGCAGAAGTCACGGGAGAGGCACCGCCGGTGTTGATGTTGCGCAGAGCGCGCCGGGTTGCTCTCTCCGGAACACAATGCGGGCGCTCGCCCGGCGCTGTCAAGGACGGGATTTTCGCGTCACCCGATTACCGGACCCCGCCGCGAACCTGGTGCGCGGAAGCGGTTTCGGCTCAACCCCAACGAGAGCCGGTCAGGCCGCGGGGCCCTCGATGGCGCGCCGGAAGAGCGCTTCGATCTCCGGCCGGGTCGGTGGCGGGTCGGCCAGCGCCGCCTGCATGAGCAGGCCGCAGAACAACCCGGCGAGCAGCCGGCCGGTGAGCGGGTCGGTGCGGGTGGAGAAGAGCTTGATCAGGGCGTCGTCCCACGCTGCGCTCGCCGGACGCAGCCGCGGCCGGTGCAGGGCGGCGACGTACAGGTCGTACTCGACGACCGTGTGCGGGTAGAGCTCGTGGATGTAGCCCATCACCAGATCGGCCAGCGCCGCGGCGAAGTCGGCGTCCGCGTCCAGCGCCCGCTCCCACTCCTGAAGCTCGCGCACGTTGTTCGCGGCGGCCTCGTGCAGCGCCACTTCGAGCAGGTCGTCGAGTGTCGCGAAGTGGTAGGTCGTGGAGCCGAGCGGCACCCCGGCCGCCGCCGCGACCGCGCGGTGGGTCAGCCCGTCGATGCCGCGTTCGGCGACGACCTCGATGGCCGCCTTCGCGATCCGGGCCCGCCGCTCGGGGTCGTTGGGGCCGCGCAGCTTCCTGCGCCCGGCGGTGTCACGCGTCGTCATCGCCGCCAAGCTCCTTCACTCACCGGTCTCGTCGGGCACCCCTGATCGTCGCACGGCCTCGCGCGAACGCCGGGTGCCGGCGCCGAGAACTCGTTGTGGACATGTGTACACGCTTAGCGTACAAATGTACGCACTCGAAGTGCCGCGCGTCACACCTCGCGTGGCAAAAGGCTCCGCGAGCTGCTTGGGAAGGCCTGATGAAGGACCTCCACATCGACGGAATCTGGACCGAAGCCGCCGGCGAGGCGCGCTCGGAAGTGCTCAACCCCGCCAACGGCGAAGTGCTGGCCACCGTGGCCTTGGCGGGCCCGGCCGAGGTCGGCGCCGCCGTGACCGCGGCCCGCCGCGCGTTCGACGGCGGGCCCTGGCGAAGAACGACCGCGGCCGACCGCGCGGACCTGCTCACCCGCATCGCCGCGCTGCTGCAGCGCGACCGCGAGGACCTGGCCCGCACCGAAACGCTCGACACCGGCAAGACGCTGGCCGAGGGCCGCATCGACATCGACGACGTCACCGCGGTCTTCCGCTACTACGCCGCACTGGCCGCGCACGACGCCGGGCGCGTGGTGGACACCGGCGACCCGCGGGCGATCAGCCGGATCACGCACGAGCCGGTGGGCGTCTGCGCGCTCATCGCGCCGTGGAACTACCCGCTGCTGCAGATGTCGTGGAAGCTCGCGCCGGCGCTGGCGGCGGGCAACACCACCGTGCTCAAGCCGAGTGAGGTCACGCCGCTGTCCACGATCCGGCTCGTCGCGCTCGCCGAAGAAGCGGGGGTGCCGCCCGGGGTGGTGAACCTGCTGCTCGGCCCGGGTGCCGTCGGCGCCGCCCTGGTGGCACACGCCGGCGTCGACCTCGTGTCGTTCACCGGCGGGCTCGCCACGGGCGAGAAGATCATGGCCGCGGCCGCGCGCGGGGTCCGGCGCGTGGCCCTCGAACTGGGCGGCAAGAACCCCAACGTGGTGTTCGACGACGCCGATTTCGAGACCGCGCTGGACTACGCGCTGGCCGCCGCGTTCGTCCACTCCGGACAGGTCTGCTCGGCCGGCGCGCGGCTGATCGTGCAGGACGGCGTGCACGACCGCTTCGTCGCCGAGCTCGCGGCGCGGGCCGACCGGATCCGCATCGGCGACGGGCTCGACCCCGCCAGCGAAGCGGGACCGCTCGTGTCCGAACAGCACCGGGCGAAGGTCGAGGGCTGCATCGCCGGCGCGATCGAGGCGGGTGCGAAGCTGCGCGCGGGCGGCGTCCGGCCCGACGAACCCGCGCTGGAGCGCGGTTTCTTCTTGCGCCCCACCGTGTTCTCGGGCTGCACCCGGGAGATGGCGGTGGTGCGGGAGGAAGTCTTCGGTCCGGTGGTGACCGTCGAGCGGTTCACCGACGAGGCCGAGGCGATCACGCTCGCCAACGACACCGACTACGGGCTCGCCGGCGCCGTGTGGACGTCGGACGCGGGGCGGGCGCAGCGCGTGGCCGCGGCTCTTCGCCACGGCACCGTGTGGATCAACGACTACCACCCCTACCTGCCGCAGGCGGAGTGGGGCGGGTTCGGCCGGTCGGGCATCGGCCGCGAGCTCGGTCCCTCGGGGCTGGCGGAGTACCGCGAGACCAAGCACGTCTACCACAACATCGACCCCGTACCGCAGCGCTGGTTCAAAGGCTGATTCCTGCCCGCCCCCTGTTCCCTCCCCACCACCCTTGAGGACGACGAACCATGACCACACGATCCAAGCCGGCGGGCGGGGGGTCCGCCGGGGACCACTCCGACAGCTCCGAGCTCGCCAAGTTCGGCTACCGCCAGGAGCTCGAGCGCTCGCTCGGCTCCTTCTCCAGCTTCGCCGCCGGGTTCAGCTACATCTCGATCATGACCGGCGTGTTCCAGCTGTTCTTCTTCGGCTTCGGCTCGGGCGGCCCGGCCTTCATCTGGACCTGGCCGCTCGTCTTCATCGGCCAGCTGGCCGTGGCGTTGTGCTTCGCCGAGCTGGCCGGGCAGTTCCCGCTCGCCGGTTCGGTGTACCAGTGGGCCAAGCAGATCGCGAAACCGGCGACGTCGTGGCTCGCGGGCTGGATCATGATCATCGGCGCGATCGTGACCGCCGCGGCCGTCGCGGTGGCCTACCAGATCATCCTGCCGCAAGTCTCCACCGCGTTCCAGATCGTCGGCAGCGACGCCGATGCCGGTCTCACGTCCACCCCCGGCGGCGCGCAGAACGCGATCATCCTCGCGCTCGTGCTCGTGGTGTTCGCGACGATCGTGAACATCATCGGCGTGAAGCTCATGGCGAAGATCAACAACTTCGGCGTCGCCGTGGAACTCGGCGCGAGCATCCTGCTGATCATCGCGCTCGCCGTGCACATCAAGCGCGGCCCCGGCCTGGTGTTCGACACGCACGGGACCGGCGACGGCCAGTCGCTCGGTTATCTCGGCGCGTTCCTGGTCGCGTCGCTGATGAGCGCGTACGTGTTCTACGGCTTCGACACCGCGGGCTCGCTCGCGGAGGAGACCACGCAGCCGCGCAAGCACGCGCCGCGCGCCATCATCCGCGCGCTCACGGCCGCCTTCATCGTGGGCGGGCTGATCATGCTCGTCGGCATGATGGCCGTCGGCGACCTCAACGCCGACGAGCTCTCCACGTCCGGCATGCCGTACCTGCTCAAGAGCACGCTCGGCACGGGCCTCGGCGATGCGTTCCTGATCTGCTCGGCCATCGCGATCACGGTGTGCTGCCTGGCCGTGCAGACCGCCGCGATCCGCATGACGTTCGCGATGGCCCGCGACGGGCGGCTGCCGTTCGGCAAGGCGCTGGCCAAGGTGTCGCCGCGCTCGAAGACGCCGATCCTGCCCGCGCTGATCACCGGCGGGCTCACCGTGGTGGTGCTGCTGATCAACCTCGGCAACCAGCGCGCGTTCTTCGTGCTCACCTCGACGGCGATCATCCTGTTCTACATCCCGTACCTGATGGTCACCGGCCCGATGCTGGTGCGCCGCCTGCGCGGGCAGTGGCCGCGCCCCGAGCACGGCCCGTACTTCAAGCTCGGCCGCTGGGGCACGCTCGTGAACCTCGTCGCCGTGCTCTACGGCGCGGGCATGACGATCAACCTGATCTGGCCGCGCGCCGAGGTCTACGGCGACGACCACTGGTACTTCCAGTGGGGCGCCGTACTCATCACCGCGTTGATCGCGCTCGTGGGCGGGGTCCTGCTGTGGGTCCGCCGCCGGCACTGGGCCACCGCGCACACGAGCCCCGAGCACCAGCCGGACACCCCGGCGCCCGGTTCCGTGACCGGCTGAGCGAAGGAGGAGAAATGAGTACCGAGACCTACGACTTCGTCATCGTCGGCGGCGGGTCCGCGGGCTGCGCGCTCGCCAACCGCCTCTCCGCCGACCCCGCGACGACGGTGCTGGTCCTCGAAGCCGGCCGCGAGGACGCGAAGTGGGACGTGTTCATCCACATGCCCGCCGCGCTGACCTTCCCCATCGGCAGCAAGTTCTACGACTGGGGCTACCGCAGCGAACCCGAACCGCACATGAACCGGCGGCGGATCTACCACGCGCGCGGCAAGGTCCTCGGCGGGTCCAGCAGCATCAACGGGATGATTTTCCAGCGCGGCAACCCGCTCGACTACGAGCGCTGGGCGGGTGACCCCGGGATGTCCGACTGGGACTACGCCCACTGCCTGCCGTACTTCCGCCGCATGGAGAACTGCCTCGCCGACGCGCCCGACGGGCCTTGGCGCGGCCACGACGGCCCGCTCGAGCTGGAACGCGGCCCGGCGACCAACCCGTTGTTCGAAGCGTTCTTCGACGCCGCGGTGCAGGCGGGTTACCCCCGCACCGACGACGTGAACGGCTACCGGCAGGAGGGTTTCGCGGCCTTCGACCGCAACGTCCGCAAGGGACGGCGCCTCTCGGCCGCCCGCGCGTACCTGCACCCGGTGCGGCACCGGAAGAACCTCACCGTGAAGACCCACGCGTTCGTGTCGCAGATCCTGTTCGACGGCACCCGCGCGATCGGCGTCGAGTACGCGCAGGGCCGCGGCGCACCGGGTGAGGTGTACGGCAAGGAGATCATCCTGTGCGGCGGCGCGATCAACACGCCGCAGCTGCTGCAGCTCTCCGGCGTCGGCAACGCGGCCGAGCTGGAGGAGCTGGGCATCGACGTGGTGCGCGACCTGCCGGGCGTCGGCGAGAACCTGCAGGACCACCTCGAGGTCTACATCCAGTACGCGTGCAAGCAGCCGGTCTCGATGCAGCCCTCGCTCGCGAAGTGGAAGCGCCCGTGGATCGGCGCGCAGTGGCTGTTCCTGCGCTCGGGACCGGCCGCCACCAACCACTTCGAGGGCGGCGGGTTCGTCCGGAGCAACGACGAGGTGGCCTACCCCAACCTGATGTTCCACTTCCTGCCCATCGCCATCCGCTACGACGGCTCGGTGCCGGCGGGCGGGCACGGCTACCAGGTGCACGTCGGGCCGATGTACGCCGACACCCGCGGAACGGTGAAGATCACCTCCACCGACCCGCGCGAGCACCCGGCGCTGCGGTTCAACTACCTGTCCACGGAGAACGACCGCCGCGAGTGGGTCGAGGCCGTGCGGGTGGCGCGCAAGATCCTCAACCAGAGCGCGCTCGACCCGTTCAACGACGGCGAGATCTCGCCCGGACCGGCCGTGGAGACCGACGAGGAGATCCTCGACTGGGTCGCCAAGGACGCCGAGACCGCGCTGCACCCCTCGTGCACCGCGAAGATGGGCATGGACGAGCTGTCGGTGGTGGACCCGGGCAGCATGCGCGTACACGGCACCGAGGGCCTGCGGGTGGTCGACGCGTCGGTGCTGCCCTACATCCCCAACGGCAACATCTACGCGCCGGTGATGATGACCGCCGAGAAGTCCGCGGACCTGATCCTCGGCAACACCCCGCTCGCGCCGATCAAGCAGCCCTTCCACCGCCACAGTCCCGCGTAGCCGCCGCTCTCCCGGACCCGTGCGCCCGCCCGGCGCACGGGTCCGCGGCGTGCCCGGGAACGGGCCACAAAATCCGCCCCGATCGGACCCCGGGCACCCCTTGACGGCACCCCGCCCGCGCGCTCAGACTTGTTGCGTATCGCGTTCTGCGTTCCTTCATACGCAACACACCGACCCAGCTCCTCCCGGAGGCCCAGATGCTGCGCGCGTGCACAGTGGACGAACTGCCCCCCGGCGAATCCGTCCGGATCGCGGGGCCCGAGCCGATCGCGGTGTTCAACGCCGACGGTGAGCTCTACGCGATCGGCGACACGTGCAGCCACCAGGACGCGTCCCTGGCCGACGGCTGGCTCGAAGGGTGTTTCGTCGAATGCCCGCTGCACGCGGCGCTGTTCGACCTGCGTACGGGGAAGCCGTCGTGCCTGCCCGCGAAGCAGCCGGTGCGCACGTACGAGGTGCTCGTCGACAACGGCGTGATCTACGTGCAGGCGGAGCGCGCCGAGGACGCCGCGTGAAAAGCGTCGCGATCGTCGGCGCTTCGCTCGCCGGGGCGCGAGCCGCGCAGGAGCTGCGCGCGCAGGGGTTCGACGGCCGCGTCGTGCTCGTCGGGGCCGAACCGCATCTGCCCTACGACCGGCCGCCGCTGTCGAAGGCCTTCCTCGCCGGTACCGCGGAGCGCGAGTCACTGGACCTGCTCGACGCCGACGACACGGCGTCGCTGGAGCTGCGGCTGGGCACCCGGGCCGAACGGCTCGACGCCGCCGGCGGCCGGCTCGTGCTGTCCGGCGGCGCCGACCTGGCGGTGGACGGCGTCGTGCTCGCCACGGGCGGTCGGGCGCGGACGCTGCCGGGCACCGAGGGCGTCGCCGGGGTCCACGTGCTGCGGACGCTGGACGACGCGCTGGCCCTGCGCGCGGAACTGGTTCCGGGCGCGCGGGTGGTGATCGTCGGCGCCGGGTTCATCGGGGCGGAGGTCGCGTCGACCTGCCGCTCGCTCGGTCTCGACGTCACAGTGCTCGAAGCGCTGGCCACGCCGCTCGAACGGGTGCTCGGGCCACAGCTGGCCGAGGTGTGCGCCCGGCTCCACGACCACCACGGCACGGTCCTGCGCTGCGGCGCCGCCGTCGACGAGCTCGTGACCACGGGCGGGCGCGTGACCGGCGTCCGGCTCGCGGGCGGTGAGGAACTGCCGGCCGACGTGGTCGTCGTCGGGATCGGCATCGTGCCCGAGACCGGGTGGCTGGCCGGTTCGGGCATCGAGGTGGGCAACGGTGTGCACGTCTCGAGCGGGCTCGTCACCGCGCTGCCCAACGTGGTCGCGGTCGGCGACGTCGCGGCCTACGCGTCGGAAGAAGGCGGACGGCGGCACCGCCAGGAGCACTGGACCAACGCGAGCGAGCAAGCGGGCGTCGCCGTCGCGAACCTGCTCGCCGGCACCACGACGCGGCACTACACGCCGAGCGGCTACGTCTGGTCCGACCAGTACGAAGGCACCCTGCAGCTCGCCGGCCACCCCGGGCCCGGCGACGAGGTCGTGTTCACCGAGGGCGGCCCGGACGACCCCGCGTTCGTCGCGACCTACCGGCGCGACGGAGTGACGGTCGGGGTCTTCGCACTCAACAGTGCCAAGCAGTTCACCCGGTTGCGGCGCCAGGCCTTGCGGCGGCCCGCCTCCGTGGCCTGAACTGCGGGGATGGAACGCCGCCAGCTTCAGTACTTCCTCGCCGTCGTCGACCACGGCGGCTTCACCAACGCGGCCCGGCGGCTGCACGTCGCGCAGCCATCGCTCTCGCACGCCGTGCGCACGCTGGAAAAGGAGCTCGGCGGCCTGCTGTTCCACCGCCTGCCCCACGGCGCCACGCTGACGCCGGCCGGCACGGCGCTGGTCGCCCCGGCCCGGCAGATCCTGCGCGACCTGCGCACGGCCGACGTGTCCGTGCGCGAGGTCCTCGGTCTCGGCGGCGGGACGCTGGACCTCGCGTCGCAGACCACACTCGCCGTCGACCCGCTCGCGAAGCTGCTCGGCCGGTTCCGCGCGGCGCACCCCAAGGTTCTCGTGCGCGTGGGGGCGCCGGAAACGGGCCCGGACGTCGTCAACCGCGTCCGAAATGGACTGAGCGAGGTCGGTCTCGTCGAGTCCGGTGCCGAGACACCGGGGCTCGCCGGGCTCGACCTCGCCGAGCAGGAGGTGTTCGCCGTGCTGCCCGCGGACTCGCCGGTGCGGGAGGTGCTGCCGGTGTCCGCGCTGGCCGCGCTGGACCTGGTCACCACCCCACCCGGCACGGCCACGCGGTGGATCGTCGAGGAAGCGCTGCGCGGCACGGCCGAGCCCCGTGTCGTCGTGGAGACCGAGCACCGCGCGATGATCGTGCCCCTCGTGCTGGCCGGGGCCGGCGCGGCGCTGCTGCCCCGCGCGATGGCCGAGGACGCCCGCCGCCAGGGCGCGGTCACCGTGCCGCTGGACCCGCCGTTGCTGCGGCGCGGCCGGATGGTCTGGCGCGCCGGGCCGCTCTCCCCCGCCGCCGAACGGTTCCTGGCCCTGGCCGGCGAGGCCCATAAAGATCACCTCTCGGCCTGATCGGATTCCGGTCTGGGCCACCCCCGTCCGGAGCCTGGCTGCCCGGGGTACGGCGCTGTGAAGCTCGTTGGCGTCCACTTCGGAAGGAGCCTGCATGTCCGCGTTCCCCGCCGGGCGCCATGTCCTGCCGCGCCCGGACGTCCCCGTGCCCGCGCCCACGGCTCTCGACGTGCGCGAGCAGCGCGGGCGGGGCACGCCGATCGGGCCGGTGCCGCCACCGGAAGGCGCGCCGAACGTCGTGATCGTGCTGGCGGACGACCTGGGCTTCGGCACGTCGAGCGCGTTCGGCGGCCCGTGCGCCATGCCGACGGCCGACCGGCTCGCGGCCGGCGGGCTGCGCTACACGCGGTTCCACGTCACCGCGCTGTGTTCACCGACCCGGCAGGCGCTGCTGACCGGACGCAACCACCACTCCGTCGGCATGGGCGGCACGACGGAGATGGCGACCTCCGCACCGGGTTACCACGGCTTCCGCCCGCGCAGCGCCGCGACGCTCGCGCAGATCTTGCAGGGCAACGGGTACAGCACCGCCGCGTTCGGCAAGTGGCACCAGACGCCGCCGCGTGAGATCAGTGCGGTCGGGCCCTTCGACCGCTGGCCGACCGGCGAGGGGTTCGACACGTTCTACGGCTTCATGGGCGCGGAGATGAACCACTGGTACCCGTTGCTGTACCAGGGAACCACGCCCGTCGAACCCGACCGGCGGCCGGAAGACGGCTACCACCTGACCGAGGATCTCGTCGACCACGCCGTCGACTGGGTGCGCACGCAGCGCACGCTCACGCCGGACCGTCCGTTCTTCACCTACCTCGCCCTCGGCGCCGCCCACGCACCGCTGCACGTCGGCCGCGAATGGCGCGAGCGGCACCGCGGCCGCTTCGACCACGGCTGGGACCGGCAACGGGAACGCACGCTGGCGCGGCAGAAGGAGCTCGGCGTGGTGCCCGAGGACACCGAACTCGCACCGTGGGCCGAAGGCGTGCCGCACTGGGCCGAGCTCGACGGCACCCGGCGGCGGCTGGCCGCGCGGTTCATGGAGACGTTCGCCGCGTTCGTCGGCCACGCCGACACGCAGGTGGGCCGGTTCGTCTCCGCGCTCGAAGAGCTGGGCGAGCTCGACAACACGCTGTTGTTCTACGTGCTCGGCGACAACGGCGCGTCGGGCGAAGGCGGCATCGAGGGCACGCTCGTGGAGCACCGGCTGGGTCACGGGCTAGTCGACGACCCGGAGGAGATGATCCGCCACCTCGACGAGATCGGGAACCCCGGCACCTACCCGATCGCACCGGCCGGCTGGGCGCTCGCGCTGAACACGCCGTACCAGTGGACGAAACAGGTCGCCTCGCACCTGGGCGGGACGCGCGACGGGCTGATCGTGCACTGGCCCGCGGGTGGTGCCGAGGCCGGCGGGCTGCGCCACCAGTACGGCCACGTGATCGACGTGCTGCCCACGATCCTCGACTGCGCGGGCATTCCCGCGCCCCACAGCGTCGACGGCGTGCCGCAGCAGCCGATCGAGGGCGTCAGCCTGCGCGAGACGATCACCGACGCCGCCGCACCCGAGCGCCGCCACACGCAGTACTACGAGATGTGCGGCAACCGCGGGATCTACCACGAGGGCTGGACCGCGGTGACGCGGCACGGCGTGCCGTGGGAGATGGTGGCGACGCAGCGGCGGCCCTTCTCCGACGACGTCTGGGAGCTCTACGACCTCACCCGCGACGCGAGCCAGGCCCACGACCTCGCCGCCGACCACCCGGCGAAACTGCGGGAGCTGCAGGACCTTTTTCTCGTGGAGGCGGCGAAACACCAGGTGTTCCCGCTCGACGACCGCGTCACCGAACGCGAGAACCCCGTGTCGGCGGGCCGGCTCGACCTGCTGGGCGCGCGGACGTCGGTGACCTACCGCGGCGGGATGCGGCGCTTCACCGAGGAGACCACGCCGAACGTCAAGAACCGCTCCCACGTCGTCACGGCCGACGTGGAACTTGCCGGCGCACCCGCGTCCGGCGTCGTCATCGCACAGGGCGGCCGCTTCGGCGGCTGGGCGCTGTACTTCGCCGACGGCCGCCCGGTCTACGTCTACAACTACTTCGGGCTCGAGCACTTCACCGCGGCGGCGACCGACGCGCTCGCGCCGGGCCGGCACGAGCTGCGCCTCGAGTTCACCTACGACGGCGGCGGGCCCGGCCTCGGTGGCCACGCCGTGCTCACCGCCGACGGCGAGAAGCTCGCGGCGGCCCGCGTGGAGCGGACGATCGCGTACTACTTCTCCTTCGACGAGACGCTCGACGTGGGCGTCGACCTCGGCACACCGGTGTCCGACGCCTACGCCGCCGGGACGAACGCGTTCACCGGGCTCCTGCACACGGTCCGGATCGATCTCGGTCCGGCCGCCGAAGGGGCGGAATCCGACGGTGGCCTGCAGCGACGGATTCTGGGCGCCCAGTGACCACCCCCGGATGATCAAGGCTCTGACCGGCCGTTAACCTAGCTCCCTAGTCAATTGGGGTAACGGAGACAGGGGTAACGGACACGGTGTTCGAGTTCCGGTTCGAGAGTGGTTCGGGTGTGCCGCCGTACCTGCAGCTGGTGCGGCAGGTCGAGCACGCCGTGCGGCTCGGTGAGCTCAAGCGGGGCGACCGGCTGCCGACGGTCAAGGAGGTCGCCCGGCAGCTCGTGATCAACCCGAACACCGTGCAGAAGGCCTACCGGGAACTGGACCACCGCGGCATCGTGCGCGGCCGGCCCGGGATGGGCACGTTCGTCGCGCGCGACGACCCGGCGGGCGTGTCGCCCGAACGGCAGGCGCAGCTGCGCGCCGGGTTCGAGCGGTGGATCAACGAGGCCCGCGCGTCGGGCCTGACCGCCGCCGACGTCGAGGCCCTCGTCTCGTCCGTGCTCCTGCGCATCGGAAAACGTTCCGGGAAGGAGAACGAGTGAGCACAGCGGCGATCGCGACCCAGGCCCTGGGCCGGCGCTACGGTCGCACCTGGGGGCTTCGGGATTGCACACTCGAAATCGGCGAGGGCCGCGTGGTCGGCCTCGTCGGGCCCAACGGTGCGGGGAAGTCGACCCTGCTGAACCTCCTGGCCGGGCTCCTGCGGCCCTCCGCCGGGGACCTCGAGCTGTTCGGCCGCCCGGTGAGGCCGGGCGAGCCGACCGACGGCGTCGCGTACCTCGACCAGCGGCATTCGCTCTACGAATCGTTCCGCGTGCGCGAGATGCTCGAAGCCGCGCGCCGGCTCAACCGGCGCTGGGACCACCACGCGGCGCTCGACCGCGTGCGCGAGCTGGGCATCCCGCTGCAGCACCGCGTCGGCGAGCTCTCCGGCGGCCAGCGGGCGCAGGTGGCGCTGAGCGTCGCCCTCGCGCGGCGCCCGGAGCTGCTGGTGCTCGACGAACCCGTCGCGAGCCTCGACCCGCTCGCCCGCCGCGACCTCATGGGCAGCCTGATGGCGGCGAAAGCCGACCACGACTGCACGGTGGTGCTGTCCTCGCACGTCGTGTCCGAGCTGGAGCGGCTCTGCGACCACCTGGTCGTGCTCGACCACGGCCGGGTCGTGCTGTCCGGCGACGTCGACGACCTCATGGCGGAGCACGTGCGGCTCACCGGCCCGTCGTCCACTGTGGACGAGGTCCGGGGCGCCCCGCTGTCGTGCGAACGCCGCGGCGATGCGGCGACGATGCTCATCCGCGGGCCGCGGCCGGCGCTTCCGCCGGGCTGGCGTGCCGAACCGGTCTCACTGGAGGACCTCGTGCTGCACCACCTCGCGGCCGGGTTGCCGAAGGAGGTCGCGGCGTGATCTGGGTTTCCTGGCGGCAGGACCGGGCGCGGCTGCTGGGCCTCGCCGTGCTGTTCGCCGTACTGGCCGGGGGCTACGTGGCGATGGGCGCCGGCATGCGGAGCTCGCTGTCCACAGTGGACCTGCCCGGTTGCTTCGCCGGCGCGCCGGACCCCCGGTGCGGCGGCTGGCCGGCGCTGATCGCCTTCGTGCACAACTACGCTCAGCTGCTGCTGACGCTCCTGCCCGCCGCGCTCGGCATGTTCCTCGGGGCGCCCGTCGTGGCGACGGAGCTGGAGCACCACACGTTCCGGTTCACCTGGACGCAGTCGGTGACCCGCGGCCGGTGGCTGGGCTCGAAGCTGCTGCTCGGGGGCGGGTTCTCCGTGGTCTACGGGCTCGTGTTCGCCACCGCGTACGCGTGGTGGTTCGCGCCCGCCACACAGTTCGAAGGATGGTTCCCGACCTTCGACTTCGGGCTCGTTTCCTTTCCGGCGACCTGCCTGTTCGGTTTCGCGCTCGGAGTCGCGGGCGGAGCGGTGTTCCGGCGGACGCTCGCCGGTGCGGCCGTGGCGCTCGTGGGCTTCCTGCCGGTGATCGTGGTCGTGAAGAACCTCGTGCGCCCGCGGTTGCTCTCCCCCGTGCTCACCGAGCAGATCCACTTCGGCGACCTCACCGTCGGCACGCAGGTGTTCCGCGACGGCGCCGGCGTGATCCACGGCTACGACGAGACCCTGGCCCTGGCCGGGATCCCGCGGCCCCCGATCCCGGGAATGGAGCCGGTCGGCCGGCTGGCCGCGGCCGGGTTCACCCGGCTGTACCCCGTGCAGCCGGCCGGGCGGTTCTGGACGTTGCAGCTGTGCGAGGCGGGTCTGTTCGCGCTGCTGGCCGCGCTGTGCGTGGCGCTCGCGTCCTGGTGGGTCCGCCGGCGCCTGGCCTGAGGACGGCGCGCGACGCGGCGGAGCGGGTAAGCACCTGGGCACTGCTGAAGCCCGGGGGCACCCGCCCCGCACGCAGCTCCTCGCGTACGACGCGGGCTCTCGCGACGTGCCGCGCGAATGAGCGGCTCCGCACGATCCGGGCCCGGCGGTGCTGCCCGGCCAGCGCCTCCTCGGCGGTCGCGTCGAGCCACAGCAACCGAGCCGGCCGCCGGGTGCCCCGGGCCACCAGGCCGAGCCAGCGCCGCGTCGAGGCGCGGGTCGCGGGCTCGTGCACGACGAGCGGTCCCCGCCGCAGCGCCGCGGACAGCACGATCCGCGCGCGGTGGCACACGTGCACCACCGGCCGGTAGAGCCGATACGGCACGGCAGCCGGCAGCACGGCCCCGAGGCGGCCGCGGACCTGGTCCGAATCGAGCACCCGCAGGGAGCCGGCCGCGTGGTGCAGCAGGGTCGTCTTGCCCGCTCCCGGCAGTCCCGCCACCACGAGCAGGTCGCGGCTCCCGAGCTCGATCACCGTGCGCTCCATGCCCTGACAACGGGCAACGAAAGGTAATGGTTCCTTTACCATTGCCTCACGGGCGATTGACCCGGTGCGCGCCGCTCCCCTTCAGCTGCCGCGCCACGGCCTTGCCGGCCTCCCACAGGATCAGCAGCGCGACCGCCGGGACCAGGGCCCAGAAGAACTGCGTCAGCGTCAGGTCCGTGGTGCCCAGCAGCTTGTTGAAGACGTCCATCTTGATGACCAGCACCGCGAGCACGAACTCGCCCAGCATCGCCCAGTTCATCTGCTTGCTGTCGAACGTGGCGACGGTCAGCGCCGTCCCCGTCTCGCTGCGGCATTCGACCGCCGCCACGATCAGGCACAGGGCGAAGGCCGTGAGCGCGATCGTCGTGGCCACCTCGGCGCTGCCGTAGTACGCCTGGCCCAGCGAAAGCAGCAGGAGCAGCCCGACGGTCACGGCGAGCCCGGAGAGCCCGACGGTGATGAACACCGGGCGCGTGAGCACGGATTCGCCGCGCGGCCGCGGTCTCAACCCCATGAGGCCCGGTGTTTCGCGGTCGAAGCCGAGCGCGAACCCGAAGGGCGCGTTCACCACGAAGTGGATCCACAGGACCTGCGCCGGCGTGAACGGCTCGCCGGCGGCGATGTTGAACAGGCTGGCGCCGAGGAACGTCAGCACGAACACGACCAGCAGCACGAGGACGAAACGGATGTACTTGGTGAGGTTGTCGTAGATCTTGCGGCCCTGCTCGACGGCGAACACGATCGTCGCGAAGTTGTCGTCCGAGAGGATCATCCGGCTCGCGTTCTTCGCGACGTCGGTGCCGCTGCCCATCGCGATCCCGAGGTCCGCCGCCTTGATGGCCGGCGCGTCGTTGACACCGTCGCCGGTCATGGCGACGACGTCCCCCTTCCTTTTCAGCGTGTCGGCCAGGATCACTTTGTGTTCCGGGGAAACGCGCCCCACGATGCCGATGTCGTCGATGCGCGAGAGCCGCTCGGCCTCGGGCAGGTCCGCGAACTCCGAGCCCAGGACCGCGTCGCCCGGGATGCCGAGCTGCTTCGCGATCGCCGCGCCCGTGGTGACGTCGTCGCCGGTCACCATGCGCACCCGGATGTGGGCCGCCTGCGCGCTCGCGACCGCCGCCTGGGACTGCTCACGCGGCGGGTCGACCATCGCGACGAGGCTCATCACCTGCAGGCCGGTCACGTAGGACAGCAGGTCGCCGTCCGCGTCGAACGCGGCCGGGTCGAGGTCGCGCTGGGCGGCGGCCATCACGCGCCGGCCCTGCCCCTCCATGCTCTTCATGCGTTCCCGGGCCTGCCGGTCCACGGCGTCGTCCCAGGGCACGGGCCCGCCGCCGGACAAGGCGGTCGCGGCGCGGTCCAGTACCGCCGGCGCGGCACCTTTCACGAAGCAGCGCACGACCGCCCGGCCCGAGTCGTCGGTCGTCGGGTGGAAGGTGGCCATCAGCTTGTACGACGGGTCGAAGGGCAGAGTGGCCGTGCGGGGCAGCTTCTCCCGCGTCGCGTCCACGTCGAGGCCGGCTTTGGCGCCGAGCACGAGCAGGGCGCCCTCCGTCGGATCGCCGACGACCTTGCCCTCGACGATCTTCGCGTCGCTGGCGAGCAGGTAGGGCAGGATCGCGCTCTCGATACCGCCCGCCGAGCCGGCGGCGTGGTGCACCTTGCCCTCGATGCCGTACCCGATGCCGCTCACGGTGTAGCGGTCGGTCTGGGTCACCACCTCGACGGCGGTCATCTGGTTCATCGTCAGCGTGCCGGTCTTGTCCGAGTTGATCGCGGAGGTGAACCCGAGCGTCTCGACCGAGGGGAGGTCCTTGACGATCGCGTTGCGTTTGGCCAGGTCCACGCTGCCGAGCGACAGGATCACCTGGCTCACCGTGGGCAACGCCTCGGGGATGGCGGCGATCGCCAGCGAGATCGCGCTCACGAAGAGGACGTCCCACGACAGGTCCCGGCTGCGGCCCAGCACGAACATCACGACCATGGTGATCCCGGCCGCCGCGGCGATCCACAGCGTGAGGGTGTTGAGCTGCTTCGTCAGCGGCGACTGCTCACGCGCCGTGGCCGAGAGCATCCCGGAGATCTTGCCCAGCTCGGTCTCCTTGCCCGTGCCCGTCACGATGACGGTGGCGCTGCCGTGCGTCACCGGGCAGTTCATGAACGCCATGTTCGACTGGTCGCCGGGGCCGAGCTTGCCGGCGGGCAACGCGACCGCGTCCTTCGCCGCCGGCGTGCTCTCCCCCGTCAGCGCCGACTCGTCGATCTGCAGCGCATTGGCCACGACGATGCGGCAGTCGGCCGGGACCTGGTCGCCCGCCGTGATCAGCACGACGTCGCCGACCACGAGCTCCTCGGCCGGGACCGCCTCTTCGACCCCGTCGCGGCGCACCCGCGCGGTCGCCTTCATCATCGACTTCAGCGCGTTCATCGCGCTTTCGGCCTTGCCCTCCTGGCGCAGGCCCGCTACCGCGTTGCCGACCGTGAGCACGAGCAGCAGCACGGCCGTGCCCCACTGCTTGATCACCAGCGACACCACGGCGGCTGCGACCAGGATGAGCTGCATGTAGCTGGTGTACTGGTCGAGGAACCGCCGCCACGCCGGCTTGGGTTTCTCCTCGGGCAGGGAGTTGGGGCCGTTCACGCTGAGCCGCTCCGCCGCCGTCGCCGACGAGAGCCCGAACTCCAGGTCGACGCCGAACGCCGAGGCGACGTCGCCGGG
This sequence comes from Amycolatopsis sp. NPDC049253, assembly GCF_040678995.1. Lineage (NCBI taxonomy): Bacteria > Bacillati > Actinomycetota > Actinomycetes > Pseudonocardiales > Pseudonocardiaceae > Amycolatopsis > Amycolatopsis sp. NPDC049253. The sequence goes on along the minus strand of NZ_JBFAQX010000004.1, from coordinate 87,954 downwards.
GATGCGTGAGTACCAGCTGTGCTCCTTCGCCGGCACGTGCTCGTGTGCGACCATTTCCGCCCTCCGATCGCCGTGAGCCGAAACCGCTGCCTTCAGTTCTTCTTTTTCTTCTTCTTGCGCCGCTTCTTTTCCACGGCCGCGGCGGCGTACGGGTCGGCCGCCGCGCCTTCGGGTGCTTCGGCTTCCAGCTCCGCCCGCGCGACGAGGAGGTCTTCGCGCCGCTCGTCGTTCACCGTGGGGTACTGGGGGTCGATGTCGATCAGGGTGTGCGCCAGGACGGCGGCCGCGCAAATGCGGGCGAACCACTTGCGGTCGGCCGGGATGACGTACCACGGCGCCCATTCCGTGCTGGTCGCCGAGAGCACCTTGGAGAACGCGTGCTGGTAGTCGTCCCAGAACCGGCGTTCGCGGGCGTCGGCCGCGGAGAACTTCCAGTTGCGGTCTGGCTCGTCGATCCGCCTGAGGAACCGCGTGCGCTGCTCTTCCTTTGAGAGGTTGAGGAACAGCTTCACGATCTTGAACCCGTTGTCGGTCAGGTAGTGTTCCCAGTCGTTGATCTCCCGGAACCGGCGCGCCCACACGTGCCCGCGCCGAGCCGACGCGGGCAGCTGCTGGTGGTCCAGGTGCTCCGGGTGCACCCGCACCACGAGCACCTCCTCGTAGTGCGACCGGTTGAAGATCCCGATGTCGCCGCGCGCGGGGAGCCGGCGCGCGTAGCGCCACAGGTAGTCGTGGTCCAGCTCCTCGGACGAGGGCACCTTGAACCCGTTCACGCTCACACCCTGCGGGTTCACGCCGCTCATCACGTGCCGGATCGTGCCGTCCTTGCCCCCGGCGTCCAGCGCCTGCAGGCAGACCAGCACGCCGTAGGTGTTCTGGGCGGCCAGGCGCCGCTGGTAGTCCGCCAGCATGGCGACTCCCGTCGCGAGCAGCTCGCGGCCGTCCTTCTTGCGCAGCACGTCACCTCGGTAGGCCGGGTCGAAGTCCCGGGAGAGGCGCACCTTCGACCCCGGCTCGACCCGCAACGGCCTGATGAACTCCGCGATCCGCTCGGCCCGTTTGTCGCCCGCCATGGTTCAGTCCTCTTCGCACCGACCAGGGTCCCTTCCCCCGGCGATGCCTGAACCTTTCAACGACAGCGGCTTTCCCCCTCACCTGCTGAGGGCGAGATATCCCGGCGGCCCGCGCCCCGCCCGCCTCACCGGCCGCCCGGGCACGGGAGTCGGCGGACCCGCGCGGCCGGCTGTGCGGCGACGGAGCCGGTCGGCGCGTGCGGCCTCACCCGTTTCGGGTGAGGTGCGCCGCGCGGACCCGGTTTCGCGGCACCGTTGCGGGCCGCAAGTCCACAGTGGAACTCCTGACGCGGTCAGGCCCCCACGCCGAGGTCGCGCAGGATCTGGTCCGCCACGTGATCCGCGCGGCCGTCCGGCACCGGGTGCCCGGTGAGCGCGGACCACAGCGAGCGTCGGCCGCGGACGTAGACCAGCACGCCCGACCCCGCGCGCGAGATCTCGGCGAGCGAGCCGCGCACGGCCCGCTCGCACCCGCAGTGCCGAGCACCGAAAGCGTCGCCCGCCGGGCACTCCACGTGGACGCGCACCACCGCGGCGCGCCCCGGTTCGCCGTGGACGAGGGCGACGTGCTCGCCGCCGTCGACGAGGTCACGGTACCCGAGCGCCCGGAAACCGCCGTGCGCCAAGGGAAGCCGGGCGTCCGCGACGCGTTCCACGAGCCGTTCGCACGCCCGCCGGTACGCCGCCACTTCGGTGACCGTCACCCACCGCAGGCCGTCGGCCGCGACGTCGAGCTCCACGAAGGCCGCGACGGGCTCGCAGCCCGCGATCCGGGCGAGGTCCACGGCGGCTTCGGCGAGGCCGGGGCGTTCGAGCACCCCGAGCTCGCGCGTGCGGATCGGGAACACGGGCCCGGGCACGCGGAAGTCCTCACGGCGCGTCGCGGGATCGGCCAGCGCGCGCAGGGTGCGGGCCGGTGCCCCGTGCCCCACGCCGACGTGGGCGTCGGAGCCGGGCACCATCGCCGGGATCCGCAGCCGGTCGAGCCACGCGCCGGGCAGCGCGCAGCCGACCGCCCCGCCGTGGGCGGCCAGGAACCGCGCCGTCTCGCCGGTCGCGAGCTCGGCCGCGGCGACCAGCGCCGCGCCCGCCTCTCCCGCGACCAGCACGACCTCACCCCGGGCCAGCGCCGCGGCGGCGTCCGCCGCGACACCCTCCACCGCGGCCGCCTCCCGGGCCGGTGACAGCGTCACGCGGCGCTCCACAGCCGTGCGAACCCGCACACCTGACGGCCCACTGTGGCCAGCTGGTCACCGACTTTCGCGTCGGCGATCCCGCCCGCCGCGTCGAACGGCTTGGTCGCCGAGTTCACCACGACCCCCAGCGGCGTCGGCCAGCCGCGCAGGGCGTGGACCGTCGAGCGCAGCGACGTCAGCGTGGTGACCCCGGCCTGCCAGCCGCCCGTCGCGACGACGCAGCCCACGGCCTTGCCGTCGAGGTAGGGCACGGCGTCGCCGGCCAGCTCCTGCAGGTGGTCGAGCGCGTTCTTGAGCAGCCCGGAGATCCCGCCGTGGTAGCCGGGCACGGACAGCACGAGGGCATCGGCCCGCCGCACGGCTGCGAGCAACCGCACGGCCTCGTCGGTCAGCGGTGCCACGCCCGGGTCGTACATCGGCAAGGTCAGCTGCGCGGCCGTGATCAGCTCGGTCTCGGCACCCTCGGCCGCGGCCGCCGCGAGCGCGTGCCGCAGCGCGCGCTCCGACGTCGAACCCGGCCGCAGCGTGCCGCCGATCCCCAGCACCCGCACGGGGTCTCCCCCGGTCCTCGGCAAGACGGTCATGATCGGCTCCTTCAGCCGGCCGGGACGAGCGACGGGGCGGCCAGGCCCAGGCTCTCGCGCAGGGTGTCGTGCTCGTAGTCGGTGTGGAACAGGCCGCGCCGCTGCAGCTCCGGCACCAGCATCCCGACGGCGTCGTGCACTCCCGAGGGCAGCATGTCGACCATCAGCGTGAAGCCGTCGGCCGCGCCGGCCAGCAGGCGTTCCTGCATCCGGTCGGCGACCTGCTCCGCGGTGCCGACGACCTGGTGGTGGCCGCCGCCGTAACTGCCGATGAGCTCACGGACGGTGAGGTCCTCCTTCACCGCGAGGCTCACGATGCTGCGGCGGAACCCGATCGAACCGGTGAACTCCTCGTCGGGGCCGAGCAGGTGCGCGGGGAACTTCTCGTCGAGCTCGAGCACCTCGACCGGCAGGCCGACGCGCTTGGAGAGCTTCTTGATGTTCGCGGTCACGCCGAAGACCTCGTCCATCAGCTGCTTGCGCTCCTGCGCGTCCTTCTCGGTGGCGCCGAGGACCACGGACATGCCGGGCAGGATCTTGATGCTGTCGGGATGGCGGCCGTAGTCCGCGGCACGGCGGCGCATGTCCTCGCGGAACGCGACGGCGTCTTCGAGCACGTGCTGGGCGGTGAACACCACGTCGGCGTACTTGGCCGCATGGTCCCGGCCGCGGTCGGACGAGCCGGCCTGGAAGATCACCGGGCGGCCCTGCGGCGAGCGCGCGAACGGCATCGGGCCCTTCACCGAGAAGTACTCGCCGACGTGGTTGATCTCGTGCACCAGGTCGGGGTCGGCGAACACCCCGGCCTCCTTGTCGCCGACGAGTGCGCCCTTCTCCCAGCTGTCCCACAGCTTGAGCACCACGTCGATGAACTCGTCGGCGCGCGCGTAGCGTTCCGCGTGGTCGGGGTGGCTGCCGCCGCCGAACATCTCGATCACGGTCGGGTTCTGCGTGGCGATGGAGTTCCAGCCGACGCGGCCCTGGCTGAGGTGGTCCAGCGTCGCGAAGCGCCGCGCCAGGTCGTAGGGCTGGTTGTAGGTCGTCGACGCCGTGCCGACCAGGCCGATCCGGTCGGTGATCCCGGCCATCAGCGACAGCACGGTGACGGTGTCGAGCGCGCCGCACGGGCGCTCGGTGCCGACCTCCTGGTTCGTCATCTGCTCGGCGAGGAAGATCGCGTGCAGCTTCCCGGCCTCGGCCGTGCGGGCGATGTCCTTGTACAGCGCGGGCGTCAGGTGGTCACCGGCATCGCCTTCGCGCGCCATCCACGCGCCGGTGTGCATGCCGAGGCCGTGCATCAGCGCGGCCGTAAGGATCATGGAGGGGGTGCCGGCGTCCACGGGGGTTCTCCTTGGCGTCGTCGGGGATCAGGGCCACCGTCGACGCTAGGTTCACGCCGCTGCGGCGACCAGCGGCGTTCTGTGAGGGGATCCCTTAGCGTGGCTAACACCTCCGCTCACCCCGGTGGCGCGAGGTCCTCCGGACTGGTGCCGTCGGCCCGCACCGGCGTGTGCTCGAGTTCCACTGTGGACAGTTCGGCGAGGGTGCCGACCAGCGCCGGCCATGCCGGTCCGCCCGCCACGACCACGTCCAGGTGCCCGGCGCCGGGCACCAGCACCAGCTCCGCGCCGGTCGCGCCGGCGTAGTCGCGGGACAGCTGCGCGGGCAGGGCGGTGTCGAGCTCTCCGTGGAAGACGACCACGGGCCCGGGCGGCGTGCCGAGCGCGGCGGGATCGGACTGGGCGTAGCGCTCCGGTACGTCCTCCGGTCCGCCGCCCAGCAGCCGGTCGACGGGACCTCCGGGGTCACGGCGGTGGGCGTCGGCCAGCGCGGCCACGGGAGCGAGCGCGACGACCGCGGGCGCGCCGGGCCCGTGGGCGGCCCACAGCGCGAGCGTGCCGCCGGCCGAGTGTCCCAGCACCACCAGCCGGGCCGGGTCGATCCGGCCCGGCGCCGTGCGCTCGATCAGGCCCGGCAGCGTGTCCACGGCGAGGCCGGTGTCGGCGAAGGTCGCGGGCCAGCCGCCACCGCCGCCGGGCCGGCGGTACTCCACGTTGGCCACGGCGAACCCGTGGCGCGGCAACGCCCGAGCGAGCGGTTCGAGGTAGCCGCGGTCGACGTCGACGCTCCAGGATCCGCCGTGCAGCACGAGAACGAGGGGCGCGGGAGCGGCGGCGGGGAAGAACACGTCGGCGAGCTGGTCGGATTCCGGCCCGTATCGCACGGTGAGGTCCATGCCGGCGAGCCTAGCGAGCGTCCTGCTCCAGCTTTCCCAGCCGAGGCACCAGGACCAGCGACGCAAGCACGAGGCAGCCACCCACCAGGATCGGGGTGCGGACGCCCGCCGCGGTGCCCAGAACGCCGCCCAGGGCCGCGCCGAGGGGGATGCCGCCCCAGCCGATGAGGCGGTAGGCGCTGCTCACGCGGCCGCGCAGCTCGCGCGGGACCAGGCGCTGGCGCACCGACACGGCCTGCACGTTCCAGACGACGATGCCGAAACTGCCCAGTGCGTACATCCCGCCCACGAGCACCACGGACGTCGCGAACGAAGTCACCACCAGGGCGGTGCCGATGGCCGTGATCGCGAGGCCGATGCGCGCGCCGAGCGGCACCAGGCGCTTCAGCGGCCCCGCGCCGAACGACCCCAGCACGCCACCGGCGGCGCCCGACGCGAGGACCAGGCCGTAGGCGAACTCCGGCGCGTGCAGCGTCCGGACGACGAGCAGCACCAGCACCGACGTCGCCAGCTGCACCGCCAGCGCGGCCAACCCCAGCTCGAACGCGAGCAGCCGCAGCCCGTGGTGACCCCAGAGCCAGCGCACGCCTTCGGCGATGTCCGCGCGCATCGAGCGGCCTGAGCGCGCCGGCACCGCGGGCCGCGCCCGCACGAACCACATCAGCAGCGCCGCCAGCGCGAACGACGCCGCGTCCACCACTAGCGGTGTCCCAGCCGAGGCCGCGAACAACGCCGCCCCCAACGGCGGCCCGACGAACTGCAACCCGATCACCTGGCTGCCCTGCAGGCGGCCGTTCGCCACGTCAAGCCTTGCGGGCGCAACGATGTCGGGCAGCATCGCCGTGGACGCATTGTCGAACACCGTCTCCGCGCACCCCAGCGCGAACGCCAGCGCCACCAGCACCCCGACCGGCGGCGTGGCCAGGAAAACCCACCCCGCGGCGGCCGCCAAGAGGACGACCCGCACCGCGTCCGTGCGCCACATCAGTGTCCTGCGGTCGTGGCGATCGGCCAGCGCGCCGCCGAACAACGAGAACACCAGCCACGGCAGCGATCCGGCGACCGCGACCGCGCTCACGGCCCCCGCCGTCGGCGACCCGGCCACCGCGAGCAGCGGCAGCACCGCCACCCGCACCCCGTCGCCCACCACGGACACCGACGCGGCCGCCCAGACGCGTGCGAAGTCCGGGCCGAGCCGCTCCCCCTGCCCCACCGTCACCCGGCCATCCTGCCAGCACGGGGGTCCAGACCACCACGACCACGCGGGGCGGGAACCTCCCCACCCCGCCGACCGCCGTACTTCGCTACTGGACCACCTGGACCACGTCACCCGGGTGGAGTGCGTTGTAGAACGCCACCGCGTCGGCGTGGGACAGGTGGACGCAGCCGTGCGACTGCACCTTCAGGCTGCCCTGGTGGAACGCCACGCCGGTGGTCGTGAAGAAGACCGAGTACGGCATGGGCCCGTTGAACTGCTTGCTGTAGTGGTCGATGTCCTTGTACTGCACGTGGAACGTGCCGGCCGGCGTCGGGTACGCGGGTTTGCCCACCGTGATGGGCACACCGCCGCGGACCACCTTCCCGTCGTCCATCAGCCAGGCCGTGCCGGTGTGCAGCTGCACGCAGGCTTTCGCCTGGGCACCGCACGGCGCGGTGGCCGCGTTCGCGCTGTCGGCGAAACCGATCGTGGCCGCGACCGCCGCCGCGCCCGCCAAGGCTGCCGTGATCCTCCACTTCATCGTTCTGCCTCCCGTCAGTCACCGGAAGAATTCCCCGGCCGGCGAGTTTCCAACCAACAGGATCACATGGTGCGCCACGCCAGCGGCGACAACGCCAGCGCGGCAGCGGCGAGGCGGCGCGCCGTCTCCGTGAACAGACCGGCGCACGCGGAGTCGACCCACTCGTCCACTGTGGACACACCCGACGACCGGTACTCCAGCGCCTGCAGGAGCATTTCGAGCTTGTCGGCGTCCTTCGCACAACGCGCCTCAGCGGACTCCCGCGCCTCGTACTCGTCGACGGCCTCACGCACCACCACCCGCGAGCGCGACGGCAGCGCGGCCGTCTGGTCCGCCGTGATCGCCCGCGGGTCCGGCTTCACCAGATACGGCCCGGCCGAATGCGGCAGATCACCCGTCCGGGTCTCCTGCGTGTCGTGCCACAACGCCAGAAACGCCGCGCGCTCCGCAGACGCGCCTTCCTCCGCGGCCAGCAGCGCCGCGAGCTGAGCCGCCCGCAGGCTGTGCTCGGCCACGGACTCCGGATCCCGCACGCCGGCCTGCCACCAGCCGCTGCGGCGGATGCGTTTGAGCACGCCGAGCTCGTATCCGAAGGCGGCCAGCGCGGTGGGCTCGTCAGCCATGTCTGCGTACTCCCGGGGTCGGTGATCTCCGTCGCCCAGCCTAGGCGGCCGTCGAGCTCGAAGCATCGACACGATCCCGACACGTGCACGGCCCGCGACCGACCCGGTGGCGGTGCTCGGTCAGGAAGCCACTCCGCTGCTCATTCCTTGACCGCGCCCATCGTGAATCCGCTGACGAACCGGTCCAGGAACCAGGTGAACACCAGTGCGATCGGCACGGCCACCAGCACCGTGGCGCCCTGCAGCGACTGCCAGAAGAACACGTCGCCGCGCACCAGCTGGGTCGGCACCCCGATGCTGACCGACATCTGGTCCGTCGGGGCGACGAAGGCGAGTGCGTAGATGAACTCGCTCGCGGTCAGGGTGAAAGCGAACACGACCACCGCGATGATGCCGGGGTACGCCAGTGGCAGGACGGCCCGTACGAACGCACCCACCCGGCTGTAGCCGTCGACCATGGCCTGTTCCTCGATGTCCTTCGGGATGTTCTTGAGGAATCCCATGAGCAGCCAGACCGAGACCGGAATGGTGATGGTCGGGTAGATCAGGACCAGCGACCACGTCGAGTCCTGGAGCCCGACGGCCACCACGATCCGCGAAAGCGCGAGGAACAGCAGGCTGGGCGGCACGAGGTAAACGAGGAAGATGCCGATCGCCATGGGCCCGGACCACGGTCGATCCAGCCGGGCCAGCGCATACGCGGCGGGCAGGCCGAGAGCGAGCGTGATCAGCACGACCAGGATCCCGACGAGCAGGGTGTTGGCCACGAAGGTCAGGAACTCGGTGTCGGTGAACAAGTAGCCGACGTGGTCCGAGGTGGGCGGCCGGTTGAACACGAACGGGTTGTTCTGAGGGTTGTACAGGTCCCGGTTCTGCTTGAACGCCGTGATCAGGCTCCACAGGAAGGGCGCCGCGCAGATCAGCGCCGCCGCGATCGCCGTCAGGTACAGGCCGACCCGGGCGAGCACGTGCCGCCTGGCGTATCGCCGCCGCAGCCGGCCGGCTTCCTCGGCCGTGGTCATCGGACCTCGATCCGGCGCACCACACGCAGGATGAGCACCGCCGCGGCGAGCAACAGCGGGAACAGGAACAGCGCGATGACGGCACCCTGGGCCACGTCGCCGCCGTCGATGCCGCGGTAGAAGGCCCAGCTGGCGAGCACCTGCGTGGCGTCGTTCGGTCCGCCACGGGTGAGCACGCGGACCACGGCCATGTCGGTGAACGTGAAGATCGCGCCGAACAACGCGGCGACCGCCGCCACCGGGAGGACGAGCGGGATGGTGATCTCGAACATCCGGCGCCAGTACCCCGCCCCGTCGACCCGCGCGGCCTCGTCGATGTCCTTCGGAATGGCCATCAACCCGGCCATCATGATCACCGCGGCGAGCGGGGTCAGCCGCCAGACGTGGACTGCGATCACCGAGGCCATCGACAGGCCGGGCCGGCCGAGCCAGTACACGTTCTCCGCCGGACCGAGCGCGCCGAACTGCCGCAGCATCCAGTCGATCGGCGAATAGACGGAATCCAGCAGCCAGAGCCACGAGATCGACGACAGGGCCACCGGCGTCGTCCACGCCAGCAGGACCAGGAAACGGACCAGCCATTTGCCGCGGAAGTCCGCGATGAGGATGTTGGCGAGCACCTTGCCCAGCACCACGATCAGGACCATCGAGATCAGGGTGAACACGAACGTGTTGCCCAATGACCGCCAGAACACGGGGTCGTCGAAGACCCGGGCGAAGTTGCGGACGCCGACGAAATCGAACGAGGGGTCACCGGCCGTCACGTCCGAGAACGCGAACGCGATGGCGAGGACGAACGGAACACCGACCAGCGCGACGATGTAGACGACGCTGGGCAGCAGGAAACCCCACGCCAGCAGGCCGTCGCGGTCCGCCAGCCGGCGCCGCGCCGGGGCGGTCGCGGGGGTGGTGGCCGCGTCGGTGGTGGTGGCCATCTCACCCACTGTCCAGGCGGACCGGCTCGGAGCGTTGTCCGCTGTCGGAGTCGAAGAACCGCAGGCGCGTGCCGGGCACAGCGAAATCGTGTGTCTCGCCCGCCGCGATCGCGGTGTCCACTGTGGCCGGGAGCCGGGCGACGACCCGGGTGGGCTCCCCGATCCGCGACACCGTGCCATACACGTGCCGGTCGCCGGAGAGGTATTCGAGCCGCTCCACGGCGAGCGGCATGGTGACCCGTTCGCCGGCCGGGACGTTCTCGACCGGCAGCAGGTGCTCGGGGCGGAATCCGACCAGGTTGCCGTCGTGCGGGATCAGGTTCATCGGTGGCGAGCCGATGAAGGTCGCCACGAAGGTGTCGGCCGGGTTGTCGTAGACCTCCACCGGCGGGCCGGCCTGGTGGACCTGGCCCGCGTTGAGCACGGCGATCCGGTCGCCCAGCCCCATCGCCTCGGCCTGGTCGTGAGTCACGTAGATCGTCGTGGTTCCCACGTCCTGCTGGAACCGCTTGAGCTCGTCCCGGGCGCTGGCCCGCAGCTTCGCATCCAAATTGGACAACGGCTCGTCGAGGAGGAACACCTGGGGGTCGCGCACGAGTGCCCTGGCGAGTGCCACCCGCTGCCTTTCGCCGCCGGAGAGCTGCCGCGGTTTGCGGTGCAGCAGCGGGTCGAGGCCCAAGAGCTCGGCCGCCCAGCGGGCTTTTCGCTCGCGTTCCTCCTTGGCCATGCCCACGGCCCGGAGCGGGAACACGATGTTGGCCAGCACGGTCTTGTGCGGGTAGAGCGCGTAACTCTGGAACACCATCGCGATCTGGCGCGCCCGGGGCGGCAGCCCGGTCACCACGTGCCCGCCGATCAGCACGTCGCCGCTGGTCGGCTGTTCCAGCCCGGCGATGGTGCGCAACAGGGTCGTCTTGCCGCAGCCCGACGGGCCCAGCAGCACCAGGTACTCCCCGGCCGCGGCGGCCAGGCTCACCCGGTCGATGGCGGGTACCCGCCCGCCATCGAACCGCTTCACCAGGTCGCGAACCTCGACGACCGCCATCGCACTCAGCCGCCGACGAGCCCGGCAGCGCGCCACTTGGCGAAGACCGCGTTGATCTGTCCCTCCGCCTCGGCGACCGATTGTTGCGGGGTGGCTTCGCCGCGCACCGCCCTGGCGAACATGTTGGGGATGACGAAGGTGCTGAACACCTCTCCGATGGCCGTGCTGGCCGGCCCCGGATGACCGATGTTGGCGCTCCACGGGACGGCGTCGGCGAGGAGCTTCAGCTTGTCCGGCGGCCGGGAGCCGAACGGGTCGTTCGCGAGCCAGTTCGGCAGCTCGGGGGCCAGCTGGGACCAAGCAGAGAAGTCGTACAACTTCGACTGGTAGGTCGCCGAGGCGAAATTGGCGGTGTAGTGGAGCAGGAACTCCTTGGCCGCCGGCGCACCGGTGGCGTGCTGCGGGATGATCCAGTTGTACAGAACGTGCTGCGCGGCCAGCGCGGTCTCCGGTCCGCGCAGCGCCGGGACGAAGAACGTGTCGTCGGCGACGGTGGGGTTCGACCCGGCGGCCGTCCGCCAGGCCGAAATCGAGTTGACGATGTAGGACATCTTGCCCGCGACCAGGCCCTGGTTGTTGCTCGCGGCGTTCCAGGAGAACACCTCGGGCGTCATCGCCTGCTGGTAGAGCTTCGTCATGTACTCCACGGCAGCGATCGTTTCCGGCGAGTTGATCGTGACGCGCTCGTTCGCATCCTGCTCGGACGCCCCGAAGGACCACATCAGGGCTCGCAGCACCATGTTGGAGTCGATCTCCTGCGACATGCCGAGACCGAGCGGGACACCCTTGCTGTTCTTGATCTGCGCCGCGCCCGTGAGGAGCTCGTCCCACGTGGTGGGGCCGTTCGGCATGCCGACGGCCTCCCACAGCGACCTGCGGTAGTTGCCCGGGTCGGGTACCCAGCCGGGTGAGTACGCGTAGAACTTGCCCGTGGCGGGGTTGAGACTGGACTTCTCGCACAGCGGGAGCTGCCGTCCCCAGCGCCTGGTCGCTTCGCTGACCAGATCCCGCTGGTCGAGCACGCTCGGCTCGAACTGGGACAGCGTCGCGATGTACTGAATGAGGTCGTGGCCCTGTCGAGCCTGGATCTCGGCCGCGATCCGGGTGGGGATCTGCGCCTGGTCGATGTGGTCGACGGTCACGTTGACACCGGTCCGGGAACCCCAGTCCCGCGCGAATCGGTCGAACCACACGTCATGACTCGGCACGAAGTGGCTCCAGAGAAGGATTTTCAGGTCACCGGACAGCTTTGTGGACGGTTCGCTGAAGGTCTCCTGCGGGGCCCGGCCACCGGTGGTCCCCCCGGTGTCCTCCTCGGAGGCGCAGGCGCCCAGCGCCACCGAACCCAACGTGATGGCGGCGGCCGCGCGCAGCACGTCCCGCCTGCTGTGTTGTGAAGTGAGGAAGTCGCTCATCGCCGACTCCTCCCTCTCGGGAAAACGTGGCAAATGAGTGTAGTCGATGCCGGGCACAGTGGCAGCCTGAGCGCGGTGACAGCTTGAACAGCACTCCGGAGCCGTCGGCGGCGCGATCACGCGCCATCCATTCCCGCGACGGCGCAGTGTCAGCCGCGGGGCACAGTGTCAGGGGTTGAGCACACGATCGGTGTAGAAGCGCGTGATGTGGTCGGCCACGAGCTCGGCCGCGCGATCCCCGTCGCCCGCCTCGATGGCGCGCAGGATCTGCGCGTGCTCGGTCACCAGGTCGGCCGCGACGGCGCGCCAGTCGGGCAGGCGCGCGAACGCCGCGGCCATCTCGGATTCGACGGCACCCCGCAAGGCCTGCATGAGGTCGGTGGCCAGCGCGTTGCCCGAGATCCGCGCGATGCTCACGTGGAACTCGGTGTCCAGCGCGTTGAACTGCTGGTACTCCTGGTCCGCCGCGCGCATGCCTTCGACCAGCTCGGCAAGCCGGGCGACGTCCTCGGGGGTGCGGGTTGCCGCCGCGCCCCGGGCGGCGTTGCGTTCGAGCTGCACGCGCGTCTCGACCAGATCGGCCAGGCTGATCCGCGCGAGCGCGAGGTGCAGCCGCAGCAGGTTGGTCAGCGCCGGCGTCGAGCGCGCCGTGACGACCGAGCCCGCGTCGGCGCCCGAACCCGTGCGGGCCTCGATGATCCCCATGGCCTCGAGCGCGCGCAGGGCTTCGCGGACGCTGGTCCGGCTCACCCCCAGCGCGCTGACGAGCTCGCGTTCGCTGGGGAGCTTCTCCCCCGCGCGCAGGCTGCCGTCGAGGATCTTCTCCTCGATCTGCGCCAGCACCTGTTCGTGCATCCGCACGCGGCGCACCGGCTCCCAGGCCGCCTCGGTCGTCATGACCGGTTCCTCGACGTCGACCTCGACATCACTGTGCTCACGCTCCTCCTCGGGTTCGTGCGACCCGGTCAAGGATGGACGCGGCGAGAGGGTCTGCCTGCGAACCCCGCCGGGCGGGGTCCGATCACAGTGGCGCGACCGGCCCGGAATCTCACCGGAGTTCCTCTGCACCGCGTAGTGCTCACTCAAGGTAATCGGAGCTCGCAGCCAGTGTCAATATGACCTCTTTGTTGGTATGACCACACTAGTCGGCACACGATCCGGCGTACCCGAGTGACCGTTCGCGCTCCTCCGCGCGGAACGCGATCGCGAGCAGGACGTCACCCAGCCGGTCGAGCACCACCACCGCGTCGGCCGGGGCCTCCCGCGCCGCCCGCCTCGACACCGCCCGCGCAAGTTTCAGCAGCCCGGCCGCGGCGCTCAGCCCGCCGAGCACCTCGAACCCGCGCGGCACCACCACGGGACCGAGGTCCCGAGCCGCCCGCCACAGCCGGGGCAGCTCGGGCGCCGATGTCCCGGCCGCGAGCGCGTCGGCCAGTTCGAGCAGCTCGTACTGGACGTCGAGCAGCACCGCTTCGTCCTCGGCCGGCAACGTGCACGTGGACACCGCAGCGCCGATGGCCGCATTGGCTTCTTCGACGGCGTCGCGCGCGGTCACGGCACCATCCACGACAGCACCGGAGTGGACTGCAGGTACACCAGCACGCACATCAGCGGCACGAACACCGCCGACGCCGCGAGCACCCGCCGGAACAGCAGGCCCTCCTTGCCCGCGAGCCCGACGGCGCCGGCACCGATCGCGAGGTTCTGCGGGCTGATCATCTTCCCGAGGACACCGCCGCTGCTGTTCGCCGCCGCCATCAGCACCGGCTGCAGCTGCGCGCCGTGCGCGGCCGCCACCTGCAGCGCCCCGAACAGCGAGTTCGACGACGTGTCCGAACCCGTCACCGCCGTGCCGAACCAGCCCAGCAGCGGCGAGAGCAGGGCGAACAACCCGCCGGCGCCGGCGAGGAACAGCCCGAGCGTGGCCGTCTGGCCCGACATGTTCATCACGTACGCCAGCGCCAGCACCGCCATCACCGTCAGCCCGGCGGTCCACAGCTGCACGATCGTCTGCGCGTAGGCGCGGATCGCCTGCCACAGCGGCACTTTCAGCAGGAACGCGGACACGACACCGGCGATGAACAGCACGGTGCCACTGTCGGCGAGCCAGTCGAACTTGAACGACACCAGGCTCAGCGGCTTGCCTTCCGAGGTCGCGATGTGCAGGCCGGGCCAGCTGAACGTCTTCGTCGTCGTGGCCAGTGCCGCGGCCACCACCGGGATCGCGGCGATCGAGAACAGCACGATGATCGTCGCGTACGGCGCGAACGACCGGACCTGCTCGACGCGCGAGTCGACCACCGTCCGCTCCCGCACCGCCGTCGCCGCGGCCACTCCGCTGCCACCGGAAACCGGCGCGCGCCCCGTGCCACCGTCGCCGGGCGCGCGGTCCGGCGCCTCGGCGGGCTTCGGCCGCCAGAACCGCAGCAGCACCAGCACGGCCGCGGCGGACACGAGCGAAGCCGCGATGTCCGTGAGCTGCACCGGGCCGAAGTTCGCCATCAGGTACTGGACCACGGCGAAGCTCACGCCGCACACGAGCGCGGCCGGCCACGCCTGCCGCAGCCCGCGCCGCCCGTCAAGCACGATCATCAGCACCAGTGGCACGATCAGCGCGAGGATCGGCACCTGCCGCCCGGTCATGGCCGCGAGGTCGTCCAGCGGCAGCCCGGTCACCTTCGCGAGCGTGATCACGGGCAGCGCCACGGCGCCGTACGCGACCGGCGCGGTGTTGGCGATCAGCGCGACCGTCGCCGCCTTCAGCGGTTTCAGCCCGACAGCCACCAGCATCACCGAGCAGATCGCCACCGGCGCGCCGAAGCCGGCGAGCGCCTCCAGCAGCGCGCCGAACGAGAACGCGATGATCACGCCTTGCACCCGCTGGTCGTCGCTGATCTTCGCGAAGGTGCGCCGCAGCACGTCGAAGTGCCCGGACACCTTGGTCATCTGGTAGATCCACAGGGAGTTGAGCACGATCCACAACGCCGGGAACAGGCCGAACGCCGCGCCTTCGAGCGCGGAGTCGAAGGCCGGTCCGGCGGGCATGCCGTAGACCGCGATGGCGACCACGATCGACAGCACGAGCGCGATCACCGAGGCCAGCCAGGCGCGGACGCGGAACACGCCCAGCAGCACGAACAACACCAGCAGGGGCAGGGCGGACACGAGGGCGGACCAGCCGAGGCTGCCGCCCAGTGGCGCGGGAACCTGTGTGTACACAGGTCACCTCCGGGACTCTCGTCGTTGAGAGGGGGTGGGGACTGGGGCTGGGCTCGTCAGAACACCGGGGTCTCGGTGTAGGAGCCGAAGACATCACGCAGCGCGCCGGTGATCTCTCCCATGGACAGGTGTGCCTTCACGGCCTCGATCGTGGCGGGCATGAGGTTCGCCGCCGGATCGGCCGCCACGGCGAGCAGGTGCTCCATCGCCGCCTTCGCCCGGTCCTGATCCCGGTCGGCCCGCACCTGCTTGAGGCGCGAGAGCTGCCGGGCTTCGGACTCCGGATCGAGCTTGTGGGTCTCGATCTTCTCGCCTTCGCCGTCGTCGACGTAGGAGTTCACGCCGATCACGGGCCGGTCGCCGCTGGCCTTGCGGCGCGCGTAGTCGTAGGCGGTGTCCGAGATCTCGCGCTGGAAGAAGCCCTGTTCGATCGCGGCCACCACGCCGCCGAGCTCTTCGATCTTCGTGAAGTAGTCGTGGATGCCCTGTTCGAGGCGATCGGTCAGGTTCTCCACGTAGTACGAGCCGCCGAGCGGGTCGATCACGTTCGGCACGCCGGTTTCGTGGGCGATGATCTGCTGGGTGCGCAGCGCGACCTTCATCGCCTGCTCGCTCGGGATCGTGTACGCCTCGTCGAGACCGTTGGTGTGCAAGGACTGCGCACCGCCGAGCACGGCCGAGAGGGCCTGCAGGGCGGTGCGGATGATGTTGTTGAGCGGCTGGGGTTTCGTGAGCGTGGCCGCCGCCGTCTGCGCGTGGAAGCGGAGCCGCATCGATTGCGGGTTCTCGGCGCCGAAGGTCTCCTTCATCATCTTCGCGTAGAACCGCCGCACCGCGCGGAACTTCGCGACCTCCTCGAAGAGGTCCGCCTGGCTGACGAAGAAGAACGACAGCCGCGACGCGAACCGGTCCACGTCGACCCCGGTGGCGACGACGTCCTCCACGTAGGCCTTCGTGATCGCCATCGTGAACGCGATCTCCTGCAGCGCGTTCGCCCCGGCCTCGCTGATGTGGTAGCCGGAGATGTTGACGGGGTTGTAGCGCGCCATGTGCTCGCTGGCGTACACGACCGTGTCGCGCACGATCCGCATGCTCGGCCGGACCGGGAACACCCATTCCTTCTGCGCCACGTACTCCTTGAGGATGTCGTTCTGGATCGTCCCGGAGAGCTTGTTCAGGTCGTAGCCGCGCTGTTCGGCCACGGCCACGTACATCGCGAGCAGGATCCACGCCGACGGGTTGATCGTCATCGACACGCTGATCTTCTCGAGGTCGATGCCGTCGAACAGTGCCTCCATGTCGGGCAGCGTGTCGATCGCGACGCCCTCGCGGCCGACCTCGCCGAGGCTCATCGGGTCGTCGCTGTCCAGGCCCATGAGCGTCGGCATGTCGAAGTCGACGGACAGGCCGGTCTGCCCCTGCGCGATCAGGTACTGGAAGCGCTTGTTCGTCTCCTCGGCCTGACCGAAGCCCGCGATCTGGCGCATGGTCCAGGTGCGGCCGCGGTACATCGTCGGGTACGGGCCGCGCGTGTACGGATAGCGGCCGGGCAGGCCGATGTCGTGCCAGTCGCCGGGCAGGTCGGCGGGCGTGTAGACGCGCTGCACCTCCATCCCGCTGCCGGACTTGTAGACCTCACGCGACTCGGGCTGGCGGTTGACGAACGCCGCGAGCTCGTCGCCCTCCCAGCCGGCGAGCTCGCGCGTGACCGCCTCGACGAGCGCCTCGGTCGTCAGTGCCCGTTCGGCCGGGGCCGGGTCGTGCTCGTTCACCACAGTTCCTCCTCGTCAGTCGTCACACCCGGGCGCCCGGCCAGGCGGCGCGCGGCGGAAAGCGGGTCCTCGCGCCGCGCGGTCACGTCGTCCACCGCCTGGTCGAACGCGGGAACACCGGGGCGCAGGCCGTCGAGCACGAGCTGTTCGGCCACCCACCGGATGCGGGTCGCGCTGTTGCGCCGGGCGCGCCGCTCGCGTTCGCCGTGCTCGGTCATCCACGCCAGGTGCGCGGCGAACCGCTCGGCGAGCTCGGGCACGCCGTCGCCGGTGGCGGCGACGGTCTGCTGGATCGGCACGTTCCACTGGTGCGGCTCGCGGTGCGAAAGCCGGAGCATGTCGCGCAGCTCGGCCACGGTCTTGGCCGCGCCTTCGCGGTCGGCCTTGTTCACCACGTGCACGTCGGCGATCTCCAGCAGGCCGGCCTTGATCGCCTGCACGTCGTCGCCCATGCCCGGCACGCTCACCACGGCCACGGTCTGCGCCGCGCTGATCACGTCGACCTCCGCCTGCCCGACGCCGACGGTCTCGAGCACCACCACGTCCTTGCCCGCGGCGTCGAGCACGGTGATCGCGTCGAGCGTCGCGCGGGAGAGCCCGCCGAGCGCACCGCGGGTGGCGACGGAGCGGATGAACACCCCGTCGTCCCCCGCGAGGCCGGTCATCCGGATGCGGTCGCCGAGGATCGCGCCGCCGCTGAACACGCTGGACGGGTCCACGGCCAGCACACCGACGGTCTTGTTCTGCTTGCGGTAGAACTCGGTCAGCGCCTTCACCAGCGTGCTCTTGCCGCTGCCCGGCGGCCCGGTCAGGCCGAGCACGTGGGCGTTGCCCGCCTTGCCGTGCAGCTCGGCGAGCGCTTCGTCGACGCCGGCGGTGCGCCGCTCCACGAACGTGACCATCCGCGCGATGGCCGGGTGCTCCCCCGCGAGCACCCGCCCGACGACATCGCCCGGCGTCTTCACGACCCACTTCCGAGGCGGCGCAGCAGGTCGCGGTCGTCGATCACCCGCCGCGCCTTGAACTCGGTGCGGTCGAACGTCTTGTACTCCACCGGGACCACATGCGCGCCGACGCCGAGCGCGCGGCGCAGCTGGTCCTCGATGGCGCGGGCCCAGCCGTCCAGAGTGGACTCCGCGACGCCGCGGTGCTCCACCTGCACCGCGAGGGTGTCCATCGTGGCCTTGCGGCTGATCACGATCCGGTGCTCGCCGCCGTAGCCCTCCGCGGCCATCACCACGTCGTCGATCGCGCTCGGGTACACGTTCTCGCCGCGCACGGTGAACATGTCGTCGATGCGCCCGTAGATGCCCTGCGGCAGGAACGGGTACGTGCGGCCGCGGTCGGCCGAGGGCGCTTCCCAGCGCGTGAGGTCGTTGGACAGCAGGCGGATCATCGGCTGGCTGGTGCGCTCGAGCGTGGTGTAGACGGGCGTGCCCTCGCGGCCGTAGTCCACGCGGTGGTGGTCGACGGGGTCGCACACCTCGGTGTAGACGAGGTCCTGCCAGGCGAAGACACCCGGCTCGTGGTTCGCGGCGCCCAGGTGCATCCACGGGCTGACCTCGGCCATGCTGCCCGAGTCGTAGACCTGCGCGCCGAAGGCTTCTTCGATGCGGCCGCGGATCGTCGGCACGCTCGCGCCGGGCTCGCCGGAGAAGAACAGCTTGCGCAGCCCCAGATCCGCGGGGTTGACGCCCTCGTCGGCGGCGACCTCGGCCAGGTGCAGCGCGTACGAGGGCGTCCCGTAGAACACGGTCACGCCCATCTGCTTCATCCACATGACCGTGCGGGCGGTCTGCCCGGGTGTGCCGGCGCCGAACGGGAACACGCGCGCGCCCAGGCGTTCCGCGCCGATGTAGGCGCCCCACGAACCCCAGTACAGGCTCAGCGGCGAGGCGACCAGCACCGTGTCGTGCTCGCGGATGCCCATCCCCCACATCACGCGGGCGTGGGCGTTGGCGACGCTGCGCCAGTCGCGCTCACCGATGCCGAACGCGGTCGGGCGGCCGGTGGTGCCCGAGGTGCCGTTCACGTGCTTGACCTCGCTCGGGTGCACGGCGAGGTAGCTGCCGAACGGCTCGTGGGCCGCCTGGTCGGCGCGCAGCTCTTCCTTGCGCACCACGGGAACCTTCTCGAAGTCCGCCAGGTCGCGGATGGCCGACGGGTGGATCCCCGCCTCCTCCCACTTGCGCCGGTAGAACGGCGCGTGGTCCCACGCGTAGGCCATCACCTCGCGGATGCGCGCCAGGATCGCCTCGTCGCGCTCACCGGCGGGCATCGTCTCCCGCCGCGGGAACCAGTGCGTCTGCCCGGACGGCGGGCGGTAGGTCTCGTCGTAGCGAGGCGGCCAGCTCCACTGTTCCATCGAGGTTCCGTGGCCGGAGTCCATCGGGTTCTGCGCGTCCATCACGCCTCCTCTGCGACGCCGGCCAGCGCGCGGACGCGCTCGACGATCGTCTCCGGGGTGGTGTCCTGGCCGAGCACGTCGGCGACGCCCATCTTCTTGAGCGCCTCCTCGTCCTCGTCCGGCATCACGCCGCCGGCGACGATCGCGAACCCGGGCCGGTCGGGCATCGCGTCGATCAACTCGAAGATGCGGGTGAAGATCGGCATGTGCGCACCGGAGAGCAGGCTGACGCCGAGCACGTCGACGTCCTCCTGAACGGCTGCTTCCAGCACCTGCTCGGGGCTGCGGTGCAGCCCGGTGTAGATCACCTCCATGCCCGCGTCGCGCAGGGTCCGCGCGACAACCTTCACACCCCGGTCATGGCCGTCCAGGCCGATCTTGGCCAGCATCACCCGGATCGGTTCGCCGCCGCTCTCACCCACCGTGTCCACACCTCGTTCCACGACCTGAACTGCATCTGGTCTTGCCTTGCATGTGGTCTGACCATAGAAGTGGGCGTACGGAATGTGCAACCCTGGGACCGAGCACCACCCGGCTGCAGGAAGGCGGCAGTGACCGAAGTGAGCACCGTTCTGGCCCGCAGACAAGGGGCGGCCGGCAGGCTGACCGTGAACCGCCCGGAGGCGCTCAACGCCCTGGACCTGCGCATGATCCGGGCGATGCTGGCCGCCCTCGACGAGTGGGAGTCCGACCCCGCGGTGACCGCGGTGGTACTCGACGGCGCGGGCGAGCGGGCGTTCTGCGCGGGCGGCGACATCGGCGTGGTGCACTCGTCGGCCGTCGGCGATCCGGCGGTCGCGTGGGCGCTGTGGCGCGAGGAGTACCGGCTCGACGCCCGCCTCGCGCGCTACCCGAAACCCGTCGTCGCGCTCATGGACGGCATCACGATGGGCGGCGGGATCGGGATCGGCGCGCACGCGGCGGTCCGGGTGGTCACCGAACGCTCGGTGCTCGCAATGCCGGAGGTCGCGATCGGCCTCGCGCCCGACGTCGGCGGCGCGCTCCTGCTCGCCCGCGCACCCGGTGAGCTCGGCACGCACCTCGCGCTCACCGCCCGGCGCGCCGGTCCCGCCGACGCGATCCACTGTGGACTCGCGGACCACTACGTGCCCTCAGCCGAGCTGCCCGCCCTCGTCGACGACCTCGCCGCGGGCGCCCCCGTCGAGCCGGCGGTCGCGGCACGAGCGAGCGACCCGGGCCCGGCTCCGCTCGCGGCCGCGCGGTGCTGGATCGACGACGCGTACGGCGGCACGACCACCGTCGAAGACGTGCTGTACCGCCTCGAGGCGATCGACGAGCCGGGGCCGCGCGAGGCCGCCGCCGCGATCACCGCGGCCGCCCCGACGGCGCTCAAGGTGACGCTGCGAGCGGTCCGCCGGGCCCGGGAGATGACCTCCGTCGAGGAATGCCTGCGCCAGGACTTCCGCCTGTGCAGCCGGTTCCTGAGGCACCCCGACCTGGCCGAGGGCATCCGCGCCGCGATCCTCGACAAGGACCGCTCGCCGCGCTGGCGTCCGGGCACGCTCGCGGAGGTCGACGACGCGGCCGTCGAGGCGTTCTTCGCGCCGCTGGCCGACGAGCTGACCCTCCCGGAGCAGTCCACATTGTGGTCTGACCACCGCTGACCTAGGCTCGGACCAGCCGGAAATCCGACAACGCGGTCGAGGAGGCGGTCCGATCGATGGGCCAACCGGACAACGTGCGGTACCTCGGGTCACCCCGTCAGGCGCTGGCGGGGATCCAGGACTGGATTCTCGACGCGCGGCTGGGCGCGGGCGACCCGCTGCCCGCCGAACGCGACCTGGCCCGGGCGCTCGGCGTCGGGCCCGCGCACGTGCGCGACGGGATCCGCGCCCTGGAGGCGGCGGGCGTGCTCGAACCGGCGGCCACGGGCAGCGCGGCCGCGGTCGTGGCCGGCGAGCCCAGCGGCGCGCTGCACAAGCTGCTCCGGCTGCACCTGTCGCTGTCGCGGTTCGCCACGGGTGACCTCATGTCCATCCGGCTCGAGCTGGAACGCTCGTCGGCGGCGCGCGCGGCCCGGAGCGTGGCGCCCGGCGACCTCGAACAGCTGAGGCAGGTCACCGAGGAGATGGGCCGCCCGGGCGTGACCCGCGTGCGGTTCCGCGAGCTCGACTCCGGTTTCCACCTCCGCCTCGCCCGCGCGGCGCACAACGACCTCGCCGCCGTGCTGCTCGCCTCGCTCGGCGACGCCGTGGGCGACGAGATGACCGCCGGGTACGCCCGGACGGCCGACTGGCCCGCCACCGCGCGGCAGCTCGCGACCGAGCACACGTGGATCCTCGACGCGATCGAGACCGGCGACCCGGATCGCGCGTCAGCCGAGGTGACGCGGCACATCGCCGGCTTCTACGGCCTGCGCGCCGGCTGAGCGGTTCCCCGGAACCCCTTGCGGGGCATAGGGTCTCCCCCAGGTTTCACGGATGGGCAGTTCACCGTCGAGCACTGGAGGACGTATGTCGTTGCTGGCCGAGCTGAGCGCGGCGATCACGGGCGGTGGCATCGAGGTCGTGGACCTCACCGCTCCCCTGACCTCGAGCACCCCGATCCTGCAGCTGCCCGAGCCGTTCGCGAACACGATCCCGTTCCGGCTCGAGGAGATCAGCCGCTACGACGAGCGCGGCCCGCGCTGGTACTGGAACGACATCCACACCGGCGAGCACACCGGCACCCACTTCGACGCGCCGGTCCACTGGCTGTCCGGAAAGGACGGTCTCGACGTCTCCCAGGCGCCGCTGAGCACGCTCGTCGCGCCCGCCGTGGTGCTCGACGCGTCCGCGAAGGCCGAGGGCAACCCGGACTTCCTGCTGTCGGTCGACGACGTGCGCGAGTGGGAGTCCGAGCACGGCGCGCTGCCCGCGGGCGCGTGGCTGCTCTACCGCAGCGGCTGGGACGTGCACTCCGGCGACCAGGACGAGTTCCTCAACGCCGACGAATCCGGCTCGCACACCCCCGGCATCTCGCCGGAGTGCGCCAAGTGGCTCGCCGAGGAGACGCCGATCGCGGGGCTGGGCGTGGAGACGGTCGGCACCGACGCCGGCCAGGCGCCCGGGCTCGACCCGGCCTTCCCGTGCCACGAGCTGCTGCTCGGCGCCGGCAAGTTCGGCCTGACACAGCTGCGCAACCTGGCGAACCTGCCCGCGACCGGTGCCATGCTGGTGATCAGCCCGCTGCCGATCGTCGGCGGCTCGGGCAGCCCGGCCCGGGTGTTCGCGCTCGTCGAGCGTGGCGCGTGAAAGTCGCGGAACTCGTCGGGCGCACGCTCGCCGACCTCGGCGCGGGCATGGCCTTCGGCGTGGTCGGCAGCGGCAACTTCGAGGTGACCAACGCGCTGCGGGCGGCGGGCGTGCGCTTCGTCGCCGCACGGCACGAAGGCGGCGCGGCGAGCATGGCCGACGCGTACGCCCGAATGAGCGGCCAGGTCTCCGTGCTGAGCCTGCACCAGGGCTGCGGCCTGACCAACGCGATCACCGGCATCACCGAGGCCGCGAAGAGCCGCACGCCGATGGTGGTCGTCACCGCCGACGCCGCCGCGGCGGCCGTGCTGTCGAACTTCAAGATCGACCAGGACGCGCTCGGCATCGCGGTGGGCGCGGTGGCCGACCGCGTGCGTTCGGCGGAATCCGCCTTCGCCGACACGATCCGCGCGTTCCGCACCGCGCGGCAGGAGAACCGGACCGTGGTGTTCAGCCTGCCGATCGACCTGCAGCAGCAGGAAGCCCCGACGCCGGGCGAGGTGCCGGACGTGCCCGGGCCCGCGCCGATCCGGCCGGAGACCGCGGCGTCCGGCGAGCTGGCCGAGCTGCTGTCCGAAGCGCGGCGCCCGGTGTTCATCGCCGGCCGCGGCGCCCGCGGTCAGGCGACCGCGTTGCGGGCGCTGGCCGACGTCACCGGCGCTCTGCTGGCGACCTCGGCGGTCGCCAACGGGCTCTTCCACGACGACCCGTGGTCGCTCGGGATCAGCGGCGGCTTCTCGTCTCCGCTGACCGCCGAGCTGATCGCGGACGCGGACCTGGTCGTGGGCTGGGGCTGCGCGCTGAACATGTGGACCACGCGCCACGGCAAGCTGCTCGGGCCGCAAGCGCGGCTCGTGCAGGTGGACCGCGAGCAGGCCGCGCTCGGCGCGCACCGCCCGATCGATCTCGGCGTGGTCGGCGACGTCGCGGCCACGGCCGTCGACGTGCTGGAGCTGCTGGAAGCCCGCGGACACAAGGCCGAGGGCTACCGCGGTCCCGAGGTCGCGGCGCGCCTGGCCGCCGAGGTCCGCTGGAACGACGTGGCGCACCTCGACAACTCGGGCGACGGCCGCATCGACGCGCGCACGCTCAGCGCCCGCCTCGACGAGCTGCTGCCCGCCCGGCGCGTGGTGTCGATCGACTCGGGCAACTTCATGGGTTACCCGAGCGCGTACCTGTCCGTGCCGGACGAGAACGGGTTCTGCTTCACGCAGGCCTACCAGTGTGTCGGGCTCGGGCTGGGCACGGCGATCGGCGCGGCGCTCGCGCGGCCGGACCGGCTGCCCGTGCTCGGCGCCGGCGACGGCGGGTTCCACATGGCGATCTCCGAGCTGGAGACGGCCGTGCGCCTGCGGCTGCCCCTCGTGGTGATCGTCTACAACGACGCCGCGTACGGCGCGGAGGTCCACCACTTCGGCGACGCCGACCTCGACACCGTGCGCTTCCCCGACACGGACCTCGCGGCGATCGCGCGCGGGTTCGGCTGCACCGGCGTCACCGTGCGCTCGCCGGGCGACCTGGCCGCGGTGACGAAGTGGCTCGACGGTCCTCGCGAGACTCCGCTGGTGATCGACGCGAAGGTCTCCGACGACGGCGGTTCGTGGTGGCTCGCGGAAGCGTTCGGGCACTGACGCGATCGGGGCGCTGACGCGGTTCGGGCACTGAGGTTTTCGAGCAATGAGGTT
The DNA here is from genome assembly GCF_040678995.1 of Amycolatopsis sp. NPDC049253. Taxonomy (NCBI): domain Bacteria; kingdom Bacillati; phylum Actinomycetota; class Actinomycetes; order Pseudonocardiales; family Pseudonocardiaceae; genus Amycolatopsis; species Amycolatopsis sp. NPDC049253. The sequence goes on along the minus strand of NZ_JBFAQX010000004.1, from coordinate 63,749 downwards.
TTCGGGCACTGCGCTTTCGGACACTGCGCTTTTCGGGCACTGGGACCCGGGGCCGGCGCGTTTTCCGGCCCAGGGTCAGTGTTTGCTGCCCGCCCGCGCGGCGATCCGCGTCATCAGCGGGCGGGGCAGCAGCTTCCCGAGCGCCGCCGCGGTCTTGTAGCGCACATCCGGCACGCTCACCGCCTTGCCGCGGCGGAAGTCGCGGATCGCGGCAGCGACGAGGGTCTCCCCGTCCAGCCACAGCGAGTCCGGGATGCCGCTGGTGTCCATTCCGGACCGTTCGTGGAACTCCGTGCGCACCCAGCCGGGGCACAGTGCCATCACGTGCACCCCGCTGCCGCGCACCTGTTCGCGCACGCTGTCGCTGAAGACGACGACCCAGGCCTTCGACGCGCTGTAGGTGCCGCGCGAGAAGAACGCCGCCACCGAGGCCACGTTGATCACTCCCCCGCGCCGGCGCGCCAGCATGCCGGGCAACGCCGCCTTCGTGATCCGCAGGACGGCCTCGCAGTGCACCCGCAGCATGTCCAGCTCGGCGGCCACCTCGGTCTCGAGGAACTCGCCCTGCTGCCCGAACCCGGCGTTGTTCACGACCAGGTCCACCGTGGCCACGCGCTGCTCCACGCGCGCGATCCCGGCATCCGTCGCCAGGTCCGCCACGAGGACCTCGACGGGCACGCCGTGGTCCGCCCGCAGCGAGCGCGCGAACCCCTCGAGCCGGGCCGCGTCCCGCGCGACGAGCACGACCCCGAACCCGTCGGAGGCGAGCCGGCGGGCGAACGCCGCGCCGATTCCGGCTGTCGCGCCGGTGACGAGAGCTTCGGGCATGCGCGGCAGTCTAGGCCGGACACTCACCAGGTCATCGGGAGCCGGGCGATCGACCCGCCCACCTGGTCGCCGAGTTCCGTGCCCAGCATGGGGATCTCGGTGAACGGGACGGTCAGGCGCAAGTCCGGCATCCGCCGCAGCAGAGCGGCGTAGGCGGCGCGCAGCTCGACGCGCGCGAGCGGCGCGCCGATGCAGTGCGACATGCCGTAGCTGAACGCCGGGTGCGGGTTGGGGCGGCGCCCGACGTCGAAGCGCTCGGGATCGGTGAACACGAGGTCGTCGAAGTCGGTCGAGTAGTGGTCGCACAGCACGAGGTCGCCCGCGCGGATCACCACGTCCGCCACGGCGATGTCCTCGGCCGCGTACCGCGGCACGCAGGACTCGGCGACCCGGCCGACGCGCAGCACCTCTTCCACGGCCGGGTCGAGCAGGCGCGGGTCGGCCCGCACGCGGTCGCGCTGGCCGGGGTGCCCGGCGAGCAGCGCGATGCCCGCGCTGAGGTTGCTCGGCGTGACGAGGAACGAAAAGCTCGCGAGGGCGAGCAGGTCCGACACGTCGGCGTCGTCCGGGATCACCGCGCACAGCGTGGACGCGAGGTCGTCGCCCGGGGTGTTTCGCTTGCGGCGCGCGAGCTCGCGCAGGTACTCGTACAGCTCGTCCAGCGCCGCGGCCGCGGCGTGCTCGGCGTCGACCTCGCCGGCGCCGAGGAGAAACGCGAGGAAACCGTCGGGATCGGGCACGCCGACAAGGTCGCACAGGATCCGGAACGACAGCGGCAGTGAGAAGTCGTTGTGCAGGTCGGCCGGGGGTCCGGTGGCGAGCACGACGTCGAGCTGCTCGTCGACCATCGCCGCGACACGGTCGGCCAGGCGCTGCATCTTCCGGCCGGTGAAGTGGGGCACGAGGGCGCTGCGGATGTCGCCGTGGCGTTCGCGGGCCGCGGCCGGCTCGGCGTCGGACACCGCCAGGTCGAACATGGGCGTGCGCACGTACCGCGGCCGGGCGGCCGGATCGGGGTGCGTCTTGCCCAGCCGCGGGTCGAGCAGCAGCTGCCTGAGCTCCGCCAGCCGGGTGACGAGCCAGGCTTCGTCACCGGCCGGCGTCCGCACCCGGGCCACCGGACCGGTGTCGCGCACGGCGCGCAGCATCGGATCCAGCCGGCCCAGCACCAGGTTCCCGCATTTCAGCACCGGTGTGTCCACGGTCGGCTCCTCCGGTCAAGATCACTACACGCTAAGCGCGCGGCACTGCGGGAAACCCCAGTGATCCCCATCAGCGGGACGACACCCCGATCGTGATCGGTGGCGCTGCGGCGGCGGCGAGCCGGAAGTCGGTAGCCTGACCCCGTGGTCGACCCCATCCCCCGCGGTTCCGCCGAGAGTGACCCCGAACGTCCTGATCAGGACGGTGAGGGCGAGTCGTCCGGTTCGGACGGTCGCGGACGCAAGGCGCGCAAGAAACGTCCGTTCTGGCAGGAACTGCCGATCCTGATCGTGATCGCCCTCGTGCTCACGATCCTGATCCAGCAGTTCGTGGCGAAGGTCTTCATGATCCCGTCGCAGTCCATGGAGACCACGCTGCACGGCTGCACGGGGTGCTTCGGTGACCGCGTGGTCGTCGACCGGGTCACCTACGACTTCACCGACCCCTCGCCGGGTGATGTGATCGTGTTCCGCGGGCCGGGTCCGTGGACCGAACACGAGATCGCGCCGCAGGAGCCGAGCAACATCTTCGCGAAGGGCCTGCGTGAGCTCGGCTCGCTCGTCGGCTTCGCGCCGCCGGACGAGCAGGACTTCGTCAAGCGCGTGGTCGCCGTCGGCGGGCAGACGGTGCAGTGCTGCGACCCGCAGGGCCGGGTGATCGTGGACGGCAAGGCGCTCGACGAGCCCTACATCCACTGGAGCGACCCGAACAACCCGGCACAGCAATCGTTCGCCCCGGTCACGGTGCCGCAGGGCAGCCTCTGGGTCATGGGCGACAACCGCAACGACTCGTGCGACTCCCGCTGCCAGGGCGACGGCGGGGTCAACGGCACGGTGCCGGTCGACGACGTGATCGGCAAGGCGCGCTTCATCGTCCTGCCACCGTCGCGCTGGGGCGGGGTGAGCGACTTCGACGCGCAGGACTCGGCGACACCGGTGGCGCTCGGCGCTCCGGCGTGGCAGCAGGGGCTGCCGCTCGGCGTCGGCACGGCGCTGTCGGTGCCCACGTTGATCGTCGGCCGGCGCACACGAGACGCACTGCGCAAGCGCCGCCGCGGCTGACCGCGTTCCGCCAGGAGAGTTCACGCGGGTCCCGTTAAGGTCACCCGACGTGGACATCACGCGCGAACGCTACGACCGCGAAGCCGCCGAGCAGTGGTTCCGGCGGCGCGGCCTGCCGTCGGTGGTGCGGGGACGCCCGGCGCACCTGCTGGTGCGGATCGTGCCCGCCGAGGTGTTCGTGGTGCTCGGGCTGCTGTTCACCACGGCGACATCGGTGCTCGACGGCGGCAGCGACGACGAGTTCGCGCGCCGGATGGACCAGACCTGGTTCGCGCTGCTCTACCTGGCCGTGCTCCTCGCGTACGTGGTGGTGCCGTCGGCCGGCGCGTGGCTCGCCGCGCGCTGGGTCCGGCGGCGTGTGCCGGCGCGCCGGGGCACGCCCGTCGCGCTCGGGGTCGCCGCGGTGTTCCTGGTGCTCAACCCGATCGTCGACGCCGCGGCCCCGCCGCACGACTCGCTGCCGGTCGGGGTGCTGGAGCAGCTCGGGCTGCTGGTGGTGCTGCTCGTCACGGCGTTCTTCGGCGGCGGGTCCATCCTCGGCTGGGCGCTGCGGGCCGCGTTCCGCCAGCTCGGCCGCCTCGGTGACCTCACGTCGCGCGCGCTGCCGCTGCTCCTGCTGTTCACGGTGTTCGGCTTCTTCACCACCGAGATCTGGCAGGTGACCGCTGACCTCACGAGGCACCGGATCTGGCTCGTCGTCGGGCTGTTCTCGGTGGTGGCGGTGCTGTTCCTCGTGTCCACGCTGTCGGACGAGGTCCGGTCACTGACCAAGGCGGAGCAGCCCGCCGAACCGGACACGCTGGACGGGACCCCGTTCGCGTCGTGCACCGATCCCGCGCCCGAGCGGGTGCCGCTGACCAAGCTGGAGCGGGCGAACATGGTGCTCGTCCTGCTGCTGACACAGATCCTGCAGACGCTCGTGCTGTCGGTGCTCACCTTCGTGTTCTTCGTGGCGTTCGGCGTGATCACGGTCCGCGCGCCCGTGATCAAGTCGTGGGTCGGGCACGATCCGACACCGGGCACGTTGTTCGGGATCCAGGTGCCGATCGCCAACGAGCTGCTGCAGGTGTCGTTGTTCATCGCCGCGTTCTCCGCGCTGTACTTCGCGGCCGGCGCGGTCACGGACTCGACGTACCGCAGCTCGTTCTTCGAGCCGCTCGTGCGGCACCTGGGCACGAGCCTCACGGCCCGCGACCACTACCTCGCGCGCTTGCCCGTGCGCGGCTGAGCCCGCAGCCCGTCCACCACGAGGAGCAGCAGGCGGTCCGGCAGCTTCGGGTCGTCCGGCGTTTCGTCGGCTGCCTGGCCGATGGCGCCGGCGAGGCGCAGCAGGTCGGCGATCGTCGTGTCCTTGCGGGCCTCCCCCGCCTTCTGCGCTCGGCCGAGCAGCATTTTCCCGGCCTGCTCAACAGGAATCCGCGCCGCGGCGAGTGTCGCGTTCGGACGGTCCCGGCCCGTCGCCGCCGCGATGGCCTGCCACGCGCGGTGGCGGTCGACCACGGCTCGCAGCCAGGTGGTCAGCGCGGCCCCCGCGTCGTCGGCGCGCGCCAGCTCCCGGCCGAGGTCGAGCAGCGCGGCCACCTCGCCCTGGAACACCGCGTCGAGCAGGTCTTCGCGGCGCGGGAAGTGGCGGTACAGCGTGCCGATCCCGACGCCGGCCCGGCGCGCGATCTCCTCGAGCGACGCGCCCGTGCCGTGGGCGAGGAACGCCGCCCTAGCCTCGGCGACGAGCCGTTCGCGGTTGCGGCGGGCGTCGGCGCGCAGCGGGCGGCTCACGCGGCTTTGAGGTGGTGGCTGAGGTCCCCGGCCAGTGCCACGTGCGGACGCCGTTCGACGAAGTGCCACACGCCGTCCGAACGTGCGAAGCGGTCGTCGTAGTGGCCCGACGCGATGGCCTGCAGCGCCAGCCCGGGCACGGCCTGCAGCGCGGTCCAGTAGCTGTGGGCCGTGGCGGTGCCGGCGGCCTCGTCGACGTGGACGCGCACGTTGCTGGTCAGGTGGCGGGTGCGCGGGGTGCCGTCGGGGTAGAGCACGAGCGTGTCGTGGAAGTACCGCTCGACGGCTTCGCGCCCCGTTACCGGGGCACCACCCGTGAAGGTGCCGCGGGCGAACAGCTCGCCGACCGCGGCGAAGTTCCCGGAGTCGACGTGCGCGGCGTAGGTGAAGATCAGGTTCTCGATGGCGTGGCGTGCGGACATCGGTCGCTCCCGGCGTGTAAGAGGAGGGTTGCCTCCGTTCCACTATACGGAGGTAGGCCTCCTGTTCGCCAGCGGTGTCCCGGTCACGGAAAACCGTTGGCGCACTGGGGGAATTCACGGCACTGGGGCCGGCCGGGCCGTGGTAGGTTCGCCGCGGATCCGGCGCCGCCGCGATCCCACGACGGACTTCCTGGGGGCTTCGCATGTCCATCGTCATCCCCAGCTTCGACGACTCAGTGATCGTGCGGTCGGGCGACGCCGAGGTCATCGGCCGCGCACCCACGACCGTCAAGCTGCTCGCCGACAGCAGCTCCACGGGCGGCGCCCTGTCGACCATCCAGGTCGAGCTCAAGGACGGCGCCAACGGCGCGGCGCCCCACCACCACGCCGGCTCGGCCGAACTGTTCTACGTCCTCGGCGGCACCGTCCAGGTCCTCTCGGGCGACACCGTCGTCACCGCCGACCGCGGCGACCTCGTCGTCGTGCCGCCCAACCTCACCCACGCCTTCGCCGCCGCACCGGGCGAATACGCCGACCTGCTCATCGTCATCGCCCCGGGCGTCGAACGCTTCGAGTACTTCCGCCACCTCGAGCGCATCGCCTACGGCAAAGCGGCCCCCGAGAGCCTCCTCGAGGTCCAGGAAATCTACGACACGTACTTCAGCGCGAGCCCGGCTTGGGAAGCGGCGCGGACGGTCTGAGTCTCACTTCGGCAATGAATCTCCCACCGCGCTGTACGCGTTCATCGGCACCGTCGCGATGCCGCCCAGGACGGTGGTGTCGCGGCGGGGGAACCAGAACACCGTGACCGCCAGTGCCCCGACGCGCTGTGTGTCGGCGCTGTACATCAGGCCGTCCACCTGCGCGGTGATGCGGGTGGCCGGGCCGGAGTAGTAGCCGTAGAGGGGCACGTCCTGGCCCGGGCGGCCCGCGGTGAGCGCGTGGAAGCCGGGTGAGTTCGCGCGGGAGCCGGTGGCGAGCTCGGCGGTGATGCCGCCGTCGCCTGTGCGGTGGCCCAGCACCAGCTGGTACGGCGAGGCGTCGGGTCCGGCCGGGGTGTGTTCGAAGAACAGCACCACCTCGCCTTCCGGGTCGACGGTCTTGGTGCCGACGACCTCGCCGATCGGGGCCGCCGTGCGTCGTTCGGGCTGGGCGGCGGTGACGGCCAGCGTGGTCACCGCGGGCGAGCCGGGCGTCCGCAGCAGCTGCGCGCCCGCGACGGCGCCGACCAGGACGACCACCGTCGCGGCGGCGGCCGGAAGCCGGCGCAGGCGGCGGCGACGGCGTCCGCGGCGCATCACGCCGGCGAGGTCCACGGTCGTGAACTCCACGGCGGGCCGCTCCGCCAGCACCCCGCGCAGCTCTTCGAGATCCGTCACGACGCCTGCCCCGCCGCGCACGAGTGCCGCTCGGCGGCCGTGACGCGCATCTTCGCCAGCGCGCGCGAGTTGGTGCTCTTCACAGTGCCCAGCGACACCTTCAGCTCGGCCGCGACGTCGGCCTCCGACAGGTCCCAGAAGTGCCGCAGCACCACGATCGCGCGTTCCCGCGCGCTCAGCGGCGCCAGCGCCCGCATGAGCCACTCCTGGTCGGCGACGCCGGCGGTGAAGTCGCGTTCGACGGCGCGCTCGGGCACGTCCTCGGTGGCCTGCTCGCGGTACGGGCGGCGCCAGCGGTCGATCACGTGGTTGGCCAGCACCTTGCGCGCGTAGGCGAACGGGTCCTGCCTGCGGATCCGCGGCCAGGACGTGTAGGTGCGCACCAGCGCGGTCTGGACGTCGTCCTCCGCCTGGTGCCGGTCGCCGGTCAGCAGGTAGGCCGCGTGCAGCAGCCGCGGCGAGACCGCGCGGACGAACTCCGCGAACTCGCTGTCACCTCGGGCCATGCCGGTCCTCGCGCGCGTACATGACCGGTCAGACGAGCGGAACCGCGAAAAGGTTGAGTCCATTTTCCTCGGGGCCGGGTGCTACAACGGACCCGGCGTCCCCGACCGGAAGGTGCTCGATGCAGCGCGCGGACACGATCGACCAGGCCCTTGAGCGGTTCGACTCCGGCGAGCTCTTCGCCGAGCTCGCCCGCCGCGTGGCGTACCGGACCGAGAGCAATCTCACCGACGGGCACCCGCGGCTGCGCGCGTACCTCACCGACGAGGTGGCCCCGGCGCTCGAAGCCCTCGGCTGCCGCACCCGCGTGGCCGAGAACCCCGTCGCGCCCGAGTGCCCGCTGCTGGTGGCGAGCCGCCACGAGTCCGCCGACCGCCCCACGGTGCTGCTCTACGGCCACGGAGACGTCGTCAACGGCGAAGCACCCCGCTGGCGCGAGGGCCTCGACCCGTGGACCCTGATCGCCGAGGGCGAACGCTGGTACGGCCGCGGGTCGGCCGACAACAAGGGCCAGCACACGCTCAACCTCGTCGCCCTGCGCGAGGTGTTGCGCGCCCGCGGGCAGCTCGGGTTCAACCTCGTCGTGCTCGTCGAGACCGGTGAGGAACGCGGCTCCCCCGGCCTCGTCGAGGTGTGCGGCGAACTGCGGGACGAACTGCGCGCCGACGTGCTGATCGCCTCCGACGGCCCGCGCGTGCGCGCCGACCTCCCGACACTGTTCCTCGGCTCGCGCGGCGTCACGCAGTTCACGCTCACCGCGGACCTCCGCCCGCGTGATCACCACTCCGGCAACTGGGGTGGTGTGCTCCGCAACGCGGCCACCACGCTGGCCGCGGCGATCACGTCCCTTGTGGACGGCCGCGGCCGGATTCTGGTGCCAGGCCTGCGGCCCCCGGCGATCCCGGTGTCCGTGCGCGAGGCGCTGGCCACCGTGCCGGTCGGCGGCGGCGCGGACGACCCGGCCGTCGACGAGGACTGGGGCGAGCCGGATCTCACGCCGGCGGAACGGCTGTTCGGCTGGAACACCGTGGAGGTCCTGGCCTTCCTCGCCGGCACGCCCGCGTCACCGGTGAACGCCATCCCGGGCCGCGCGGAGGCGACGCTGCAGCTGCGGTCGGTGGTGGGCACCGACCTCGCCGGACTCGAGCCGGCCCTGCGCAACCACCTGGCGGAGCACGGTTTCCCGATGGTCGACGTCGCGGTCACCGAGAGCCGGCCGCCGACGCGCACGGATCCCGATCACCCCTGGGTGCGCTGGGCCGCCGGCTCCGTCGCCCGCACCACGGGCCGCGCGCCCGTGCTGCTGCCCAACCTCGGCGGCACGATCCCCAACGACGCGTTCGCGGAAGTCCTGGGCATGCCGACGATCTGGCTCCCCCACTCGTACCCGGCCTGCGCCCAGCACGCCCCCGACGAGCACCTGCTCGCGCCCCTGGCGCGCGAGGCCGTCGCGATCATGACGGGCCTCTACTGGGATCTGGGCGAAAAGGACATCTGAGCAGATCTCGCCGCTTCGTCGGCCGCCGGGCGAACCGCGGCCCGATCACGAGGAACACACGTGGTTTGCGGCCTTCGCGGCCGGCACCCCGAAGCCGTGACCTGGGGCGTTCACCCAGCGAATCCGGATGCGTGAGGCGTGCGGACACGCACATCGACCTCCCGTCGCGAACCGGCGGGAGGTCGATGGCATGATGCCCCAACCGGTCCCGCCCGCGGAGGGCGGCAGTGAGCCGACGAGGAAGGTGAGGCTTGAGCACGCGCACCACCCAGGTGGACGATCTCCGACTGGTGGCTCAGCCCAGTGCGGTTCCGTGCACCGAGCTGTTCGTCCGCCTGATCCTGACCGACTGGTCGCTCCTGCCGATGCTGGACCAGGTCACCGCCACCACGTCGCGGCTCGTCGGCGACATCGTGGACCAGAGCAGCGCCGGCGCCCCCGCGTTCATCACCGTGCGCCTGCAGCTGCGCGGCGAGGTGCTGGTGGTCGAGATCGAGGACGACCTCGTCGGCCCGAACCCGCCGCGGACCGCGCCCGGCGAGCGGATCGGCGTCGAGCCCCTGCGCAACGGCCGCCTCACGTGGTGCGAGATGCCGCTGCCCGGCGGCATGACGGCGGGCCAGGTCCGCCTGCCGCGCCGCCAGGAACGCCGCACCCTCGTGGACGAGCCCGTGTCGGGCGCGCCGGTCGCCGCCGACCCGGAAGTGCTGGAACGGCTGCTCGACCGGCTCAGCGGCTGGTCCGGCTGAGCCGGTCGTCCACAGTGGACTCCGGTTACGCCGCGCGCTCGCTCCACGCGCGCTCGAGCGCCTGCGCGAACACCTCGGTGGCCTGACCACCCGCGACGCCGAAGCGCCGGTCCAGCACGAAGAACGGCACCCCGGTCGCGCCGAGCTGCGCCGCTTCCCGCTCCTCCGCGCGCACCGCGTCCGCGTAGGCCGCCGGATCGGCCAGTACGCGGCTCGCGTCGTCGCGGTCCAGGCCGGCTTCCACCGCCACGTCGAGGAGCGTGTCCCCGGTGAACAGCGGGCGTGCCTCGGCGAAGTTGGCCTTGAACAACGCGTCCACCATCGCGCGTTCCAGCCCGCGCTCGCGCGCGAGGTGCATCAGCCGGTGGGCGTCGAAGGTGTTGCCGATCTCCCGGTCCGACCGGTACCCGAGCCCGACCTCCGCGACGAGGCCGGCGAGGCGCTCCTCCATCTGCACCGCCTGTGGCCCGTACCTCGCGGTCAGCATCTCCTGCAACGGCTCCACCGTGTCGCGCGACGGGTCCAGCTCGAACGACCGGAACGTCACCTCCACCTCGTCCCGGTGCTCGAATCCCTCCAGCGCCGCCTCGAACCGCGCCTTCCCGAGGTAGCACCACGGGCAGATGACATCGCTCCAGATTTCCACGTGCATGCCCCCAGCCTAAGGACCGCGCAGGTGATCCAGAAGTACACACTCTCAGGTAAGCGGCCCTTTCCTGCGCGGCGGGGCAGCCGGGCGCGACAGGTGTGGGACGGCTCACCGCGGCGGGCCCACGCAGGGTGACCGCCCGGACCACCCGGCCGTGGGCCCAAGCTAGGAGTTTGCCTAGTTCCCGCCCGTTTCAATCGAACGTGTGGAGCGACCTGGGACGAAGACCGAAGCCCGGCGGGACGACGCCGGGTCCGCCTCCGAGTCACGGCCGCGCACGGCGTGGGAGCGGACGGGCGGGCTCGCGGGCCTGCTCGTGTCGTCGCTGCCTTCGCTGGTGTTCGTGATCGTGAACTCCTTCGCGGGGCTCATCCCGGGGATCGTGAGCTCCGTGGCGTCCGGCGTGCTGTTCGTGGTGCTCGCGGTGGTGTTGAAGAAGCCGTTGCAGCCGGCGGTGTCGAGCTTCGTCGGGGTGGCCATCACGTCGCTGATCGCGTTCCTCACAGGCTCGGCGAAGGGCTACTTCCTGTCCGACATCTGGTTCAGCCTCGCGAGTTTCGTGGTGCTGGCGGTGTCGATCGTCGTGCGCCGGCCCCTGGTCGGCGTGGTGTGGAGCCTGGTCAACAGCGAGAAGATGACCTGGCTCGCCGACCGGCGCTCGCGGCTGGGCTACGACCTGGCCACGGCCACGGCGACGCTGGTGTTCGCGTCGCGGTTCGTGGTGCAGCAGTACCTCTACGCCCAGGACCGCACGGGCTGGCTCGCGTTCGCCAAGATCGCGATGGGCAACCCGCTCACCGGCCTCGCGTTCGGCGCCGCCGCGTGGGCGATCCACTACGCGAGCAAACGCGAGAAGCTCCTCGCCGACGCGTGGGCCCGGCCGCAACACGGCAAAAGCGAGAAGTTTCGCCCTTCGTGGTGTCGAATGGCGTCGAGCCCGTTCGTGGGCAGGGTGAGGGACCGGCGAACGGGCCGGTCGCCCGAGCGAAGGAGCCCGCCGTGAAGCAGTACCTGCTCGCCGTCCAGCTCGACGAGAGCAAGCCGGACCCCGAGGAAGACTTCGAGCCGATGCTGGCCCGGACCGGCAAGGTCACCGACGACATGAAGGCCGCCGGGGTGTGGGTGTTCGTCGGCGGCCTGGAGCCCTCGCACGCGTCCACGGTCGTGCGCCCCGGCGACGGCACGGTCACGATCACCGACGGCCCGTTCGCCGAGACGAAGGAGCAACTCGGCGGGTTCTGGGTCATCCGGTGCGACGACCTCGACCAGGCGCTGGCGTGGGCCGAGAAGTGCTCGCTGGCCTGCGGGCAGGCGATCGAGGTGCGCCCGTTCGGCGAAATCCCGCAGCGCTGAGGCGCCGGTGGACCTCGACAGCGTCTACCGCGCGGAGTACGGCCCGTGCGTGGCCACGCTGACGCGTCTCCTCGGCGACATCGGGCTCGCCGAGGAGGCCGTGCAGGACGCGTTCGCGGTGGCGGTCACCAAATGGGCCGGCGGGCTGCCGCCCAACCCCGGCGGCTGGATCGTGACCACCGCCCGCAACCGCGCCATCGACCGCCTGCGCCGTGAGTCCACGCGCGAGGCGCGCCACGCGCAGGCGCTGCTGCTGAACCAGCCCGACGACCCGGCGGAGGTGGGGCCCGTGCGCGACGACCAGCTCCGCCTGATCTTCACCTGCTGCCACCCGGCGCTGTCGCCGCTCGCGCAGACCGCGCTCACCTTGCGGCTGCTCGGCGGGCTGGAGGTGCCGGAGATCGCGCGCGCCTACCTCGTGCCGGAGGCGACCGTCGCCCAGCGGATCGTGCGCGCCAAGAGGAAGATCCGCGACGCGGGCATCCCCTACCGGGTGCCTGGCGAATCCGACCTGCCCGACCGGCTGCCGCCCGTGCTCACCGTGCTCTACCTGGTTTTCAACGAGGGCTACACGTCGACGTCGGGCGAGCTGGTGCGGACGGACCTGTGCCGGGAAGCCCTCCGCCTGGCGCGGGCGCTCGCCGAGCTGATGCCGGACGAGCCGGAGGTACTCGGGCTGCTGGCGCTGCTCCTGCTCACCGAAGCCCGCCGGCCGGCGCGCGTCGGCCCCTCCGGTGAGCTGGTGGTGCTCGCGGAGCAGGACCGGTCGCGGTGGAACCGCGAGCTGATCGCCGAGGGACACGAGCTCGTGCGCCGCTGCCTGCGCCGGGGACAGCCAGGTCCGTACCAGCTGCAGGCCGCGATCAACGCCGTGCACACGGACGGGCCGGCCACCGACTGGACGCAGGTCCTGGCGCTCTACGACCAGCTCCTGCAGCACTCCCCCACCCCGGTCGTCGCGCTCAACCGGGCGGTCGCCGTCGCCGAGGTGCACGGTCCGGCTGCGGCGCTGGCCGTCGTGGACGAGCTGGACCTGCCGGGGTACCACCTGCTGCCGGCCACCCGGGCCGACCTGCTCACCCGGCTGGGCCGGATCGCGGAAGCCCTCGTCGCCTACGACGAGGCGATCAGCCTGGCCGGCAACGACACCGAACGCGCCTTCCTGCGGACGCGCCGGGGACGCCTGGCCGGAACCTAAGGCGCCGCAACGGGTTCCCGCGCGCCCGTGCGTTCGGCACCGATGCCCGCGACCACCACGAACAGCACTCCCGCGGCCGCGGCGAGGTCGGGCACCTGGTGGAGCACGAGCAGCCCGATGGTCATCGCGATCGCGGGTTCGAGGCTCATGAGCGTGCCGAAGGCCGACGCCGTGAGCCGCCGCAGCGCGAGCATCTCGAAGCTGAACGGCACCACCGGCAGCAGGATCGCGAGTCCCAGCCCGGCGAGCAGCAGCTCCCACGACAGGTGCCCGAACACCGCCGGCCCCTGCACCAGCGTGGCCACGAGCGCCGCCACCGGCATGGACACCGCGAGGCCGCGCACCCCCGACACCTCGTCACCGACGCGCTGCGTCAGCAGGATGTAGGTGGCCCAGCAGACCGCCGACGCGAGGGCGTAGCCGACGCCGAGCAGGTCCGCCCCGCCCTCCCAGGGTTCGGTCAGCAGCAGCACGCCGATCGCGGCGAGCACGGGCCACAGGCGTTTGCCGCCGCGCCCGCGCGTGATCGCGACCGTGAGCGGGCCGAGGAACTCCAGCGCGCTCGCGGTGCCCAGCGGCAGCCGCGAGACGGCGGCCATGAACAGCATCGTCATGCCGGCGGTGACGACGCCCAGCACCACGCACGCGAGCAGCGACGAACGGCTGAACGAAGACGGGCGCGGGCGGACCAGCACGAGCAGCAGCACCCCGGCCCAGGCGAGCCGCAGCCAGGCGGCGCCCTCGGGCCCGACGCGGTCGAACAGGCCGATGGACAGGGCCAGGCCCAGCTGCACGCAGAGCATCGCGGCGACGGCGAGTGCCGCCCCGGTGCGGGTGGAGGAGGAGAGCACGCGTCCAGGAGAACCGACGCCCACCGTTCATGTCCACGTGCCGATCGTGAACGTACTGTCCTGGAATCCTGGACAATGACGGTATGGACACCCGCAGGCTGCAGTTCCTCCTCGAGCTGTCGCGGCTCGGCTCGATGCGCGCGGTCGCCGATGTGCTCGGCACCACCACGTCGACGGTGTCGCAGCAGGTCTCCGCGCTGGCCCGGGAGACGGGGGCGCCGCTGCTCGAACCGCACGGCCGGCGCGTGCGCCTGACCCCGGCCGGGCGGCGGCTGGCCGAGCACGCCGTGACGATCCTGGCCGCCGTGGAGGCCGCGCGGGCGGACCTGGACCCGCACGCGGAGCCGGCCGGCACCGTGCGGGTGGCGGGTTTCGCGACGGCGATCCGGCGTGCTCTGCTGCCGGCGGCCGACCGGCTGGCGCGGACGCATCCACGGGTGCGGCTGGTGATCAGCGAGTACGAACCCGCCGAAGCGCTCGCCCAGCTGCTGACCGACGACATCGACCTGGCGCTGATCTACGACTACGACCTCGCGCCCGCGACCACGGACCGGTCGCTCGACGTCCGTCCTCTGTGGACCGCCGCGTGGGGACTGGGCGTGCCGGCGACGGACGCGCGCCGGGTGGTGGGCGAGGGCACGCTGGCCGTGTTCGAGGCGTTCCGCGACCACGACTGGATCGGCAACTCACGCAACCGCGCCGACGAGGACGTGGTGCGCACGCTCGCGTCGATGGCCGGGTTCACCCCGCGCGTCACGCACCTGGCCGACAGCCTCGATCTCGTGGAGGACCTGATCGTCGCGGGCCCCGGCGTCGGGCTCCTGCCGGTCGCGCGCCCGACGCGCCCGGAGGTGGCGCTGCTGCCCCTGACCGGGCCCGACGTGCGGCTGCGGTCGTTCGCGGCCACCCGGCGCGGGCGGGACGCTTGGCCACCGCTCGCGCTCGTGCTCGGCCTGCTGCGGCGCCGCTACGATGGCGAACCATGAGCACGGAAAAGGCGATCCTCGCCGGCGGATGTTTCTGGGGCATGGAGGAGCTGTTCCGCCACCAGCCCGGCGTCGTGTCCACGCGCGTCGGCTACAGCGGCGGCGACACACCCAACGCCACCTACCGCAACCACGGCACCCACGCCGAGGCCATCGAGGTCCTCTACGACCCGGCCACGACCGACTTCCGGAACCTGCTCGAGTTCTTCTTCCAGGTCCACGACCCCACGACGAAGAACCGCCAGGGCAATGACATCGGGATGAGCTACCGCTCCGCGATCTACTTCACGAACGACGAGCAGAAGAAGGTCGCCGAAGACACCATCGCCGACGTCGAGGCCTCCGGCCTCTGGCCCGGCAAAGTCGTCACCGAGGTCACCCCCGCCGGCGACTTCTGGGAGGCCGAGCCCGAACACCAGAACTACCTGCAGACCTACCCCAACGGCTACACGTGTCACTTCCCGCGGCCGGGCTGGAAGCTGCCCAAGCGCGCCTGAGCGAGCTCGGCGTCGCGGAAGGCGCCGGGCGAAAGCTGCCACCACACCACCGCGGCGCCGGCCAGCTGGATCAGCGCGCTCATCACCCACACCGCGCGCAGACTCACGTGCGCGGCGACGAACCCGCCCGCGAGCGCGCCGAGCGGCGTCAGTCCCCACGCGAGCGCGCGGTGGCTGGTGAGCACGCGGCCCAGCAACGGCGACGGCGTGAAGCGCTGGCGGGAGGACTGGGAGCAGACGTTCCACACGAGCGTGGTCGCCGTGAGGAACACGAGCACCAGCCCCACGACCGGCGGCCACGGCGGCACCACAGCGATGGCGAGCTGCGCCACCACCGCGCAGCTCTGCGCCAGCCGCATCGACCACGAGTAACCCAGCCGCCGCACCACCCAGTCCACCACGAACGACGACGCGACCCAGCCGACGGCCAGGCACGCGAGCAGCCCGCCGTAGCCGACGGGGCCGAGGTGCAGCACCTGTGTCGCGAAGAGCACCAGCATCGCGTTGCCCGCGCTCGCCGCGAACGACCCCAGTGCGACGGTGATCGTGATCGACCGAAGCAGCGGCGTGCCCACCAGGTACCGCAGCCCTTCGCCGATGTCGCGCAACGGATGCGCCGGCGACTTCACCGGCGGCGCCGACGGAATCCCGCGTACCAAGGCGAACGCCACGACCGCCGCCGCCGTGGCGCCCCACGCCGGAATCCCCGCCCCGATCCCCAGCAGCACCCCCGTCGCCGGAGGGACGACGAACTGCACCAGCCCCCGGTCGATCACCTGCAGCCGCGCGTTCGCCGCCGCCAGCCGGTCGGGCCCCACGACGTCGGGCACGAGCGCGCCGCTGGCCCCGTCGCCGAACACCTGCGCCGTGGTGACCACGAACGCCACCACCGCCACCACGGGCAGGCTCAGCTCGTGGAGCGACCCGGCCACCGCGAGCGCCACGACGGCGGCGGCCAGCACGGCGTACGCCCCGGCGAGCACCGCCGTCCGGCGCACCCGGTCGATCACGACACCCGCGAACAACGACAACACCAGCCACGGCGCCTGCCCGGCCACCGTCACCAGCGAGATCTCCCGCGGGTCGGTCGTGATCGACACGGCCAGCAGCGGAATCGCCGACAGCACCAGGCCTTCCCCCGCCGACCCGAACACCGCGACCAGCTGCAACCGCCCCCACGACCCCATACCGGCGAGTCTGGTGACGGGGTCAAGTGATTTTCTTGCCGGCCAGGCGTTTCCGGCGGCGAGAAGGTGCGCACTGGCGTTGATCGACGGTCGTGAGCATCGACGAGGCGGTAGAGCAGCCCGGACAGCAGGACGACGTCCGCGCTCGCGTAAGGCCACGCGAGTGCACACCGGTCGGGGGGCCGACGTCGAGCACTCGCAGCGCCTTCCTGTTCAGCACCAGGCGCACGAGTTCATCGCGACGCAAGCGAGAATCGGGCTCAGCCCACCGGCGGCCGCGGATTCGGAGCCGTCAGGCCGCGCAGAGCCCTGGCCAGTCGACCGCACCCCGCTACCGACCACGCCAAGGCAGCTCGCGGCGCTGCCGTCAGTGTCCGAACGCCCAGGCCACCATGAGCGGGAACTCCGCGGCCCAGAACGGGCCTCCGTGCTCGCCGGCCCGTTGCGTCAGCACGACGTCCGCGCCGGACAGGGCGTCCGCCCATCGCGTCGCGTTCCTCGCGAAGAACGGCTCCAGCGTGCCCGCAACGAGGTAGCCGCGCGGCAGCGGGCTCGTCATCGCGGCAGGCGGGCGGTAGCCGGCGCCGGGCGACGCGGAGAAGACCGCGCCGTAGACGTCCGGATGCCGAAGGCCCATCGCCAGCGAGAGCTCCGCACTCGCCGACACACCGCACACCGCCGTGCGTTCGGCGGGCAAGGCGACGCCGAAGCGCGACCGCACCCATCGGCGGACGTCCCCGGTGAAGAACCTCTCGTGCGCCGCGAACCGCTCCCGGTCGAACGAGGGCGAGTACTCCCGGATGCGCACCATCTCGTCCTCGTCGGCGCTCCGGTGGACGCCGACGATCATCGTGGGCGGCACGTCGGCGGTTTCGAGGTGCCCGCCCCACCACGAGATCAGCTGGCCGTCACCGGCGAATACGACCGCCTCGGGCGGATCCGGCGGCAAGTACACCGTGACCCGCCGTCCACCGTCGTACTCGAAAATCTCGGTGACCCATTCTCCCGCCGTCCGACGCGGCAGCGGCGGTTCCGACGCTGCCGCGGGATCGGCGCCGCCCGCGGCCGCTCGATCGCCCATGACCCACCCCTCGATCTTCAGCCCCCGCCGGCCGGTCGGCGGCACCCCGCAAGGTAGACCTGGACTCCGCGAACGTCATCCGGCAAGGGCGACCCGACCGGCCGTGCGACGGGCGAAACCGGCTCAGCCCACCGGCGCCGGTGCCGTCGTGGACCAGCCGCCGTCGACGGTGAGGGTGTGGCCGGTGACGTACGACGAGGCGGGGGACGCGAAGAACAACACGGCGGCCGCGACGTCGTCCGGCTCACCGACCCGGCCCAGCGGCACGGTTTCCAGGTACTTCGCCCGGGCCGAGTCGTCGTCGACGATCCAGGCGCCGAGGGTGGTGCGGACGGCGCCGGGGCTGACGGCGTTGAAGCGGACGCCGCGGGAGCCCCACTCGGCGGCCAGCGCGCGAGTGGCGGCTTCGGCGCCGGCGCGGAGTCCACTGTAGACGGACAGGCCGGGCAGGCCCTGGTGGGCGGCGCCCGACGACAGCGTGACGACACTGCCGCCGCCGCGCGCGGCCATGCCGGCGGCGGCGAGGCCGGACAGCACGATCGGGGCACGCAGGTACACGGCCCAGGCCTCGTCGACGTCGGCGAGCTGCAGCCGGTCGGCGAAACCCGCGCCCGTGCCGTTGCCGGCGTTGTTGACGAGGACGTCGACGGGGCCTGCGGCGGCGAGGATCTCGGCCGGGGCGTCGGGGCGCGCCAGGTCCGCGGCGACCACGTCGGCGTCACCCGGGAGCTCGCGGGCCACCGCGGCCAGGGAGTCAGCGGACCGGCCGACCAGCACCACGTGCGCACCCGCCTCCGACAGCACCCGGCTCACGGCGGCGCCGATCCCCCGGCTCGCGCCGGTGACGAGGGCGGTCCTGCCGGTCAGGTCGAACAGTTCGGTGATCTTCATGTGATCCACGCTAGAACCGCCGAACCGGACGAGTGTTACCTTCGGGTCCGCAATCGTTGTCCGATCGTCCAGGAGTACCCCATGGATCCGGTGGAGGACGTGCTCACCGCGATGCGGATCGAGCAGTCGCGGTACGTGCGGATCGAGGCCGGCGCGCCGTGGGGCATCGCCTTCCACGCGCCCGAGACCACCCGCCTCGTGCTGATCGCCTCCGGTTCGTGCGTGCTCACGGGTGAGCACGTGGGCGACCCGCGCCGGCTCGCGGCGGGCGATTGCTTCGTGGTGCGCGCGGGCGCTCGGTTCACGCTCGAGGACGAGCCCGGCCGCGAGGTCGTCGAGTGCGAAACCCTGCTCGCCGAGCCGGAACGCACCGTCGCGGCGCACGGCGGGACCGGTGTACGCACCGAAATCGTGTCGGGCCGGTTCTCGTTCGACGCCACGGCAGCCGAGCCGCTGTTCGCGATGCTGCCGCCGCTGTTCCTGCTCGACCTGCACGGCGAAGCCGGGGAGCAGCTGCGCGCGACGTTCGACCTGCTCGCCCGCGAGGAGGCCGGCGCGGGCCTCGGTTCCCGGCTCGTGACCAGCCGGCTCGCGGACGTGCTGTTCATCCAGGCCGTCCGCGCGTTCTGCGACAGCGGAGCCGGCAACCTGGGCTGGCTCGCCGCCCAGTGCGACCCGCGCCTCGCCGCCGCCACGCGCGCGCTGCACGCCGACCTCGCGCGCCCGTGGACCGTCGAGGCGATGGCCCGCGAAGCCGGCCTCTCGCGCTCGACGTTCGCGGCCGCGTTCCGGGCCGTGGTCGGCGAGACCCCGCTGGGCTACCTCACGTCGTGGCGGCTGCACCAGGCCAAGCGGCTCCTGCGCGAGACCGATCTCAGCGTCGCGCAGATCGCCGCTCGGGTGGGGTACGAGTCCAACGCCGCGCTCACCCGGGTGTTCAGCCGCCGCGAAGGCACGACGCCCGGTGCGTGGCGGCGCCGGTGACCGGTCTCCCGCCGGGGAAACCGGTCACCCGCGAGATCACTGCACGGCCAGCTCCAGCGACTCCCGCTCGACCGCCGCCTTCACCTTGTCGCTGTCCACCGCGACGTTCACGGCCCAGTAGAACACCGCCAGGCTGAACACGATCACCACCAGCAGATCGATCCACTCCGGCAGGGCGCTGATGTTGCCCGACTCGCCGTAGCGGCCGAGGTACCCGATCAGCACGTGCCCGGCGAGCCACGGCGCGATCCACTGCGCGGCCTTCCAGTCGATCGGGATCAGTTCCAGCTTGGAGCTCGTCGCGCGCGCGATGAGGAACAACACGAAGCCGATCACCACGGCGATCATGATCTTCCACGTGATGTCGAAGCCACCCCAGTAGATGATCAGGTTCGCGGCCACGAACCCCGCGGGCGCCAGCACCTTCGGCATCGGCGCGCGGTACGGGCGCGGGCGGTCCGGGTCGCGCCTGCGCAGCGCGATCATCGAGATCGGGGCGAACGCGTACATCAGCGCGGTGGCCGAGGTGATCACGCTGACCAGCGACTGCCAGCTCGGGAACGGCAGGAACGCGATCTCGCCGACCACGAACGACAGCCCGATCGACCACACCGGCACCCCGCGCACGTTGAGCTTGCCCAGGCCCTTCGGCAGCGTGCGCTCCCGGCCCATCGCGTACGCCAGGCGCGCCGACGTGCCGAGGTAGAGCATGCCCGTGCCGGCGGGGGAGACGAAGGCGTCGGCGTAGAGCACGTACGACAGCCAACCCGCGCCGGCCAGGGTTGCCAGCGTGGCGTAGGGGCCGAAGGAGCCTTGCGCGATCGGGTTGTCCCAGCCCTTGAGCAGCGCGGCCGGGTCGAGCGCGCCGATGAACGCGACCTCCAGCAGCAAGTAGACGATCGTGCCGATCACCATCGCGACGATGATCGCGCGCGACAGGTCCTTCTGCGGGTCGCGCGCCTCGCCGCCGACCTGCACGGCCTGTTCGAAGCCCTGCAACGCGAACACCACACCGACCGGCAGCGCCGCGAAGATGCCGTGGGCGCCGTGCGGGGCGAAGCCGCCGCCCGCGGTGAAGTTGCCCGGGTGGAACCGCAGCGACAGCAGCACGACCACGGTCAGCACCGGCACGGCGGTCTTCCAGATCACCGTCGCCGAATTGCTTTCCGACAGCAATTTCACGCCGACGAGGTTGATGAGCGTGAAGAGCGCCATCAGCAGCGTCGCCCAGCCGAATCCGCTCGCGGTGAGCGTGCCCGAGGGACTCAGCAGATTCAGGTGTTCTTTGATCCAGGTGACGTTGTCGAGGTATTCGAGACTCGCCTCGACCTCCACCGGCGCGAGCGCCACCGCCTGCAGCCACGCCACCCAGCCGCCGACGAACCCGCCGAGCACTCCGTACGCGAGCGCGGGGTACCGGGCCGTGCCGCCGGCGACCGGGTAGGCCGCGCCGAGCTCCGCGTGGACCAGGGCGAGCGTGGCCATGATGATCGCGGTGAGCACCCACGAAACGAGCGACGCGGGGCCCGCGACCTTCGCCGCCTTGAGCGCGCCGAGCAGCCAGCCGGAGCCGATGATCGAGCCGAGCGAGACGAACATCAGGCCGTAGAAACCGACCGATCTGCGCATTCTCGGCGAAGTGCCCGTGGATGCGGTTTTCTGGGCGGGTTCAACCATGGATGAGCCTCGATCCGAATGTTCGGGAACTTTGTCCGAATGATTCGCGCCAGTACCTGTTTTCAGGGTTTAGGGCAAGCCTCCGAATGCTTTTCTGACGCGATCACAACGCGCGATTCTGGCGTGCGCACCGCCGGAGTGGAACCTCCGCCCCGTTACAAGTTAGTTTCGGTCGGGGAAATCGGACTTCCCGTGAGATACCGACGAAGTGCTCCAGACCACACCGGTACCGGAACAATCCCGGCGGTGCCGAGGTTGATCTCCGGCAAGGACCCGGAGCCAGGAGGAACTGCCGTGCCGATCACCTCGGAACCGTTGCGCAAGCTGGGCTTCCTCACGATCGGGCTGTTCGACGAGGCCGCTCCCGCCGCCGGTCACGAGTCGACGCTGCAGGTCATCCAGCTCGGCGAGGAGCTCGGTTTCGACAGCGCGTGGGTGCGCCACCGGCACCTGCAGTTCGGCATCTCGTCGCCCATCGCGGTGCTGGCCGCCGCGACGCAGCGCACGAGCCGCATCGAGCTGGGCACCGCCGTGATCCCCCTCGGCTGGGAGAACCCGCTGCGCCTCGCCGAAGACCTCGCCACGGTCGACGTGCTGTCCGGCGGGCGCCTCAACCCGGGCTTGAGCGTCGGCGAGCCGCGCCACTACGACCACCTCGCGCCCGCGCTCTACCCCGACACCGCGGCGGCCGAGGACTTCAGCTACCAGCGCGTGGAACGCCTCCTGGGTTTCATCCGCGGCGAGAAGGCCACGGACTTCAGCGGCACCGAGGGCATCGAGGAGTACTCGCCCCGCGTCCAGCCGTACTCCCCTGGTCTCACCGACCGCCTCTGGTACGGCAGCGGCGGCACCCGCTCCGCCCGCTGGGCCGGCGAGCACCGCATGAACTTGCTGGCCAGCAGCGTCGTGCGGGTCGAGGGCCCCGACGCGACGGAGATCGACTTCGCCGCCATCCAGGCCGCGCAGATCCGCGAGTTCCGCGCCCACCACCCCCTCGGCGCCGACGCCCGCGTGTCCCAGGGCCTGGTCGTGATCCCCACCGACAGCGCGAGCCCCGAGCAGCGGGCGAAGTACGAGGCGTACGCCGCTTCCCGCCTGCCCCGCGTCGGCAAAGCCCACGGCCCCGCCCGCATGACCTTCGCGGAGGACCTGGTGGGCCCCTCGGCCTTCATCGCCGAGCGGCTCTACGCGGATGCCGCGTTCCGCGAGGTGTCGGAGGTCGCGTTCGCGCTTCCGTTCACCTTCGAGCATGCCGACTACGTGCAGATCCTGACGGACATCGCCACCCGGCTGGGCCCTGAGCTGGGCTGGAAACCGGCCGTCTGATCTTCGGCGGGAGCTCGCTCACAGGGGTGAGTTGCGGCCGGGACAACCCCGCGCGAGACCGCCCGCGGCTCACCCTGCGCGATGCCCCGTCGCGCACCGTGCGGGCACTGCTGGGTGTCGCCCACCCGGCAACCCGGGCGACAGAACCACCGAACAGCCCGCGCCGCGGCACCCTCGTGGTCAGCGTGGCCGACGATGCGGCGCCCCGATTCTTCCGTGCGCTGCTGGCTCCTCTCGAACCGGATGAAGGCCGCGATGGCGTTCCCCGGGTTGCGCATCAACTTCACCGGGCCGCACCTCGAGCTCCGGTTGCTCGATGTCGACGGCCGGGTCACCCCCCGCCGCGTCGTGGTCCGTGACATCGGAGAACACGACTGGGCACAGATTCGGTGCTCTCGCTGGTCGAAGATCTGTGCGACCCCGTGGCCGGGATTCTCGGGGAAAGCGTCGTTCTCGATGGGACACGAGGACCGGTCAAGCCTTCGGCGACATTCGTGCGAATCGTCGACCACAGCCCGACTCCGGACAGGTTCGTCGGCCGGCTGCGCGGCCAGGGCGAGCCCCCTGCGCTCGCTCTGCGCACCGTCGGCCGGCCGGGCGCGGCGGCGAACCGGTGACCACCGTTCCCCGAAACACCGACCGCCTCACCTTCCTGCAGCTGCTCGACCGGGTCCTCGCCTCCGACGAGCGCACTGGGCGCGCGGGCGCTGGTCCGGACCGTTTCGCTTTCCGTCGCCGCCCTGCACTCGTCTCGCGCTGCTCACGGTCAGCCTCGGTTCGACCGGGTTCGTCCGCCTCGCGACCGGTGTCGTTGCCTTGCCGGGTGCGGCGGCCGGGAGCGTCGCCGCCGTGGTGCGGCGTCAGCGGCGGAAGACGACGGCTTCCCAAGGGCGCAGCTGCTCTCCCACCGACACCGACCCCGGGTAGTTGCCCAGCACCAGCGACGCGCCGGACCAACCGTCCACAGCGGACGAAGGCACGTCCAGCGGCGAACCCGACCAGTTGGCCAGCACCAGCAGCCCGTGGTCACCGTCGACCCGCGTGAACGCGAACAACCGCGGATGATCGGGTTCCAGCAACGCGTACCGGCCCGAAACCACCAGCGGCTCCGCGTGACGCAGCGCGATCAACCGGCGGTAGTGCGAAAACACCGAAGCCGGATCGTCCACTTGCGACGCGGCATTGATCGTCACGTGGTTCGGGTTCACCCGGAGCCAGGGCGTACCCGAAGTGAAGCCGGCCGAAGAGGATGCGTCCCACTGCATCGGGGTGCGGGCGTTGTCGCGGGAGCGTGCGCGAAGGGCCGCCAGAACCGCCGCGGGAGACTGGCCCAGCGGACCGGTCGCCTCGAAGTAGTGGTTGCGGGACTGGATGTCGGCGAAGTCGTCGATCGAGGAGAACGGCACGTTGGTCATGCCGAGTTCCTCGCCCTGGTACACGTAGGGCGTGCCGCGGTGCAGGTGGAGGACGGTGGCCAGCGCTTTGGCCGACACAGAGCGCAGATCGCCGTCGTCGCCCCAGCGGGAGACGATGCGGGGCTGGTCGTGGTTGTTCCAGTAGAGGCTGTTCCAGCCGCGGTCGGCCAGACCCACCTGCCAGCGGGCGAGAGTGCGCTTCAGGGCCACCAGGTCGAACGGCCGCACGTCCCACTTGGAATGGCCCTGGTCGAGCTCCACGTGGTCGAACTGGAACACCATGTCGAGCTCGCGGCGCTCCGGATCGGTGAGCAGCTGCGCGTCGGAAACGGATGTACCGGGCGTCTCGCCGACCGTCAGGAGCCGGTCGGCGCGGCCGGCGAAGACTTCGCGGTACATCTCCTGCAGGAACTCGTGCAGGCGGGGACCGTTGGCGTACAAGGATTCCGCTTCGCCGTAGAGGTCGCCCGCGACCACGGGCGCGTCGGGCAGGGAAACGGGCTTCGCGATGAAGTTGACGACGTCCATGCGGAACCCGTCGACGCCGCGGTCGAGCCACCACCGCATCATCCGGTGGATCTCCCGGCGCATCTCCCCGTTCTCCCAGTTGAGATCCGGCTGCTTGCGCGAGAACAGGTGCAGGTAGTACTCCCCCGAATCCGGGTCCTGCTCCCAGGCCGGGCCCGAGAAGCGCGAGCCCCAGTTGTTGGGCTCGCGGCGCCACCAGTACCAGTCGTGCCGGGGGCTCGCGGGGTCGCGCGACTCGACGAACCACGGGTGCTCGTCGGACGTGTGGTTCACGACGAGGTCCATCACCACGCGGATGTCGCGCGCGTGCGCTTCGGCCAGCAGCTCGTCGAAGTCGGCGAGCGTGCCGAACACCGGGTCGATGCCGTAGTAGTCGCTGATGTCGTAGCCGTTGTCGTCCTGCGGCGACGGGTACACCGGCGAAAGCCACACCACGTCGACGCCCAGCGTGCTCAGGTGGTCGAGCCTGCCGATGATGCCGCGCAGGTCGCCGATGCCGTCGCCGTTCGAGTCGGCGAAGCTGCGCGGGTAGATCTGGTACACGGTGGCCGTCTGCCACCAGCGAGGCGTGTTCATTCCCCTGCTTTCCCGATAGCTCAAGCGAAAACGACGTCGTCGGCCTCGGCGCGGGCCGGGTCGAGCTCCATGCCCAGCCCCGGCGCGTGCGACGGAGTCAGCACCCCGCCGACCGGGTTCACCGGTGAAGCCAGGAACAGCTGGTGCACCTGGTTCCACTTCACCAGATCCTCCTGGTACGGCGTGTGGGCCGGCGACTGCGTCAGCGAGAAGTGCAGCGTCGCCGGCGCGGAGTGGCCGTGCGGGATCACCTGGAGGTCGTGGGCCGTGCCGTAGGCCGCGATCTTCAGCGCCTCGGAAAGCCCGCCGCACCAATACAGATCGGGCTGCAGCACGTCCAGGGCGCCGGCGTCCACGAACCGCCGGAAGCCCCACCGCGTGTACTCGTGCTCCGCCCCGGCGAGCGGCACCGCCAGCCGCTGCCGCAGCAGCGCGTACCCGTCGATCCGGTCCGGCATCACCACTTCCTCGAGCCACCGCGGCCGGAACTCGGCGATCCGCGAAGCCAGCTCCGTCACGTAGGTGACGTCCATCGACTGCCAGCAGTCGAACATCAGGTCGTAGTCCTCGCCGACGGCCTCGCGCAGCGTCCGTACGAGAGCGACGTTCGCGCGCAGCCCCTCGTACCCGCTCGCCGGGCCGTGGCGGAAGAACCACTTCTGCGCCCGATACCCGCGATCACGGAACTCCACCGCCCGCTCGCGCACGCGATCGAGATCCTGCACCGAGAAGCCGAGCATCGACGCGTACGCGGGCACCTCGTCGCGCGTCGGCCCGCCGAGCAGGCGGTGTACCGGCTGCCCGAGCCACTTGCCGCGCAGGTCCCACAACGCGTTGTCCACCGCGCTGATCGCCAGCATCGGCTGGCCGCCGCGGCCGTGCACCTGCGCGCGGTGCAGCTGATCCCACAGCTGCTCGCCCGCGATCGGGTCGCGGCCGAGCAGCAGCGGCCGCAGCTCGTGCGCCACCAGCCACGCCACCGTCTCCGGCACGGGCCCGGCGCGCCCGACCAGGCCCTCGTCGGTCTCGATCTCCACGAAGTACGTGGAGATCTCGAACCCGCCGGGCCGCTGCACGCCGCCCTCGTGGTCGTCGCGGGTGCGGTACTCGGGGTAGACGTCGAGGGGGCGAACCAGCCGTTCCTCCCACAGGTCGCCGTCGGTCGGCAGCACACCCTTCAGCCGCCGCAACCGC
The DNA here is from genome assembly GCF_040678995.1 of Amycolatopsis sp. NPDC049253. Lineage (NCBI taxonomy): Bacteria > Bacillati > Actinomycetota > Actinomycetes > Pseudonocardiales > Pseudonocardiaceae > Amycolatopsis > Amycolatopsis sp. NPDC049253. The sequence goes on along the minus strand of NZ_JBFAQX010000004.1, from coordinate 37,936 downwards.
ACTTCGGCGATGCGCACGTCAGACCTCCTGCTTCGGCGCCGAAACGGAAACCACGGCCTGCCGCTCGGGCCGCCAGACCAGCAGGATCACCGTGACCGCCAGGATCGCGACCACCGCCATCGCCGCGAGCCACAGCAATCCGCCGTCGAAGCTGCCGGTCTTCGCGTCGATCGCCCCGATCACCGCCGGGTTCACGACGCTCGAAAGGTTGCCCAGCGCGTTGATCAACGCGATGCCGCCCGCGGCCGCCGCCCCGGTGAGAATCGCCGTCGGCAGGCCCCAGAACGTCGGCAGCACCCCGAACACGCCGAACGCGGCCACGCACAGCGCCACGAGCTTCACCACCGGTGCGTCGAACAGCGCCGACGCGACGAGCCCGACGAGCGACACGCCGAGCGCGACGTACAGGCTCGTCGCCCTCAGCCCCGGCCGGTCGGCCAGGCGCCCGAGCACCAGCATGCCGATGAGCCCGAACACGTACGGAATCGCGGCGACGAACGTGGTCGCGGTGTTCCCGAGCCCGAACGGCTTGAGGATCTGCGGCAGGAACGTGGACACCGCGCCGTTGAGGTTCGTCAGGCCGTAGTACGCGACGGCGAACATCAGCACCTTCGGGCTCAGCAACGTCTTCAGCACCTTGCGCCGGGTGCTGCCGCGCGTGCCCAGCGCCTCGCGTTCGGCGGCCTCGCGCGCGAGAGTGCCGACGAGCCAGGCGCGTTCCTCCTCGTCGAGGAACTTCGCCTTGTCCGGGCTCTTGGGCAGCAGCCACGGCATCATGATCCCCATCAGCACGGCGGGCACACCCTCGATCAGGTACACCCACTGCCACCCGTGCAGGCCGAGCCAACCCTCGAGGTCGAGGATCAGCCCCGACAGCGGCGTGCCGATGATCAGGGCCACCGGGATGCCGGCGGTGAACGTCGCCATGATGCGGCCGCGGTGCGCGGCCGGGAACCACAGCGTCAGGTAGAAGATCACACCCGGGAAGAAGCCGGCTTCGGCCGCACCGAGCAAGGCGCGCGCGACGTAGAGGCTCGGCACGTCCCACACCAGCGCGTGGGCGGCGGAGATGATCCCCCAGGTCACGAGGATGCGCGCGATCCACCAGCGAGCCCCGAACTTGGCCATCGCGAGGTTCGAGGGCACCTCGAGCAGCACGTAGGGCACGAAGAACACGCTCGCGGCGAACCCGAACGCGGCGGCCCCGATCCCCAGGTCGGCGTTCATCGTGAGCGCGGCGACCCCCAGGTTCGCGCGGTCGATGATCGCCAGGAAGTAGCCGATGATCAAGACTGGCAGCAGTCTCAGCGACAGCTTCCGCACCACACGTGACTCGAGCATGGATCCTCCGCCCACGAGCAACCGGACGCCTCGGCGCGTCCACCGGAAACGTTACCGGAAACGTTTCCGGGGCGCCAGTGGGTGATCGACCCGCGATACTGTGAGCGACAACCTGAAGGGATGGGGGACGCATGGGCCGGGTCGGGATCCGGGAGCTCGCGGCCGAGCTCGGCATGTCGATCAGCACCGTGTCGCGCGCGATGAACTCCCGCGGCGAGGTCAGCGAGGCCACGCGCGAGCGCGTCCGCTCGGCCGCGGAGCGCCTCGGCTACCAGCCGAACCAGTCCGGCCGCACGCTGCGCCGCGGCGCGACCGGCACCGTCGCGCTCGTGATGCAGACCAACACCGCGCGCACCGCGATGGGCGAGACGTTCTACTTCAGCGTCTGCGACGGCCTGCAGCAGGAGCTCTCGAAACGGTCGATGGACTTGGTGCTGCTGCCGGTCGGCCCGGCCAAGGACCCCTACCGGTACCTGGTCAACGCCGTCGACCGGCACATCGCCGACGCGTACGTCATCTCCAACACCCACCGCGTCGACCGGCGGGTGGAGCTGCTGACCGAGCGCGGCGTGCCGTTCGTGGCGCTCGGCCGCGGCGGGCCCGAGGGCCACGCGTGGCTCGACCTGGACTTCGAGGGCGTCGCGGCGGAGACGGTGGAGCGGCTCGTGGCCGCCGGGCACACGCGGATCGCGCTGGCCTCCGACGACGGAGACGTGAACAGCACCTGGGAGTACACGCGCGGCTGCCGGCAGGCGCTGGCCGCTCACGGACTCGAGCCCGCCGCCGAGATCCGCCTGCCCGACACCCCCGAGGGCGGCGGGTTGCTGGCCGAACGCCTGCTGGCGATGGCGCCGGCGCCGACGGCCGTGATGCTGGCGCAGGAGACGCTCGCGCTCGGGCTCTACCGGCGCTTCGCCGAGGCCGGCGTGCGGCCGGGCGTCGACCTGGCCGTGGTGGGGTTCCGCAAGAACCCGGTATGCGACTACCTCGTGCCGGCGCTGACCACGTTCGCGGTCTCGCTGGAGGCGTACGGGCGGCGGCTCGGCGAGATCGTGCTCGCCCGCGTCGCGTCGGCGAAGGACCCGGTGCAGGAGGTCTGGCCGATGACGATCTCCCCCGGCGACAGCGACACCGCTCCCCCGCGCGTCGCCGAGCGGCTGGGCTGAGCCGGACCGTCCACTTCGGACGGCCCGGCTCAGTCTGCCGTCTTCAGTCTGCCCAGTACAGCCGCATCGGGTTGTCCACCAACAGCTTCTGCCGAGCCTCGGCGCTCGGCGCGATGCGGGGCACGAAGTCGACCAGCGTGCCGTCGTCGGGCATGTGGCTCTTCATGTTGGGGTGCGGCCAGTCCGTGCCCCACAGGACGCGGTCCGGGAACTCCTCCACGAGCGCGCGGCCGAAGGGCACCACGTCGTCGTAGGGCGGGCCGGCCACCGTCAGGCGTTCCGGGCCGGTGACCTTGACGTGGAAGTTCGGGTGCTCGCGCAGCAGGGTGCGGAAGCGGCCGAACTCCGGCCCGTCGACGGGTTTCGTGACGTCGGGGCGGCCCATGTGGTCCACGAGGACCGTGGTCGGCAGCGAGGTGAAGAGGTTCCACTTCTCGGCGAGGTCGGCGGCCTCGAAGTACACGACGATGTGCCAGCCCAGTGGCGCGATCCGCGCGACCAGGTCGTGGTAGTACGCGTCGGGCTTCGGGTCCACGAGCCGGCGGACGAAGTTCAGCCGGATGCCGCGGACGCCGGCCGCGTGCAGCCGGGCGAGCTCCTCGTCGGACTCGGTGCCGCGGATCGTCGCGATCCCGCGGGAGCGCTCGCCCGCCGCGCCGAGGGCGTCGACCAGTGCGCTGTTGTCGGCACCGTGGCAGGTCGCCTGCACGATCACCTGGCGGTCGATGCCCAGGAAGTCGCGCAGGGCGAACAGCTGCTCCTTGCCGGCGTCGGTCGGCGTGTACTTGCGCTCCGGCGCGTAGGGGAACACGTCACCCGGGCCGAACACGTGCGTGTGCACGTCGACGGTGCCGGGCGGCAGCACGAAGGCCGGCTTCGACGGGTCCGGGTCGTAGGAGAGCCAGCCGGGGTCGGCCGTGAACGCGCTCACACGCCCCTCGCCTTCAGCGCCTGGTCCAGGCGCGGGTAGACACGGCGCACGTTGCCCTCGTACACCTTCGTCTTGTCCTCATCGGACAGTCCGAGCGCGTCGACGTAGCGGCGGGTGTCGTCGAAGTGGTGCCCGGTGCGCGAGTCGATGCCCCGCACGGCGCCGACCATCTCCGAGCCGAACAGCACGTTGTCCACGTTGATCACGTCGAACAGCAGGTTGATGCCCGGCTGGTGGTACACGCAGGTGTCGAAGAAGACGTTCGGCAGCACACCCTCGTCGGGCTCGGGGCGGCCGAGCATGTCGGCGAGCCCGCGGTAGCGGCCCCAGTGGTAGGGCACCGCTCCCCCGCCGTGGGGGATCACGAAGCGCAGGTCCGGGAAGTCGGTGAACAGGTCCGACTGCAGGAACTGCATGAACGCGGTGGTGTCCGCGTTGAGATAGTGCGCGCCGGTGGCGTGGAAGCTCGGGTTGTCCGAGGCCGACACGTGCACCATGGCCGGCACGTCGAGCTCCACCATGGCCTCGTAGAACGGGTACCAGCTCTTGTCCGTGAGCGGCGGCGCGGTCCAGTGCCCGCCGCTCGGGTCGGGGTTGAGGTTGCAGCCCACGAACCCGAGCTCCTCCACGCAGCGGCGCAGCTCGGCCACCGAGTGCTCCACCGGCACGCCCGGCGACTGCGGCAGCTGGCAGACGCCGATGAACTTCTCGGGGTAGAGCGTGGTGACGCGGTGGACGAGGTCGTTGTTCACCCGCGCCCACTCGGTGCTCACGGCCTCGTCGCCGATGTGGTGGCCCATCGCCGAAGCGCGCGGCGAGAACACCGTGAGGTCCACGCCGCGGTCGGCCATCAGGCCGAGCTGGCCCTGCACCGATTCGCGCAGCTCGTCGTCGCCGATCTCCGGGTATGCCGGGGCGGCGGTGCCCGCGCCGTACGCGGCGCGCTGCGCGTCCCGCCAGCTCGTGTGGGCCGCGGGCACGGTCGTGTAGTGGCCGTGACAGTCGATGATCACTCGGTGTCGCCTTTCCGGTCTTCTTCGGACATTCGCGTGCGGACCGCGTCGAGCAGCGGGAGCAGCCGCTTCTCCAGCTCGCCCAGGTCCGCGGGGCGGTGGGCCGCCGCCCAGTCCTGGCGGCGCGCGATCGCCTCCGCCATCACGGGCTCGACGCCGGTCTCGGCCACGGTCACCGCGGCCTCCCGCAGCTCCTCGGCGCGGCGGACACCGTGCTCCAGCGAGCGGGAGATCATGTACGCGGCGAGCTGCTCCCAGTCGTCGGAGGGCAGCAGGTTGGACAGGGAGCCGAGCACACGCCCCTCGACGCCCCATTCGCGCGCGGCGAGCAGCGACTCGGCCAGCAGTGCCTCCACGCCCTTGATCACCACGGAGCGGCACAGCTTGGTCGCGGCCGCGCGGCCCACGACGTCGGCGTAGACCTCCATCCCGGTGAACCCGAGCGGCCGAGCGAACTCCGCGAACTCGGCGGCGTGCGGGCCGCCGAGCAGCATCGGCGCGGCGAGGCGCTTGGGGTTGATGGGCGACATCACGGCGGCCTCGACGTAGCGTCCGCCGGCCTTCTCGATCACCTCGGCCGAGGCTTGCTTCTGGCCGGGTGCCGCGGAGTTGAGGTCGAGGAACCAGCAGCCCGCGCGCAGCCCGTCGGCGATCGACTTCGCCGCCGTGAGGTCGTTGGCCGCGGTCACGGCGCTGATCACCAGATCGGCTTCGCGGACGGCGTCGTGCGCGTCCACAGCGGACCCCAGCCCGAACCGTTCCGCGTTGCGCGCGGCGGCGCTCGCCGGATCCGCCAGCGCCACGTCCCACGCGGTGAGCTCCACCCCGGTAAGGTCTTCCGCGAGCACGGCACCCACCTCACCGAGGCCCAGCAGTGTCGTGGTCGTCATGCGCTCACCGGCCTCGCCTGCGGCTGGCCCGCGGTCGCGGCGCCGAGGTCGACGTCCTTGGTCTCCGGGCCGAGCAGCGAGCCGACGAGCACCAGCGCGCCACCGAGCACCAGCAGGGCCGCGGCGGTGAGGCCCGACGGCATGATGTGCCCGAGCCAGTCCTGGTAGTAGGCGTAGAACGACGTCAGGATCAGCGGCATGCTGTAGCCGAGGCCGAACCCGCTGCCGCGCACGGCGGGCGGGAAGCGCTCGCACAGGTACGACGGCGTGACGGCAAACGTGCTGCCGCCCGAAATCCGGATCACGAACGTGAGCAGCAGCACCGCGCCGAAGCCGGACCACCAGCCGAAGCTGATCGTGGCGAACGCGGCCGCGCAGACCACGCCGATGCCGACACCGGACCACGCGAGGAACTTGCGCCGGCCGATCTTCTCCGACCACGCCCCCAGGAACGGGAACAGCACGGAGTGGATCGCCTGCACGATCACGAGCGCGGCCGTGACCTGCGTCGCCGACACGTGCGCCTGGTACTGCAGGGCGCTGGGCAGCAGGCCGGAGGCGAGGTTCGAGGCGAACCAGATGCCGCTCATGATCACGAACACCTGCAGGAACTGCTTGCGCGAGGAACCCACGAGCACGTCGCGGATCGGCGTGCGCGACTTCTTCGCCGACTTCCACGTCTCGGACTCCTCGACGGTGCGCGAGAAGTACCAGCAGAACACCGCACACAGCAGCGCGCCCACGAGGAACGGCACCCGCCAGCCCCACTGCGAGTAGGCCGAGTTCACCCCGCCCGAGGGTGCGATGCGCAGCATCACGAACGTCACCAGCGAAATGGCGCAGTACGAGATCGGGAAGCCCATGCCCACGAGGCCGCCGTACCAGCCGCGCTTGCCGGTCGGGGCCGCCTCCATGGCGAGCGGCGTGGCGCCGGTGTACTCGCCGCCGAGGAACACACCGTCGATCAGGCGCAGCACCACCATGAGCACCACGCCGAGCAGGCCCACGGCGTGGTAGCCGGGCAGCAGCGCGATGAGCAGCGTGCAGATGCCGCACCCGGTGATCGACCACAGTGTCACGCGGCGGCGCCCGACCTTGTCGGCGAGGCGCCCGAAGATCATCGAGCCCAGCGGGCGGCCGATGAGGGTGGCCACGAAGATCAGCGACGTGATCACGGCCCGGCTGCCCGCGGACACCGAGGGCGGGAGGAAGTAGTTCATCGCGGGCGTCAGCGCGACCACCGGCAGGTACACGTCGAACATGTCGACGAAGAAGCCGAAGGAAGCGCCGATGACGGCGTTGCGGGTCGAAGTCTTGGCCCCCGAGGCGGCGGGCGGTGACGTGGCCGGTCCGGTCATCGTCGTGATCATCTCCTGTCGTGCCGGGCGCGTCTTCGCGGCCGGGGTGGTCCGGGGGAACGTAACTCGCCGACCCGGATCGTCACAAGAGTCGTCTACGAAATTGTTGACAATCTCGTATGGGATGCTTAGCGTCACCATCGAGGAGAGGAGCCGGGATGACCACCACGCCCAAGGAAGGGGAGGCCGGCAAGCACGCCGCACTCGACGCGCTGCGGGCCGCCCTGCTGGCAGGCGACGTCGTCCCGGGGCAGCGGCTGGTGGAGGCCGAGCTGGCCGAGACCTTCGGCGTCACGCGCGCGAGCATGCGCGCGGCCTTGATCGACCTCACCGCGGAAGGCCTGGTGGAGCGTATTCCGCACCGCGGGGCCCGGGTGCGGGTGGTGTCGATCGAGGAGGCCGTGGCCATCACCGAGTGCCGCATGGTGCTCGAAGGCCTGTGTGCGGCCAAGGCGGCGGAGAAGGCGACCGACGACGAGATCGACTCGCTGCGCGAACTGGCGGTGCGGCTCCGGTCGGCCGTCGACGAGGGCGAGTCGATGAAGTACTCGGAGCTCAACCGCGAGCTGCACCGCACGGTGCGGGAGATCGCGGGACAGACCGTGGCCGCGGAGATGCTGGAGCGGCTCCACGGCCAGATCGTCCGCCACCAGTTCCGGCTCGCCATGCGCGCGGGCCGGCCGCACGTGTCGCTGCCCGAGCACCTGGCGATCATCGACGCGATCGCCCGCCGCGACCCGGACGCCGCCGAGCAAGCGGCTCGGGCGCACCTGCGCAGCGTGATCACCGCGCTGCGCGAGACCGACAACTGAGCGATGGAGCAGGCTGAATGAACAACGTGGTGGTGACCGACGTCCCCCGGGCGCCCGGCGACAAGATCGACGAGCTGGCCGGCTTCGGGGTCGCCACGGTGCACGAGGCGCTCGGGCGCGTCGGCTACGTCGGCACCGAGCACCGCCCGCTGCACCGCGGCTCCCGCATCGGCGGTTCGGCCGTGACGGCGCTGTGCTGGCCCGGCGACAACATGATGATCCACGCCGCGGTCGAGCAGTGCCGGCCGGGCGACATCCTCGTCGTCACCACCGCTTCCCCGTCGACCGACGGGATGTTCGGCGAGCTGCTCGCCACGTCGCTGGTGTCGCGCGGCGTGCGGGGTCTCGTGATCGACGCGGGCGTGCGTGATGTCGCGGAGCTCAAGGAAATGGGCTTCCCGGTGTGGTCGAGGGCGATCAGCGCGCAGGGCACCGTGAAGGCGACGGCCGGTTCGGTCAACGTGCCGGTGACCGTCGGCGGGCAGACCATCCACGCCGGCGACGTGATCCTGGCCGACGACGACGGCGTGCTGCGAGTCGCGCAGGCCGACGTCGAACGGGGCATCACCGCGTCGAAGGCGCGGCTGGCCAAGGAAGAAGCCACCCGGGCCGCCCTGGCCGGCGGCGAGCTGGGGCTCGATCGCTACGGGCTGCGCGAGAAACTCGCTTCGCTGGGCGTGCGGTGGGTGACCGCCGAGGAGTACGCAAAGGAGCAGGCGTGACGGGCCTGCCGTGCCTGCTGATGCGCGGCGGCACGTCGAAAGGCGCGTACTTCCGCGCCGAGGACCTGCCCGCCGACGCGGCGGAGCGCGACGACCTGCTGCTGCGCGTCATGGGCAGCCCCGACCCGCGCCAGATCGACGGCATCGGCGGCGCCCACCCGCTCACCAGCAAGGTGGCGGTGGTGTCGCCGAGCACCTCGCCCGACGCGGACGTCGACTACCTGTTCCTGCAGCTCGGCGTGGCCGAGGCGACCGTGACCGACCGGCAGAACTGCGGGAACCTGCTCGCGGGCGTCGGCCCGTTCGCGGTGGAGCGCGGCCTCGTGCCGGCCGGCGACGGCGAGACGACCGTGCGGATCCGGATGGTCAACTCGGACAGCACCGCGGTCGCCCGCTTCCCCACCCCCGGCGGCGTCGTCGAGTACGCGGGTGACACGGCGATCTCCGGCGTGCCCGGCACCGCGGCGCCGGTGGTGCTCGACTTCGCCGACACCGCCGGGTCGACGGGCCACGGGCTGCTCCCGACCGGGCACCTCGTGGACACTGTGGACGGTGTGCCGGTGACCTGTGTGGACAACGGCATGCCCGTGGTCGTCGCACGGGCCGCCGACTTCGGGCTCACCGGCTACGAGACCGTCGATCAGCTCAAGGCCGACACCGAGCTGCGGGAGCGGATCCAGTCGCTGCGGTTGCGGGCGGCCGAGCTGATGGGCCTCGGCGACGTGCGCGAAAGCTCGGTCCCGAAGACCACGCTCGTCGCGCCGCCCGTCGACGGCGGCACGATCTGCACCCGCACGTTCATCCCGCTCGAACCGCACACGTCGATCGGGGTGCTCGGGGCCGTCAGCGTGGCCACTGCGCTCCTGCTGGACGGCGCGGTCGGGCACGAGCTGGCGAAGCTGCCCGGCACCTCGCGCATCGACGTCGAGCACCCGACCGGCCACCTTCAGGTCGAGGTCGAGGTGGACGCGGGCCAGACCCCGCCGCGGGTCCGCCGCAGCGGGGTCGTGCGCACGGCCCGGAAGCTGTTCGACGGCACGGTTTTCCCGCGCTGACGCCACTCCCCGGGGGACGCCGCTCAGGCGCCCCTGGGGAACGCGTGCTCGCGGCCGCCGACCACGGCCACCGCCGCGAAGACCAGCAGCACCAGCGAAGCCCCCGTGATCGACGCCGTGCCCAGGCCCGCGATCAGGAGCCCGCCGACGAGACCGCCGAGGGCGATCGAGCCGGAGAAGAACGAGATCACGATCGACTGGGCGACGTCGGCGGCTTCGCCCGTCGCGTTGATCGCGCCACCGATGAACAGGCTGGGCGAGCTGCCGAACGCCAGGCCCCACGCCGCCGCGGCGAGGTAGACGAGCACGGGCACACCCGAGAACACCGCCAGGACCAGCACGCTGACCGCGAACAGCAGGGTGCTCGCGACGATCAGCTTGCGCAGGTGGTGATCGATGTGCGCGCCGACCACCACCACGCTCAGCACGGACGTGACGCCGAAGGCGAACAGCACCCACCCGGCCTGGCTCCCCATGCCCGCGAACCGCAGGAAGTCGGTCACGTAGGTGTAGAGGATGTTGTGCGCCACCATGTACGTGGTGAGCGCGAACAGGATCGTGCGCAGCCCGGGCATCGCGAGGACCTGGCGGAGCGTGAAGCGTTCGTGGCCCGCCTGGCCGGGCAGGCTCGGCAGGAGAACGGCGAACCAGAGCAGGTTGAGCAGGCTCAGCGCCGCCGAGACCCAGAACGCCGTCTGCCAGCCCCCGAAGGTGCTCAGCCACGTACCGACCGGGACACCCAGGGCCAGTGAGATGGGCGTGCCCGCCAGCGCGATGGCGATCGCCCGGCCCTGCACGCCGGGCGGCGACAGGCGCGCGGCGTACCCGGCGAGCTGTGTCCAGACCAGCGCGGTGCCGAGGCCGGCGACGAACCGGATCACCATCGTGAAGGTGTAGTCGGTGGACAGCGCGGTGAGGGCGTTGGTCACGGCGACGGTGCCCAGCGCGACCTGCAGCACGGTCTTGCGCGACCACTTCGCGGTCAGCCGCGACAGCGGGATCGCGGCGAGCGCGGTGGCGGCGGCGTAGATCGTGACGATCTGGCCGGTGGCCGCGACGCTCGTGTGCAGCGTCCGGCTGATCTCGGGCAGCAGGCCGGCGGGCAGGCACTCGGTGAGGATGCCGATGAACCCGGCGAGGAAGAGGCCGAACAGGGCCTTGCCCGGGAGCCGGTCCCGGCCGCGCGCGGTGACGGGCGAAGCTGTGGTTGTCTCGGTCATCTCACTGATCCCTCTCACTGGTGCCGGCCGTTCGGCGGGCACGGGTTCACCGTGCGCCGGGCGCGAGGGGTTACCCAGGTGCCCGTTTCGCGTACGTCCCGCGTGCCTACTACTGGCGGGGACAGGCTCGGGAGCAGCGATTTCGTGGTCCGGGCGCGATACTGGGGACATGGCCACGCACCCCCGCCCCGAGCAGGCGCTGGACCCGCGTGAGGAGCTGAGCGAGTTCCTCCGGTCCCGGCGCGCCCGTCTCAAGCCGTCCGATGTCGGGCTGCCCGAGTACGGCCGGCGCCGGCGCGTGCCGGGGTTGCGCCGTGAGGAGCTGGCGCAGCTGGCCGGGGTTTCCGTCGCGTACTACACGCGGCTGGAGCAGGGCAACAGCCGCAACGTCTCGCTCGAGGTGCTCACGGCGATCTCGACCGCGCTGAACCTGTCGGAGACCGAACACGCACATCTGCTGCACCTGGCCAGGCCGCAGCAGCGCAAACGGACGGCACCGCGGCAACGGCAGCAGGTCCGGCCCGTGCTGCAGACGATGCTCGACGCGATCGAGAGCGTGCCCGCGTACGTGTGGGGCCGCCGCACCGACGTGCTCGCCTGGAACAGGACGGCGTCGGCGCTGTTCGGCGACTGGGCCGCGCGGGCGCCGGAAGACCGCAACTGGGCGCGCATCGTCTTCCTCGAGCCGGCCGCACGCAGCCTGTACTCGGATTGGCGCACCAAGGCGGCCGACGTCGTCGGGCAGCTGCGGCTCGATGCCGGGCAGCACCCGAACGACCCGCTGCTCGCCGAGCTGGTCGGGGAACTGTCGGTGAAGAGCGAGGAATTCCGCACGATGTGGGCCGCGCACGACGTGAAGCGCAAGACGCACGCGACGATGCGGCTGCGGCACCCGCTCGTGGGCGAGCTGACGGTGCACTACGAGACGTTCACGCTGCCCGAAGACCAGGACCAGGCGTTGTCGGTGTACCACACCGAGCCCGGTTCGAAATCGCAGGAAGCGTTGCGGCTGCTGGCGAGCTGGGGCCCGGACGCGGCCGCCCCGGGCGGTCACGCTCGCGCGTCGGAGGCTTCGAAGCACTAGCCTGGACCGCGTGACGTCCGACTACACGTCCACAGTGGACATTGCCCGGCCCGCCGGCGACGACCGCACCGCCGAGCAGTGGGCGCGTGCCGTCTGGGAGGACGCGCCGGCGCCGCTGCGGGCGCTCCTGCGCGGGGGCTGGTGGTGCCTCCGCCTGCGGATCGAACCGGGGCCCGGCCGCGTGCTCGGCTGGGCGGTCGTGAGCTCCGAGCCCGGCAGCGTGGTGCTCAAGGCGCCGTCGGCGGTGCTGACCGCGCGCAACTCCGTCGAGGTCGCACGCGGGTGCGCTGGACCACCACCGTGCGGTTCGACCGCGCTCCGGCCCGGGAGCTGTGGGCCCTCGCGGCGCCGATCCACGCGGTGGTCATCCCGTGGCGGCTGCGCGAAGCCGCCCGGCGCGGCAGCGGGTGGCACCGGCTGGTGACGACGTTCCAGCGCCGCGTCGGCAACCCCGTGCTGTCACGGCTGCCCGGCCAGGTCCTGCTGGAGACCACGGGCCGCAGGTCGGGCGTCTCCCGCCGCACCCCCGTCGGGGGCCGGCGCACCGGCGACGAGTTCCGGCTGGTGTCGGAGTTCGGCACCCGCTCGCAGTACGTCCGCAACCTGCAGGCCGACCCGCGTGTCCGAGTGCGGCTGCGCGGGCGCTGGCACCACGGGACCGCCCACGTCCTCCCCGGCGACGACGCCGTGGCCCGGCTGAAGTCATTGCCGCGCTTGAACAGCGTCGGGGTGCGGACCTTGGGCGACAACCTGCTGACGGTGCGCGTCGACCTGGAGTGAGCGCTAGCGCGCCAGCCGCTCCGCGAGCCACTTCAGCGCCGGCGGGTAGCGGTAGTCGATGCCGCCGTGGCCGGCGTCGAAGAGCTCGAAGTGCAGGCGGTCCTCGGGCAGACCGGCCTTGAGGAGCTCGTCGCGGAACGCCGTGGCACCGAGGTCGAGGAACCACTCGTCGCGGGTGCCGGCGTCGATCCAGACCGAGTCCAGCGAGCGCAGCGTCTCGGCGTGGGCGGGGGCCATGCGGACCGGGTCCCAGGCGAGCCACCGCGCCCAGACGTCCGGGTCGAGCACGCCGGTCACCGCGTCGAAGGGCAGCTCGGGTGTGCCGTCCTCGCGCGCGGAGAAGCACGCGGCGACGCCGAGGGCCACGAGCAGCGACTCGTCACCCGGTTTGGTGAACGCCGGGCGGGAGCGGAAGTCGTCCCACCAGCGGAAGATGTCGTGGTCGTACTCGCGCAGCACGCGCGCGGCCTTGCCGAACTCGGGCACGTAACACAGTTCGTAGAGGGTGTCACCGGCGTGCGTGGCGAGCGCGCCGAACAGGTCGGGGCGCAGCATCGGCGTGATCATCGCGCCGAAGCCGCCGGACGACTTGCCGGTGATCGCGCGGGACTCGCGCACCGGGATGGTCCGGTAGTGCGCGTCGACCCACGGCACGATCTCGTCGCAGAGGTACGAGTGGTAGCGCCCGGTGCCGGGCGAGTCGACGAACTGCGAGCCGCCGTAGGAGGTCCACGCGTCGACGTAGACCACGACGCAGGGCGGCGCGCCGTCGGCGAAGACGGCGTCGGCCGTTTCGAGGAACGGCCGGCGGAACGCGGTGTGGTTGGCCCACATCGTCACCTGGCCGGTGTAGCCCTGGATCACGTAGATCACCGGGTAGCGCGCGCCGGAGTCGTCGTAGCCCGGCGGGACGTACACCCACAGGGGCCGCTCGTGCGGGTCGCCGAGCGGGTTGCCCCGCAACAGCTCCGAGGTGATCGTGTGGCGGTCGAGCCGGCCGGCGAGCGGGGCGTCCCAGGGCAGCATGGGGACAGTCAACCAGGTCCGCGCCCTGGGTGGCGGCGTTCCACAGTGGATCCGGGCCCGTTCGGGGTTCTTGACACACGCGGTTTTGCCCGACCATGCTCGCGTCCGGGCCTGGTGCCCCCTCGACGGCGGGAGGCACGGCGGGCCATGACGGTTCTCGGGTGGCTGCGAAGCCGGGACAACAACCTCTCGGCGCTGCGCCGCACGGGCCGGGCCGCGATCATCCTGCCGTCGCTGTTCGCGGTCGGGAATCTGGTGCTGGGCAGCGCGCTGACGGGCCTGTTCGCGTCCGTCGGCTCGGTGGCGCTGCTGCTGTTCGTCGACTTCGGCGGCCCGATCCGCGACCGCGTGTTCGCCCAGGGCGCGCTCGTGCTCGCCGGCGGCTTGCTGATCTCGCTGGGCACGCTGGTGTCACGGGTCGTCTGGCTCGCGGCGGCGACCACGGTCGTGGTGGCGTTCGTGGTGCTGTTCTCCGCCGTGGTGAGCTCGGTGATCGCGAGTGCGACGACGTCGCTGCTCGTGTCGTTCATCCTGCCCGCGACGCTGCCCGGCTCCCTCGCCACACTGCCCGACCGGCTGCTCGGCTGGGGCATGGCCGGGGTCGTGTCGATGGCCGCGATCGCCGTGCTGTGGCCCTCGCCAGTGCGCAACCCGCTGCGGATCGCGACGGCCCGCGCGTGCGCGCTGCTGGCTCAGCGGCTGCGGACCGAGGTCGAGTGCGTGCGCTGCGGGTTCCTCCCGAACGTGGTGGCGCAGGTCGACGACGTCGTCGCGGAGTCGAGTGCCGCCGTCGCCGCGTTGCGGGACTCGTTCTTCGGGACGCCGTACCGGCCGACCGGGCTGACGACCTCGACGCGCACCCTCGTGCGGCTCATCGACGAGGTCGTGTGGCTTGAGGAGATCCTGGCGCGGATGCCCGTCGCCGAAGGCCACGGCGCCACGACGGCGGCGGTGTCGGAGGTCAAGCTGGCCGCCGCCGTGCTGCTCGACCACGGCGCGGGCCTGCTGAAGGCGGTGGCAGCGGCGCCCGACGACCTGATGGTCGAGCTCGCGCGGCTGCGGGACGCGCGCGGGGAGATGGAGGCCACCGCGACGTCGGCGCTGCCGGACCCGGACACGGCGGAGTTCGTGACGTCGCTCGAACCGAGCTTCCGCGCGCAGGAGATGAGCTTCGCGATCTCGGCGATCGCACAGAACATCGAGCTGACCGTCGCGGCGCGCCGGCGAACCTGGTGGGAGCACCTGATCGGGCGGCGGCCGGACGGCGCGGGTTCGGCGTTGTCGTCGGTGCAGGAACGGACGGGCGCGCACGTCTCGTGGAACTCGGTGACGCTGCACAACAGCGTGCGCGGCGGCATCGCGCTCGGGGCGGCCGTGCTCATCGCGGAGCTGACCGGGGTGGAGCACTCGTTCTGGGTCGCGTTCGGCACGATGGCGGTGCTGCGGTCCAACGCGCTGAGCACCGGGCAGAGCGCGGTGCGGGCACTGCTCGGCACGGTCGCGGGGATCGTCGTGGGCAGCGTGCTGATCCTGCTGCTCGGCCACGACACGACGGTGTTCTGGGCGCTGCTGCCGATCGCGGTGGTGTTCACGGGGCTCGCGCCCGCCGTGATCTCGTTCGCCGCGGGGCAGGCCGGGTTCACGGTCGTGCTGTTGCTGCTGTTCTCGCTGATCCAGCCGGCGGGGCTGCGGATCGGGCTGGTCCGGGTGGAGGACGTGGCGCTCGGGTGCGCCGTGAGCCTCGTGGTGGGCGTCGTGTTCTGGCCGCGCGGCGCCGCGGCCGAGCTGCGGCGCGCCGTCGCGGACGGGCTCGCCGAAAGCGCCCGCTACCTGCGCGGCGCCGTCGAGTACGGCGTGAGCCGCTGCGACGCGCTGGTCCCCGCGACCGCCGATCCCGGCGACGAGAACCGCCGTGCCGCCGCCGCGGCCCGGCGCCTCGACGACGTGTTCCGCATCTTCCTCACCGAACGCGGCCCGAAGCACGTGCCGCTGGCCGACGTCGCGGCGATGATCACGGCCGTCGCGGTGCTGCGCCTGACCGCCGAAGCCGTGCTGGACCTGTGGCGTCGCGAGGCCGGGGGCCCCGGCGGCGACCGCGCCGCCGCTCGCGCCGAGGTCCTCGCCGCGAGCAACGAGCTGGCCCGCTGGTACGAGGCCACCGCCGACGCCCTCACCGGGTCCGGCGTCGTCCCGCCGCTGAAGTCCCGCGACCCGGCCGCCGACGCTCGCCTCCTGACCGCCGTCCACCGCGACCTCTCCGGCGACGATCACCAGGGCACCGCGACCGCCGTGAAGATGATCTGGACCGCCGACCACCTCGACGCGGCCCGCCGGCTGCAGCCCACGCTGGTCGGCCCGGTGACGACGGCTGCGCGGCATTCGTCGCTGCTGAGCTGAGGCGCGGCTTCGGGGCGCGCCCACGGCGGCCGGCGGCCGCGCGGAGCTCGTCGCGGCCGGAGCCGAGGAGCGCTACTCCGTCGCCTTCCCCACCAGCGTCGTGAGCCCCTTGCCCAACGCGGCGAGCGCCGCGGCGCTGGCGTCGCCCAGGTTGTGGCGCTCGGCGAGCCAGCTGGCGTCGTTGTAGGTGACGTGGACGCCACCCTGCTCGTCTTCCCAGGCGAGTGTCTTCAGGGGCAGGTCGAGGCCGCTCGTGGGGCCGTCGGCGAGCAGCGGGGTGCCGCCGCGGCCGTGGCCGAACACCAGCAGCTCCATGGGCCGCAGCTCGAGGCCCGCGGCGACCGCGTTGGCCGCGTGGTCGATGCGCGCGAACACGATCAGCCCCGCGTTCTCGGCCAGCTCCACGAGCCGGTCGACGGTCTCCGCCACCGGCCGGCTGCTCGCGACCGTCACCAGGCCTTCTCCCGCCATCACCACTCCCTCGTCCACGCCGGGTTCCCGCGTGGACGCTACTCCCCCGCGTTATTCCCGATCGGGCGGGAAAACCGCGCCTTTCCCAATGGCTGGTTGCGGCTGCCACGCCCCCGTGTCCCGGCGCACACTGCGAAGGCAGGCCGAGCGGAAAGGACGCGCACACATGGCAGGTGGACCCTTGCTCGCCGTCGCCCTGGAGGGGGCCGGCTGGCACCCGGCGGCATGGCGGGAGCCGGCGGCACGGCCGGCCGAGCTGCTGACGGCCGGGTACTGGACCGGCTTGGTGCAGGAGGCCGAAGCGGCGAAGCTGGACTTCGTCACCTTCGAGGACTTCCTGTCCCTGCGCACCGACGCGCGCGGCCCGTTCGAGGACCGCACCGACGTCGTCCAGGGCCGGCTCGACGCGGTGCTGATCGCTTCGCGCGTGGCCCCGCTGACCTCACGCATCGGCCTCGTGCCGACGGCCGTCGTCACCCACACGGAGCCGTTCCACCTTTCGAAGGCCATCGCGACGCTCGACTACGTGAGCGGCGGCCGCGCGGGGGTGCGTGTGCAGGTGTCGCGTCACGAGGAGGAGTACCGCAACTTCGGCCGTCGCGAACCGGCCGAGGCCGCGGACCTGTTCGACGAGGCCGCGGACTACGTCGAGGTGCTGCGCCGGCTCTGGGACAGCTGGGAGGACGACGCGGAGATCCGCGATGTGGCCACCGGCCGGTTCGTCGACCGCGGGAAACTGCACTACATCGACTTCGAGGGCCGCTGGTTCTCGGTGAAGGGCCCGTCCATCACGCCACGGCCGCCGCAGGGCCAGCCGCCCGTCGCCGCCCTGGCGCACAACGAGCGTGCCTACCGGCTGGCCGGCGAGGCCGCCGACCTCGTGTACGTGACGCCGCAGGACCGGGCGGACGTCGCGCGGATCCGGGCGGACGTGGACGAGCGCCTGCGCGTGTTCGCCGACCTCGTGGTGTTTCTCGACGACAAGCCGGGCGCCGCCGCCGACCGCAAGGCGCGCCTCGACGACGTCGCCGGGGCCGAGTACACCTCCGACGCGCACGTCTTCACCGGCACGCCCGCCGAGCTCGCCGACCTGCTGCTCGACTGGCACGCCGCCGGCCTGACCGGGTTCCGGCTGCGGCCGGGCGCGCTGCCCGACGACCTCACCGCCGTCACGCGCGGGCTCGTGCCCGAGCTGCGCGGGCGGGGCGCGTTCCGCCACGACTACGAAGCCGCCACGCTGCGGGGCCTGCTCGGCCTGCCCCGCCCCGCGAACCGCTACGCCGCCTGAGGAGGGACCCGATGACCGAGCCGAAGCAGATCCACCTCGCGGCGCACTTCCCGGGCGTCAACAACACCACCGTGTGGAGCGACCCGGAGGCGGGCAGCCACATCGAGTTCAGCTCGTTCGTGAAGCTCGCGCAGACGGCCGAGCGCGCCAAGTTCGACTTCTTCTTCCTCGCCGAAGGCCTGCGGCTGCGCGAGCAGAACGGCCTCATCTACGACCTCGACGTCGTCGGGCGCCCGGACACGTTCACCGTGCTCTCGGCGTTGGCCGCCGTCACCGAGCGGCTAGGGCTCGCGGGCACGATCAACTCGACGTTCAACGAGCCGTTCGAGGTGGCACGCCAGTTCGCCTCGCTCGACCACCTCTCGGCCGGGCGCGCGGCGTGGAACGTCGTGACCTCGTGGGACGCCTTCACCGGCGAGAACTTCCGCCGCGGCGGCTTCCTGCCGCAGGACCAGCGGTACTCGCGGGCCGAGACGTTCCTGCGCACGGCCTGGGAGCTGTTCGACTCCTGGCGCGGCGACGAGGTGCTCGCGGAAAAGGCGAGCGGCCGTTTCCTCGCCGACGCCCACGCCGGCGCCTTCTCCCATCACGACGAGCACTTCACCATCGACGGCCGCTTCCCCGTGCCGCGCGCGCCGCAGGGCCGGCCGGTCACGATCCAGGCCGGCGATTCCGACGAGGGCCGCGAGTTCGCCGCCGCCACGGCCGACGCGATCTTCAGCCGCTACGGCACGCTCGAGACCGGCCGGCCGTTCTACCGCGACGTGAAGGGACGCCTCGCGAAGTACGGTCGCACTCCCGACCAGCTCGTGATCATGCCCGCCGCGACCTTCGTCCTCGGCGACACCGACGCCGACGCCGACGAGAAGGCCCACGAGGTGCGCCTGCAGCAGGTCAGCGAGCAGACGGCGATCAAATTCCTCGAACAGCTCTGGAACACCGACCTGTCCCAGCACGACCCGAACGGCCCGCTGCCCGACTTCGACCCGGTCGTCGGGGAGGACCTGATCTCGAAGGGCCGGGCCAGCGTGCGGATGTACCGGGACCCGCTGGCGACGGCGAAGGAGTGGCGCCAGCTCGCGGAAGCCAAGAACCTGACCGCGCGGGAGGTCGTCATCGAGGTCACGGGGCGCCAGACGTTCATCGGCTCCCCGGCGACCGTCGCCGGCTCCATCGACGACCTCGTGCAGAACGACGCCGCCGACGGCTTCATCCTGGTGCCCCACGTGACGCCGGGCGGGCTCGACGAGTTCGCGGACACCGTGGTGCCGCTGCTGCAGGAGCGCGGGGTGTTCCGGACGGAGTACTCGGGGACGACGCTGCGGGACCACCTGGGGCTTTCGCGGCCCTGACGCCGTGGGTCTGCCGGCCGGGGGGCCGGGTAACCGGCGGCCATGCCGACGACCCGCGCGGACGGCGCCGCACCGCCGGACACCGCCGACCTCACCCGCCTGCGCCGGGCGGCCGCGGACTGCACGGGGTGCGGGCTGCACCGCGCCGCCACGCAGACGGTGTTCGGCGAGGGACCGTGCCGGGCCGAGATCCTGGTCGCCGGCGAACAGCCCGGCGACCAGGAAGACCGGCGGGGCAAGCCGTTCGTCGGCCCGGCAGGCCGGCTCCTCGACGAGGCGCTCGCCGAAGCCGGCTTTCAGCGCGAAGTCCTTTCCGCCACCAACGTGGTGAAGCACTTCAAGTTCACCGAACGCGGCAAGCGGCGAATCCACGAGAAGCCGTCGCGCGCGGAGGTCGTCGCGTGCCGGCCGTGGCTGGTCGCCGAGCTGCGCGCCGTGCGGCCGCGGTCGCTGCTCCTGCTGGGCGCCACCGCGGCCCAGTCGGTGTACGGCCCGTCGTTCCGGATCACCCGGCAGCGCGGCGAGCCCTCGGCGCCGCCCGACGAGCTCGCCGGTCTCTGCACCGTCGCCGTCGCCACCGTGCATCCGTCGGCGGTGCTGCGAGCGCCCGACCGGGAGACCGCGCGGGCGGAGGTCGTCGCGGATCTGCGAGCCGCCCGCGAGGGGTGAGGACCGCCGCCCGGCCGGACGTCACGAACGCAGGCGCGACACGATCCCCAGCCACGCCTTCGCGTCGGCCAGGTCGTGGTGAACCTGCAGCACGCGGGCGAGCCCGAGCATCCGCAGCGGACGCAGCACCGCGAGCCGGCCGGTGACGATCGCGTAGGGCACCGCCGCTGCGCGGGCGGCCTCGTGGGCCCGGACGAGGGTGCTGATGCCGTCGGACGAGCAGAAAGTGACCTCACGCAGGTCGATGAGCAGCACGTGGGGCCCGAGTTCGAGCTCCACGGCCAGCTGCTCGGCGAGCCGGCCGGCGATCGTCGCGTCGACGTCGCCGCGGACCACCACGGTCGTGTCCTCGGCGGTGGTGACCACGACGACGACCGGCGGGTTCGCGGGGTCCTCCGGCAGCGGTTCCGCCATGGCAGGCCTCCCTCCACACATCGGCGGAGACGCCCGGTGCGCGGGCCGGCCGGTCTCCGGAGTCCTCGGCACGGGCCGGGACGACGGCAGACGGCTGCTGGTTGAACCGCGGTCACCGGAGCCTACGCCGGCCGGAGGTTGAGCCTCGTTCGCACCGGGGTACCCGTCCGGCATGAAGAAGACGCTGTACAAACCGTTGAACTTCGCCGTCAGCTCCCTCGGCGGCCTGGTCGCCGGCCAGGTCTTCAAACTGCTGTGGCAGCGGATCGCCGGCGAGGACGACACCCCGAACGCGACCGACAAGCATCGGGGCTGGCAGGAGATCCTCATCGCCGCGACCCTGCAGGGCGCCATCTTCGGCGCGGTCCAGGCCGCCGCCGAACGCGCCGGCGCGCTCGGCTACGAAAAGGCCAGCGGCGAATGGCCCGGCGACGACTGACCGGCGGGAGCGACCGTGGACGACAAACGACCCACCCCCGAACCCGCCGACGAGGACTCGAGCGGCAACCGTCCGCCTGCTTCGCGGCGGGACGAACGGGAGACTCCGCTGGAGGACGAGCACGGCCGGTCCCGCCCCGGGCACCCGAACGGTGGGGAGAACTTCCGCGGCAACGACTGAGCGGCCGACCCCGGTCAGGGCCCCCGGTGTCGTCGGGCGGAGAGGTCGGCGTGTCACGTCGGCACCGGTTCGGGATCGGGGTGGCGCGCGGCGTGAACGCGGTTCACCGACGCATCGCACACTTTGTCGCCCATCGTCCACATCGGACTCCCATCGTGCCGGGATCGCCCGAAAGTGCTGGTCTTCGGGCGTGTTGAGGCGCGTCGGGCACCTTCGGATTCGTCCTGGAGGCGCAGACAGTCGGGCGTTGCGGCCGGTCCGCCGCGCCGGCGCCGATCGGTAACCGGCCGGATACGCAACCCCTCACCTTCCGGGTGAAGCGGAGTCGCGTTTGCTTGCCGCGGGGGCGGGTATCCGGAATCGTTGTGGGGCAATGAGAACGGAGGCAACCATGACCATGGCCGACCAGGAGATCCGACAACAGCCGGACGCGGACGACGAAACCGCGCCGCGCACCGCCGAGCTGCCCGGGCAGAACCGCTGGGAGAACGGCAACGAGATCCGGATCGCCGCCCAGCGCGCCGGACGCGAATGGCAGCAGCCGGAAACCGACTGACCTGCCGTTACGACCACTCCCCGTCCCCGAGCACTGCTTCAGGCGTGACCTGACCGCCCCTGCGGTGCACCCTCGGCGGACCGGCTTCGACTCGTGCACGAGACGGGTCGAACCGGCCAGGTGACCGCGGCGGCCACGCGGTGCTCGCCACCGCCGACCACGACCGCCGCGGCCGACGGTGGCGGCCGCCCACGAAGCGGCCGCACCGGCTCACCGAAGCCGAGTCGACCTTCCGATCTCACCCCCACGATCCGCCCCTGACGCGCGTGACCGCGACACGACCAGCGGCTCCTCGACCGTCGTTCACCGGGCTCGCCCCGGCCGGTCGCCGCGCCCGCAGCCGTGGCCATTCGCCCTGCCACACCGAACGAACAGTCCTCAATGGACCGACAGCAAGAATCCGCGGGCCCGCCCGACCATGGCCTGAGGGTCAGAACGCGAACTGCTGCCCACCGTCGATGTCGTACGTCGCGCCCGTCAGGGCCGTATTGGTCATGAGGTGCACGGCGAGGGCGCCGACGTCCACCGGGGTGACGACGCGGCCGATGGGCAGCGCGGCGCGCAGTTCGGCGCGGCGGGCGTCCAGGGCCTCACCGAGCAGCGACGCGGACAGGGGCGTGTCGACGAAGCCCGCGGCGATCAGGTTCACGCGCACGGGTGCGATCTCGAGGGCCAGCGTCGCCGCGAAGGGGGGCAGTGCGGCGGTGGCCGAGGACGCGATGCCGAGGGCGCGGCTCACCCGCCGGCCGCCGGTGCCGCCCATCAGGACGAGCGAGCCGCCCGGTGGCATCTTCGGGGCGGCGTTGCGGGCGGCTTCGAGGCCGACCACGAGGTGGTCGCTCAACGCGTCGCGGATCTCCGCCGCGGACATCGTCAGCAGCGGGCCGTAGTGCGGCGCCCCCGCGGTGATCATGATGTGGTCGACGGCGGGCAGGCCCTGGAAGAACGCGGCCATCGCCGCGGGGTCGGTCGCGTCGAAGGCCGCGGTGTCCTGCGCGCCGACGTCGGCCGCGGCTTTCTCGAGCTTCTCCGGATCGCGCCCGGTCAGCACGACCTGCGCGCCCTCGGCCCGCGCGAGCCGCGCGGTCTCCAGGCCGATCCCCGCACTGCCCCCGATGACGACGACGGTCTGGCCCGCCAGACCCCGCCCGCGCTCGACGTCCGTCATCCGTCCTCCGTGATCGAGACAAGCCTCAGAGCGGCAGTTCCGTGCCCGCCTGCTCGGCCACCATGTACCGGCTGTACCACTCGGGCCAGTTCGCGTCGGCCTGGCCGGTGCGTTTCTCGTGCTCGCCGTGCGCCACCGACGCGCGGCGCATCGCGTCGGCCAGGTCGCTCACCGACGCGAACGACGTCTCCGCCGCGTCGACCCGCCCGGGCAGCCGCGTGGTGACCTCCTGCAGCTGCCACTGGTTCCCGTCGGGATCGGCGAAGGTGGCCTGCGACCGGTAGCTGGTGCGATCCGGGTCCAGCCCGGGCTCCGGTCCGTCCGGGCCGAAGTGGAAGATCTCGCCCACGGCCACGCCGGCGACGACCAGCGCGGCGCGCGTCGCCTCGATGTCGGAGACGACGACGTACCCCTTCGCCGACCCGGGTTTCGCATCCGTGAGGTTCGTCCCGAACTGCACCGAGCACGGCGACCCGTGCGGCGTCAGCTGCACGACCCATGGCGGCGTCTCGTCCAGCCGCCAACCGATTCCCGTGTAGAACGCCTTGGCCCGCTCGACATCCGCGACGGGAACCACGAGCACCTCGACCTTCATGTCGACGTTCTCGAGCCCGCTCTCCGACGTGGTCATCCCGGCCTCCCGTGGCAACGCAGGCGCCCCAGCGTAGCCGCTGCGCTCCAAACCGGGCCGGGCGTTGAAAATCTCTCCGCCGATCGGGTTCGCCCGCCACTCACTCGCGGCTGAGCAAGCGCGGCGCAACACCCCAGAACACGACGAAGAGCAACAACGCGAAGCCGGCGACACCGAACATCGCCGCCGCGCCGTACACGACCCGAGCGATGAGCGCGACCGTCACCGTGATGGCCAGCGCCAGGCACACGAGCCCGGCGACCACTACCCGGTTGCCCGCGGTGAGGATGCGCTCGCGCCGGCCCGTCCGGAACAGCAGCCGGTGCCAGGCCGCGGGTGCCGTCAGCAACGCCGTCGAAGCCACCGCGAGCACGACGGCGGCCATGTGCAGGCCTTTCTCGAACCCGCTCGCGTCGCGGAACAGGGAGGTGAAGACCACCGAGAGCAGGAACCCGAACAGGATCTGCACCCCGGCCTGTGCCACCCGCAGCTCCTGCAGGAGCTCGTTCACGTTCCGCCCGAGCCTTTCGTCGTGGGTTTCGCCCGTGTGTTCCGTCACCCACTCGAGTGTAAGCACGACCGGCGAGGACGGCAGCGCTTCGCCCGCCGCGCCAAGGTTTCACCCGCGCGCGACGGGGTACACGATTTTCAGGCGCGGCACGCGGCCCCACCCTGGCCGCGCCGACCGGGCGTCGCCGGTCCACGAGGTCGGCGACGCCCTTCCACCCGCCCGGGAACGACCGTCCTCATCGGACCTCGTCGGAATCCAGGCCTCCGCAGCGGGGATTCGCCCGGGTACCGGGAGCGAATCCCCGCCGCGGATCAGGCTCCGCGCGTCGCGGTCAGGGCCTCGAGGTCGACCGTCACGCCGTACACGTCGAGTGCCTCCGCCACCGAGAGCAGCTCGTCACGGACGTCGCGCAGCACCGCCTCGACCGGACGGTCCACAGGGGACCCGTGCCCGCCGCCGCCCGCCGTGCGGAGGATGACCGTCGGGGCACCGGCGTCGAACGGCAGCGCCCCCAACCGGGCCGACGTCTCGGCCACCGGCACGGCGATGCCGTCCACCCGCGCCTCGGTCGGCCGCGCCGCGAGGCCGCCGGCGAGGCCGAACGGCGGATGGCTCTGCTGGTGACACCCGGCCGCCAGGGTGAGCCCGTTCGCGGCCCGCGGCGGCCGCAGCGTCACCAGCTGCCCGTGCCCGCCGCGGAACCGGCCCGCGCCGGCCGTTCCCGGCGCGAGCTCCTTCCGCTCGATCCGCGCCCCGGTGGTGGTTTCGTAGATCTCGACCGGGATGTTCGACGAGCTCGTCGGGTAGCAGATCGCGTCGACCCCGTCGCCGCCGTGGCCCGCCCCGAGCCCGCCACCGGCGAAGGCGAGCGAGCTGACGGGGACGTCGTGCGCACCGGTGCCGATGAGCCGCAGGCTGCTCTTGAACCCGCCCGCCGCGGGGATCCGCTCGGGCAGCACCCCGGCGAGCGCGCCCTGCACGAGCGGGATGACGTGCCAGCCGACCTTCGTCCGGTCGTTCACCGACGCCGGGTGCACGGGGTTGAGCACGGAGCCCTCCGGCGCCTGCACCCGCACCGGCCGGAACAGGCCCTGGTTGCTCGGGATCTGCGGGGTCAGCAGGCAGTTCAGTGCATACGTGGTGCGCGCGGTGGTGAACGTCAGCGTCGAGTTGATCCCGCCGTGCGGGTGCTGCGGCGGCACGCGCACGTAGTCGACCAGCAGGTCGCTCCCGGACACGACCAGCTCCACGCCCAGCGTCAGCTCTCCGTCCAGCTCGTCGAACGTCAGCTCGAAAGGGTAGGTGCCGTCCGGAATGGACTCGATGGTCGCGCGCATCGCCTTCTCCGCGCGGGACTGCACGGCGTCGGACAGCTGCTGCAGATCGTCGAGACCGTACTCGTCGAGCAGGTCGACGGTGTGCGCGGCGGCCACGGAGTTCGCGGTCACGATCGCGTTGAGGTCACCGATCACCAGCTCCGGCGTGCGCACACTCCCCCGCAGCGTCGAGAACACGGCTTCGTTGCGCACGCCCGCGTCGTACAGCTTCAGCGGCGGGAAGTACACGCCCTCCTCGTACACGCTGCGGGCCTCGGACTGGTTGAGCAGGCCGCCGATGTCGCTCACGTGCGCGATCGACCCCGCGAACCCGACCACACGCCCGTGCTTGAAGAACGGCGTCACCACGGCCACGTCCGGCAGGTGCCCGGCGCCGATCCACGGGTCGTTGGTGAACAGCACGTCGCCCTCGCTCAGCGTTTCGGCGGGGAACGTCTCCAGCAACGCCGCGGTGAGGTGCGGCAGGGTGAGGTTGAACGTCGGGTTGCTGGTCACCGCGTGGGCGACGGACCAGGCGCGGGCGTCCATGATCTCGCAGCCGAGGTCGTTGCCGGTGGACACGACGGTGCTGAACGCGGTGCGGCGCAACACGGTCTGCATCTCGTCGGCGAGCGTCACCAGCCGGCCCCACACCACTTCCAGGGTGATCGGGTCGTCGAAGACGGATCGGTTCACAGCTGTGCCTCCGTTCGGGTGACCACCAGGTTGCGGTACTCGTCGACGACGGCCGTGCTCCCGGGTGCGACGAGCACCGTGGACTCGCGTTCCTCGACCAGCGCCGGTCCCGGGACGGACATCCCCGGCTCCAGCGTGTAACGGTCGTACACCGGGGTGTCCACGGAGGACTCCCGTTCGATCCAGTACGCCGGCCGCGTGCGCAGCGGCACCGGATCCCCCGCCGCACCGGCGCTGCGCCGCTCCACCGCGACCTCGGCGAGCCGGCCGCTCGCGACCACGCGCCACGTCATCACCTCCACCGGGATGTCGTCGTGCGCGTGACCGTAGAGATCGGTGTAGGCCTCGAGGAACCGGGTGCGGACCTCGTCGCGGCACGACGCGTCGAGCTCGCCGCCGGGCAACGGCACGGAGATCTCGTTGATCTGCCCGGCGAACCGCGCCGACACCTGGCGCTCGAGCGTCACGTCCGCGCGGGGCACCCCGGCCTCGGCGACCACGTCGCGGCCCTGCTCCTCCAGCTCGGTGACGAGCCGGCCGACGGCGGCCCAGTCGGTGGTGTCCAGCAGCTGCGGCTGCGAGCGCGAGAACTCGAACGACACCGGTGCGACGAGGAACCCGATCGCCGAGAGCACCCCGGCGGCGAGCGGGTAGACGATCCGCTCGTTGCCCAGCAGCCGGGCCACCGACGCGGCGTGGATCGGGCCCGCTCCCCCGGACGCGAGCAGCGCGTAGGACCGCGGGTCGCCGCCGCGTTCGACGATGTGCAGCTTCGCCGCGGCGGCCATGTTCTCCACCACGAGCTGGTGGATGCCCCACGCAGCCTCCGTACGGGAGACGCCGAGCGGCCCGGCGACGTGGTCGTCGATCGCGCGTTCGGCGGCCACGCGGTCCAGCGCCATCTCGCCGCCGAGGAAGCTCGCGGGGTCGAGGTACCCGAGCACGAGGGCGGCGTCGGTGACCGTCGGCAGGGTGCCGCCGAGCCCGTAACACGCGGCGCCGGGCGCGGCGCCCGCGGACTGGGGACCGACCTTGAGCAGGCCGAGCTCGTCGATCCACGCGATGCTGCCGCCACCGGCGCCGATCTCCAGCATCTCCACCGACGGGAACTGGATCGGCAGGCCGGAGCCCTTCTTGAACCGGTGCACCCGCGCGACTTCCAGCTGGTGCGAGATCGCGGGCCTGCCGTCCTCGATGAGGCAGATCTTCGCCGTGGTGCCGCCCATGTCGAACGCGATCAGGTCGCGTTCGCCGCACAGGCCGCCGTAGTGCGCGGCGCCGATCGCGCCGCCCGCGGGTCCGGACTCGATGAGCCGCACGGGCAGCTCCGACACGGTCTCCACCGTCGCGATCCCGCCCGAGGACAGCATCAGGTACAGCCGGCCGCGGTAGCCGGTGTCGGCGAACGCGGTCGCCAGCGTGCGCAGGTACTCGCGGGTCAGGGGGCGCACGTAGGCGTTGGCCACGGTCGTGCTGGTGCGTTCGTACTCACGGATCTCGGGCGCGACCTCGCTGGAGACGGAGACGTCGGCCTCGGGCCAGAGCTTGCGCACCAGGTCCGCCGCCGCGCGCTCGTTCTCGGAGTTGCGGTAGGAATGCAGGAACGAGATGGCGACGCTGGAGAGTTCCGGCGCGCCCGGATCGCCGCGACGGTCCTTCGCGTCCTCCTCGCGGATCCGCGCGAGGGCCGCGGCGACGTCGGCTTCTTCGACCTCGGCGACGATCTCACCGGTGTGCTCGGTCCGTTCGCCGATCTCGCGGCGCAGGTACCGCGGCACGAGCGGCTCGGGGAAGCGCAGGGCCAGGTCGTAGATGTCGTAGCGCTGCTCGGTGCGCAGCGCCAGCGTGTCGCGGAAGCCCTCGGTGGTCAGCAGCGCGACCTTGGCGCCCTTGCGTTCGATCAGCGCGTTGGTCACCAGGGTGGTCCCGTGGATCACGTTGGTCAGTGCCTCGGCGCCGACGCCCGCGCGCTCCAGCAGTGTCCGGGAACCGTGCAGGAACGCGCGGGACGGGTCGTCGGGCGTGGTGAGGCACTTGAAGATCTCGAGCGCGCCCGTTTCGGTGTCCAGCAGCGCGAAGTCGGTGAACGTGCCGCCGATGTCGAAGGCCAGCCGGTAGGTGGGTGCCACGGGTCAGGATTCCTTTCGCTGGCCGGCGAGGGGCCGGGCGCCGGTTTCGATGGCGAAGCCGCGGCTTTCGGGGATGCCCTTGACGAGGAACGGGAGCGCGATCACCGCGATCAGCACGCCGTAGAGGGCGGGCAGGAGCTTGCCGCCGGCGTCGAGCAGCACGGCGTCGAGCAGCGGCGCGGTGCCGGCGAACACGGCGTAGGAGAAGGTGTAGGCGATCGAGCCGGCCGAGTAGCGGACCTCGGGCGGGAAGACCTCGGCGTTGGTCACGTTCCCCGCGGCCTGCACGCCGGCGACCGGGATCACGAGCAGCGCCTGGGCCACGCAGACCAGCGGCAGGTTCCCGCCCGCGATCAGCAGGTACGCCGGCACGGTGAGCACGGGGATCGCGACGGCCGCGGTGATCATCACCGGCTTGCGGCCCACCCGGTCGGTCAGGGCGCCGAACCCGACGCACGACACGGCGAACGTGACGAACGCGAAGAGGCTGATCCACAGCGCCGTGGTCGAGGAGATCCCGGCGACCTTCGTCATGTACGTGGGCATGTAGCCGAGCAGTGTGTGGAAGCCGACCCCGACGAGCGCGTAGAAGACGATCAGCACGCCGATGGTGCGGCCGTGACGGCGCAGAGTCCCTCCGAAGGAGACAGCCGGCTTCTTCCGCGCCCGCAGGTGCACGCCGGTTTCGGCCAGCCGCAGCCGCAGGTAGATGCCGCCGCACGCGAGCAGCCCGCCCGCGACGAACGGCCAGCGCCAGCCACCGGAGGCGTAGAAGTCCTCGTCCAGGCGGAACAGCAGCACCACCAAGGTCGCGACGGCCGTGCCGACGCTGCCGAAGCACGACACGATGTTCACGTACAGGCCGCGCTTGCCGTCCGGCGCGGATTCGGCGGCATAGGTCGCGGCGCCCGTCAGCTCACTCGCCGCCGCGAAGCCCTGCACCAAGCGGCACAGCGTGAGCAGCAGCGGTGCGGCGAAGCCGATCGTCGCGTACGGCGGGATCACGCCGATGAGCGCGGTGGACAGTCCCATGAGGACCAGTGAGACGGCCAGCGCGGTGCGGCGGCCGTGGCGGTCGCCGACACGGCCCATCACCACGCCGCCGATCGGACGGGCGAAGAAGGACACGCCGTAGATCGCCAGCGTACCGAGCAACGCCGCCGTGGGGTTGTCGCCCGGGAAGAACTGGGTGGCGATGATCGCGGTCGAGAACCCGTAGAGCGCGAAGTCGAACCACTCCACGAAGGTGCCGACCGACAACGCGAAGGTGGTCTTCGCGGTCATTCTCGCCACGGCGGCCGGCTCGGTGGCGCCGGGGCCGGTGCGTGCCATCGGTTTCATGAGGACTCTCCTGCGGAGGCGGAGGTGGCCGCGCCGACGGCGGTTCGGTAGCCCGCCGTGGTCGCGAGGGTCACGTACTCGTCGAGTGCGCCGGTGGCGTTGCGCGCCACGGCTTCCTCGTCCCACTGCAGCCGGGCCACGCACTTCTCGCGGAAGATCGTGGCCGCGGCGGCGAGGTCCTCGAACGCGCGGACGAGCGCGTCGAGGACCACCGGTTCCATCACGTTCAGCTCGAGCTCGCCGGCGTCGGCGGCCGCGTCGACGGTCGCGGCGGCCCCGCGGACGCGGAAACCGAGCTGCAGCACCAGCTCCGGCACCACGGGGTTGACCTTGCCCGGCATGATCGACGAGCCCGCCTGCAGCTGCGGCAGCCGCACCTCGCCGAGGCCGCCGACCGGGCCGGAAGACAGCAGGCGCAGGTCGCGGGCGATCTTGCCGAGCACGCCGGACGCGCGGACGAGCGCGGCGGCGACGGCGGCGTAGGCGTCGAGGTGGGCCAGGGCGTCGAAGTAGTCCTCGGCGGGTTTCAGGGCGCGCCCGGACAGCTCGGCGAGGTGGCGCACGGCCAGTTCCGCGTAGCCGGCGGGGCTGCCGAGGCCGGTGCCGACGGCGGTGGCGCCGAGCGGGACTTCCGCCAGAGCAGCCACGGCGTGGTCGAGGGCCGCGCTCGTGCGGCGGATCGCGTGAGCGTGGCCGTGGTGGGTCTGGGCGACGGTGAGCACCACGGCGTCCTGCAGACACGTCCGGCCGAGGCGCACGAGCGCGCCCTGGTCGGCCGCGAGCCCGTCGAAGGCGTCGGCGAGGTGGCTCAGCGCCGCGGTGACGGGTTCGGCCAGCTCCGTCAGCGCGAGCGCCATCGCGGTGGGATAGGTGTCGTTCGTGGACTGCGACCGGTTGACGTGGTCGTTGGGGTGCACCGAAAGCGGCTCGCCCGACTCGCGCAGCAGCTGCTCGGCACGCGCCGCGAGGACCTCGTTCACGTTCATGTTGGTCGAGGTTCCGCCGCCGCCCTGCACGAGCGTGAGCGGGAACTGGCCGCGGTGGTGCCCCACGCCGACCTCGTCCGCGGCGTGGGTGATGGCGTCGGCTCGGGCGGGATCGAGCACGCCGAGCTCCGCGTTGGCCCGGGCGGCGGCCGCCTTGACCTGGGCGTACGCGGTGAGGAAGGCCGGCACGTCGGCCAGGCGGCGGCCGTGGGCCGGAAGGTGGGCGAGCGCCTTGCGGGTCTGTTCTCCGAACAGTGCGGCCCCGGCAGGGGCGGTGATGGACATGGCCGGGGAGTCTGCGATCCGCTGTCCGTCCGACGCCACGGGTGTTGCCGCGAGAGCACCCTGAATCGTCTCAGTGTGCCCTGGTGACCACTTGTGTAGCTTTCACAGCACCACTACCGTCGGGGCATGGCCGAAAACTCCGACACCTCGACCGTCGGCCGCGTGGCCGCCGTGCTCCGCACCCTCGGCGAGGACGAGCGCCGCCCCGAGCTGTCCGGGGCCGAGATCGCCCGCCGCGTGGGCCGTGAGCGCAGCCAGATCTCGCGGATGCTGAAGGCGCTGGCCGCGCACGGGCTCGTCGAGCAGAACCCCGAGACGCGCGGGTACCGGCTCGGCTGGCAGCTGCACGTGCTCGCGGCGCGCGCCGGCGACCAGCGTCTGCTCGGCAGCGGCTCGGCCGTGCTGCGCGCGGTGGTCGTCGAGACGGGCGAAAGCGCGCTGCTGTCGATCCTGCAGGGCGACCAGTCGTTCACGATCCTGCGCGAGCGTTCGCCGCACACCGTGCAGGCCGGGGGCTGGGTCGGGCGGACCTCACCCCTGCACGTGACCGCGTCGGGCCGCGCGCTGATCCTCGACCACGAGGACGACGACATCCGCGCGCTGCTCGCCCGCACGCCGCCGGGCGAGTTCGGCCCGCGCGCGCTGCGCAGCGTGGCCGAGGTGCTCGAACGGCTGCACCACGAGCGGCAGGAGAGCTGCACCGTGGCGATCGACGAGCTGGAGGGCGGGCTGCTCTCGGTCGGTGCGCCCGTGCGGGACGCGACCGGGCGGATCATCGCCTCGCTCAACGTGTCCGCGCCGACGAGCCGGGCGCTGGACCGGCTGACCGAGCTCAGCGCGACGACCAAGGTCGCCGCCCGGCGGCTGAGCGCCATCATGAGCCGGGCGTCCTGAGTCGTGCTCTCAGAGCATCACCACGTGACGGCACAGCCACCGCCCCCCTAGACTCGCCGGCGATTCCACAGTGGACCGTCGAGGAGTGCTTTTCATGACCGAAGGAGTGGCCCTGCACCACGACGCCGTGGTCGCAGACGCGCACAACGACCTGCTCATGCTCTGCTCGCGCTACCCCGCCGACCGGCAGGCCGGGTACTTCCGCCGCGTCTGGCTGCCGCAGCTGCGCGCCGGCGGCGTCGACCTCCAGGTGCTGCCGGTGTTCCTCGAACCCGAGTTCCGTCCCGAAGGGGCGCTGCGCCAGACGCTGCGGATGATCGAGACCGCCTGGCGCGTCGAAGCCGGCAACCGCGATGCCGTCCGGATGTGCCTCACCGGCGACGACATCCGCGAGACCCTCGCCGACGGCCGGATCGCGCTCGTCCTCGCGATGGAAGGCTGCGAAGCCGTCGGCCTCGACGTCGGCCTGTTCGAGACGCTGCACCGGCTCGGCGTGCGGATGGCGTCGTTCACGCACTTCGGGCGCACGATGCTCGCCGACGGCTCGGCCGAGGACGACACGGGCGGGCGCCTCACGAGCGCGGGCGTGGACGCCGTGGCGGTGTGCGAGGAGCTGGGCATCATGCTCGACGTCTCCCACCTCGGCGCCACGTCCACCGACCACCTGCTGGAGCTCGCGACCCGGCCGCCGGTCGCGTCGCACTCCTCGGCCTTCGCGGTGCGCGCCCACCACCGCAACCTCACCGACGCGCGCCTGCGCGCGATCGCCGAATCCGGCGGGGTCGTGGGGATCAACGTCCTGGCCCAGTTCGTCGACGAGCACGAGCACACCATCGCCCGCGTCGCCGACCACATCGAGCACGCCGCGGACGTCGTCGGCGTCGCCCATGTGGGCCTCGGCCCCGACTTCATCAAGGAGGTCTCCGACAGCCTCCGCCGCGCCGACGAACGCTCCTGGGACGACCGCACGGCCCGCGAGTTCGTGCCCGGCCTCGAAGGGCCCGCCGGACTCCCCCGCATCACCGCCGAGCTCCACCGCCGCGGCTGGCCCGAGCCCGACGTGCGCCAGGTGCTCGGGCTCAGCTTCCACGACTTGTTCCTCAAGGAGCTCGGAGTTCCGGGGGCCGCTCGCTAACCGGTCCCGCACTGTCCATTGTGGTCAGCCGAGCATGCGCAGCGTCTCGTCCCACAAGCGCGCCGCCAGAGCCGGTTCGATCGCGTACGGCGCGACCCCACCGGCGCCCGGCGTGGAGTTCGGCTGGACCGGCGCGAGGGCGGCGACTTCGAAGTACCGGCCGGTGATCCCGGCGACGAGCGGCGAACCCGCGAGCAGCACCGACGTCACCGCACCCTGTTCGGGGGTCTTCCAGCCCGGCGGGACGGCGAGGACGTGGCCCCGGTCGTCCATGGCGCCGACGAAGCCGAGCTGGGCTTCGTCGAGGTGGCGCCGCCGGTTGGTCATGATGCCGCCCGGGTGCAGCGCGTTGACGGTGATGCCGTCGGCTGCCCAGCGTCCGGCGAGGGCGAAGGCGAAGGCGAAGGCGAAGGCGAAGGCGAAGAGGATCATCGCGGTCTTCGAGCGGGCGTAGGCGGTCCACGCTTCGTAGGGCGTGCGCTCGAAGTGCGGGTCGTCGAAGTCCACCGCGGACATGAGGTGGGCCGAGGACGCGACGTTGACCACGCGGGCATCGCCGCACAGCGGGCAGGTCCTCGACGGCGTCGGGGTCGCGGACCGCGACGTCACGTCGGCGTCGGCGGCCGCCAGGGTGCGGGCGGTGCCGAGGCCGATGCCGGACGCGCCTCCGGTGACGACCGTGCGGCGGCCGGTGAGATCGACGCCGCCGAGAGCGAGGCGGCGCGGGCCGGCGTGACGCCGGCGGAGTCGATCGCGGCCCTCGCGACGCGCGCCGGATCGCCCGGAGCGTCGCCGGTGAGGGTGCCGGCGCCTCCGAGGTACCGGCGAACCCGGCCGACGCGCGTGGTCTTGGAGACGTCGAGCGGTTCGGCGACGGTCATCGCCGCCCCGAAGCCTGTGCGGACGGTGCCGCGCTCCACCATCGTGATGCCGACGCCGAAGGGCGCGACCTCACCGATCACCGACTCGTGGAACCTCACCCCGCCCGAGATCGGCCACGACCCGGCCGCCCGCCTCGAGCGCCACCGCGAGGCCGTGCTGCGCGCGACCACCGCCGTCATGGCCGAACTCCTCGGCCGGCGGTGCAGACTGAGCTCTGATCACCCACGAGCGGAGGGAGCCGCATGAGCCGGTACGCGCGTTTCGAGCACCTGAGGGTCGACGGGCCGGACGAGGACGGCGTGGTCGAGCTGGTGCTGGACGGGCCGAACCTCAACGCCGTCAGCGAGGCCGCGCACGGCGACCTGGCCGAGATCTGGCGCGAGTTCGACCGCGACCCCGCGGTGAACGCGGTGCTCCTGCGCGGCGAGGGCAAGGGGTTCTCCGCCGGCGGGTCGTTCGACCTGGTCGAGAAGCTGACCACCGATTTCGAGGCCCGCTCGCGCACCATGCGGGAGGCGCGGGACCTCGTCTACAACATCATCGACTGCTCGAAACCGATCGTTTCGGCGATCCACGGCCCGGCCGTCGGCGCGGGGCTGGTGGCGGGGGTGCTCGCGGACGTGTCGGTGGTCGCGAAGACCGCGAAGATCGTCGACGGGCACACACGGCTCGGTGTCGCGGCCGGGGACCACGCGGCGATCTGCTGGCCGCTGCTGTGCGGGATGGCGAAAGCCAAGTACTACCTGATGACCTGCCGGCCGATGACCGGCGAGGAGGCCGAGCGGATCGGCCTCGTTTCGCTGTGCGTGGACGAAGAGGCGGAGCTGCTGCCGACCGCGCGTGACCTCGCCCGGGAGCTGGCGCTCGGCGCGCCGAACGCGATCCGGTGGACGAAGCAGAGCCTCAACGCGTGGTACCGGCAGATCGCCGGCGCGATCTTCGACTCGTCGCTGGCGCTGGAGTTCTACGGGTTCGCCGGGCCGGAAGTGCGCGAAGGCCTGGCGTCGCACCGGGAACGCCGCAAGCCCGACTTCACCGGCCGGGGCGGTGCCGATGCCTGAGGCACTGCTCGACGGGCTGCGGGTGGTCGAGATCTCCAGTTACGTCGCCACTCCCCTGTGCGGCCTGACCCTGGCCCAGCTCGGCGCCGACGTCGTCCGCGTCGAACCTCCGGGCGGCGCGCCCGACCGCACGCGCTGGCCGCTCGCCGACTCGGGCACGAGCCTGTACTGGACCGGGCTGAACAAAGGGAAGCGCGCGATCTCGGCGGACCTGGCGTCCGAAGTGGACCGGCAACGGGTGGCCGACCTGATCGTCCACGGTGGACCGTGTGTCGTCGTCACCAACACCGACCGGCATCCCGAGCTCACGCATGCCGCGCTGTCCGCCCGGCGTCCCGACGTGATCCACGCGCTGCTGGCAGGCCGCTCCGACGGCGGCGCCGCCGTGGACTACACCGTCCAGGCCGCCACCGGGTTCCCGCTCGTCACCGGCCCGGCCGACGTGCCCGGGCCGGTCAACCACGTCCTGCCCGCGTGGGACCTCGCCGCCGGTCTGTACCTCGCCACGGGCCTGCTCGCCGCCGAGCGGCGCCGGCTGCGGACCGGGCAGGGCGCGGCGTTGCGCGTCGCGCTGGAGGACGTCGCCCTCGCCACCGCGGGCAACCTCGGTTACCTCGCCGAAGCCCAGGTCACCGACCACGAACGCACCAAGTCCGGCAACGACATCCACGGCACCTACGGCCGCGACTTCACCACGGCCGACGGCGTCGCGGTCGTGGTCGTCGTCCTGACCGAACGCCACTGGGCGAAGCTGCTGGCCGCCACGGGCCTGACCGCCGCGTTCGCCGCTCTCGGCGACTCCCTCGCGATCGACTTTTCCGGTGAAGCCGCCCGCTTCGAACACCGCGACCTCATCTCGGCGCTGCTGGCCCGCTGGTTCGCCGCCACGCCGTTCGCCGACGCCGCCAAGGCCCTCGACGCCCACCGCATCCTGTGGCAGCGTTACCGCACGTTCGCCGAGGTCGGCCGCGATCCCGAGCTGGCGGACCACGACCTCTTCGCACCGCTCGACCAGCCCGGCGTCGGCCCGCACCTGGCGCCGAAATCACCGGTCGTGGTCGACGGCGCGCGCCTCGGCCCGAGCCCGGCGCCCTCGGTCGGGGAGCACAACGCGGAGGTCTTCGGCCCGTAGCACCCGGATTCGCCCACGAGCCCGGACACGAGGAGGACCGCCGATGCGCGAGGGAGACCGGTGAGCACGTACGACGCGATCGTGATCGGGGGCGGGCACAACGGGCTCGTCGCGGCGCTCTACCTCGCGAAGGCCGGCTGGTCCGTGGCCGTCGTGGAGCGCAACGCCGGTGTGGGCGGGGCGATCGCCAGCGGGGAGGTGACGCTGCCGGGGTTCGAGCACGACCTGTACTCGACCAACCAGAACCTGTTCCTCGGTTCCGCGGCCCACGCCGACTTCGGCGCGGACCTCACCCGGCTCGGCCTGAGGTTCCGGGTCACGCACCGGCCCTACTCCAACGTCTTCCCCGACGGGCGGAGCCTGGGCGTCCACCACGACCACGCGAAGACCCTCGAAGGCCTCGCCGCCCACTCGGCGGCCGACGCCGAGGGATTCGACCGCCTTTACGGGGGTGTACCGGCGGTTCGCCCCGCACCTGTTCGCGCTCTACGGCTCCGCGCTGCCGTCGAAAGCCGCCCTCCGGGAGGTCGCGCGGCTGGTCCGCAAGCAAGGGGTGAGCGGTGCGCTCGACCTGGCCCGGACGCTGCTGATGAGCACCCGCGAGCTCGGCGAAACCTGGTTCGAGACGCGCGAAGCGCAGGCGATGGCCGCATGCTGGGGCATGCACCTCGACTTCGCCCCGGACGTGAGCGGCGGCGCGATGTTCCCGCTGCTGGAGCTGTTCGCCGACATGGACAACGGCATGTCCGTCGTCGAAGGCGGAGCGCAGCGGCTCCCCGACGCACTCGCCGCGCTGCTGGTCGAATACGGCGGCGAAGTCCACACAGGACTCGAGGTCGACGGGGTACTGCGCGAGAACGGCCGCGCCGCCGGAGTGCGGACAGCGGACGGCACCCGGCTGCGGGCGGCGGGCGGTCGTGGCCAACGTGGGACCACGAGCGTTGTACGGGAAGCTGCTCACCGACGTCCCCGAAGACCTGCGGCGCAAGGCGGAGAACTTCCGCTACGGCCCCGCCACGCTGATGCTGCACCTCGCTCTCGACGGCCCGCTCCCCTGGGCCGCCGGCGAAGACCTCGCCGAGTTCGGTTACGTCCACGCCGCGCCCTACGTCGACGACCTCGCCAAAACCTACGCCGAGGCCCAGGCCGGGCTCCTGCCCGCCGACCCGCTGCTGGTCGTCGGCCAGACCACCGCCGTCGACCCGACACGCGCTCCCGCCGGCAAGCACGTCGCGTGGCTGCAAGTCCGCACCGTGCCCTCGGTCATCCGCGGCGACGCGGCCGGCCCGATCCGTGCGACGACCTGGCCGGAAGCCGCCGAGCCGATGGCCGAACGCGTGCTCGCGAAGCTCGAGCGCTACGCCCCCGGCACGTCGGCCCGGATCGCGAAGTACGCGGTGCACACACCCCAGGACCTCGAAGCCGCCAACCCGAACCTCGTCGGCGGCGACAGCGACCACCTGCCGCAGAACTTCCTGTTCCGCCCGCTCGGCTGGGGCCACCACGGCTACCGCACGGCGGTCGACGGGCTCTACCTCACCGGCGCGGCGACCTGGCCGGGCGCCGGCACCAACGCGACGTCCGGCCGGCTCGCGGCCCAACGCGTGCTCCGGGACGCGAAGCGCCGCCGCTGACGGCTCACGCGCGGTCCTTGTTCACCACGCGCAGCACCAGCCACTGGTCGAACCACGCCCCCACGGTCGCCACCACGAGCATCACCAGGCCGAGGATCAGGTGGGTGTAGCTGTGCAGGGGCGCGACGCTGTCGGTCAGCCGGGTCAGGCCGACCTGCACGAGCAGCCGCGCCACGAAGAGCGTCGCCACCAGGCCCAGCGCCTGCTTGCGGCGCCACACGGCCCGCAGCAGCTGCCGTCGCCGCGCGAGCATCGTGGACCACAGCACCACGTGGACCGCGAGCACGACCAGCGGCAGCAGCGCCACCCACGGGTACCGGTCCTGGAACTGCACGGTGAGGTCCCCGCTCGCCGCGAGCAGCCCCACCAGCAGGAAGTACCACGCGGGCAGCCCGGTGATCCTGCCCTCCGGAAGCCGCTGCCCCTGGGGGATGAAGTCCGTCTTCAGCATCGGGATCTCCTTCGTGTGCCGATGCGTCGAGACTCCCGCAACCGGCGCCGGCGAAGATCGACCGCGCGGACGAACCTCGGCCGCCGTCTCATACCTGCGTACGAGACGCGCGGCCAGCCCGGGGCCGGCTCGACGTGCGACACGGCGTAGCCGCGTGTCTGGCAAAGGTTCCGATCGTTTGCTGAGATGCTGCTCGGTGTGTCGCGGTTTCAGTTGCTGTCAGACGATCAGTGGGCGCTGATCGAGGACTTGTTGCCAGTCCGTACTGGCAAGCAGGGTCGGCCGTTCTCGGATGCCAGGTCGATGGTCGAGGGAATCATCTACCGCTATCGGTGCGGGATTGCGTGGCGCGATGTGCCCGCGGTGTTCGGTTCGTGGCAGACGATCTGGACCTGGCACCGCCGGATGGCCGGGAACGGCACCTGGGACACGGTGCTGCAGCGGCTGTTGGCCACGGCAGATGCGGCCGGGGTGGTGGAGTGGGCGGTGTCGGTCGACTCCACCATCGCGCGGGCGCATC
>NZ_JBFAQX010000003.1:558731-632450 GCF_040678995.1 Amycolatopsis sp. NPDC049253 | reverse complement strand
TCCGCGGGGGGGGGTGTTATCGCTTGGTCGCGGTCTTGGGGTGGGGGCGGGGGTTTGGGCCGGGGGCCGATCGCACCGCCCGATCCCGAAGCCGGCGCGATCTCGCCGGCGGGTCGCCTCGGCGGGGTGAGGTGGTGGGAATGTGCAGTTGGCGGTGGGCAGGCAGGAGGTGAGTGGGCCTGCGGTGAGTGAGCCTGCCGCGAGCGGGCCTGCAGTAAGTGGGCCTGCAGTGAGCGGGCCTGCGGTGAGCGGGCCTGCAGTAAGCAGGCCTGCGGTGAGTCAGCCTGCCGCGAGCGGGCCTGCAGCAAGTGAGCCTGCAGTGAGCGGGCCTGCAGCAAGTGAGCCTGCCGCGAGCGGGCCTGCAGCAAGTGAGCCTGCCGCGAGCGGGCCTGCAGCAAGTGAGCCTGCCGCGAGCGGGCCTGCAGCAAGTGGGCCTGTAGTGGGTGGGCAGAGTCGGCCGCCCAGGGCAGCCCCTCTCGCTCGCCGCCTGCCCGCCCGTCCCTGCTCGCGGCTCCGCGCGCTCACCGCCGCAGCAAGAGGTCGCCGAAGTGGTCGGGCGGTTGGTTATCGACCGCCGCGGTGGGTCCAGGCGGCGATTTCGGTGCGGTTGGCCAGGTCGAGCTTGGCCAGGATGCTGCGGACGTGGCTCTCGACCGTGCGTTCGGAGACCACGAGCCGCTCGGCGATCGCGCGGTTCGGCAGGCCGTCGGCGACGAGGCCGGCGATCTCGCGTTCGCGCGGGGTCAGCGGTCCGGTCGTGCTCAGGCGGCCCAGTAGCTTCGCGGCTTCGTCCACGGTGCCCGGCATCACCAGCCGGCGCGCTTCGTCGCGGGCCTGGCGGGCCAGGGAGCGGGCCTTGGCGGTGTCGCCGAGGGTCGCGAGCACCGTGGCCAGCCGCAGGCGGTTCTGCGCGACGAACGGGCGCGCGCCGACCCGCACGTTCGTGGCGATCGTGGCCTCGAACAGCCGCGCGGCCTCCTCGAGCCGGCCGAGCACCGCGGCGAGGCGGGCCGGCCAGCTCGTGCCGCAGTCGCTGCAGTACACGCCCGCGCCGCCCGACACCACGCGCTCGTCGGCGCGCAGCACGGGCTCGAGGAAGCGCGCCGTCTCGACGTCGCCGAAGGCCTCCACCAGCACCACGAGGTTCGGCGCGACGCCGCTGGACCGCAGGTCGAAGCCGTCCTGCCGCGCGAGGTGGCGCACGGCCTCGTACCCCGCGAGCGCCGCCTCGTCCTCCCCGAGAACGACGTGCACGAGCGGCCGGGACACCACGGCGATGGGCAGGGTCGGCACGGTGGCGAGCACGTCGTCGTAATGCTCGTCGATCTCGGAGACGTCGCCGGTCACGAGCGCGAGCTGCAGGCTGAACGCGGACGACATGCCGAGCGCCGAGCGGTCGTCCGCCAGCTCGGCCACAGCCAGCTCCCTGGCCCGCCGGTTCAGCTCACGCGCCTCGGCGAACGCGCCGCGGAACGCGAGCAGCGACGTGCGCAGCCGCAGGTCGTGCCAGCGCACCAGGGGCAGCCGGGTCGTCGCCGCGAGCGCTGTGACGGCCGTGATCTCGTGGTCGACCACGGCCATCGCCCCGGTCTCGAACGCCGCGTCGATGCGCCACTTGTGGCCCCACAGCGCGGAAAGCGGCTGCCGGTCCCCGAATCGCACGGCCAGGGAACCGAGGCGCAGCCGGTCCTCCAGCGGCAGCTCGATCGGGAGGATCTTGAACCGCGCTCGCACGGCGTCGAGCAGGGCTTCGTCGTCGGCGCCGTGTTCGGCGAGCGCGAGCGCTTCGTCGGCCAGCCGGCGCGCCTCCCCGGTGCGCCCGACGTCGGCGGCGACCGACGCGGCCTGCGCGAGCAGCCGGGCGCGCAGGTCGTCGGGCAGTTGCGCGCCGAGCGCCGTGTCGGCGAGTTTTCCCAGCCGGGGCAACAGTTCCGGCGCGGACAGGTCCCGCACGACCAGGGCCGCGGCGGCGAGCGTCTCCGGAGTTTCCGCGCGCTCGGCCGCCTGTTCGGCGTGGTCGAGGGCCGGGCCGAAGCGGCCGGAGCGGTACTCGGCCGTGGCGAGGTCGATGAGCAGCTCGGCGAGCCCGCCGGCCCGGCCCGCTCGCCGTCGCGCGTCGACGGCGAAGGTCAGAAACCTTGCCGCCTCGGCGAAAGCCAGCGCCCGCGTCGCCTCGCGCGCGGCGACCACGGCCCAGTCGGCGGCGCGGCCGAGTGCCACCGGGTCGGCGGCCGACCGCAGCCAGTGCACCGCGACGACCCCGGCGTGAGCGGGATCGGCTTCGGCTCGCGGGGTCAGCGCCAGCGCCGCCTGGGCGTGCAGCGCCTCGCGCACGCCCTGGTCGAGGTCCTCGTAGACGCCGTCGCGCACGACGGCGTGCGCGAACCGGCGCCGCCCGGCCGCGACGGGCACGAGCACGCCCGCGCGCACGACGTCGTCCAGCAGCGGCACGACCTCGGCGACGGGCCGGCCCGCGACGTCGGCGACCACGCCGCAGTCCACCTCCTCCCCCAGCACCGCCGCCACCTCGACCAGCTCGCGCACCTCCGGCGCGAGCCCGGCCACCGACGTCCGCACGAGGTGGCGCAGCTCCGCGCGCCCGCCGCCGGACCCGGCCGACCGCGCGACCGCCCGCAGGTACAGGGGGTTGCCGCCGGAGCGGCGCAGCGCGTCGCGCACCTCGGCGTCGCCGACGGCCGCGCCGGCCACCTCGGTGAGGTACCTACGCACGTCGGGCTCGGCCAGCGGGGCGACGGTCACGGCGTGCGTGGCCGGGCCGCCGAGCAGTTCGGGCAGCGTCTCGTCGAGCGCGGGCCCGGTGTCGCGGTAGGTCGCGAGCACCACCAGCCGTGAGCGGCGCAGTTCGCCGGCGAGGTGGCGCAGCAGCCGCAACGACGCTTCGTCGGCCCAGTGCAGGTCCTCCAGCACCACCACCAGGCCGCCGGGCTCGGCCGCGGCGACGAGGGCGTCGGCCGCCGTGGCGACGAGCCGGAACCGCGCCGCCACCAGGTCCGTACCGGCGCGTCCGTCCAGGTCGGCGACGGCGCGGGCGACCTCGGCGCCGGCCGTGGGCAGGGCCGACAGCACGCGGCGCCACGGCCACAGCGGCGGCGCGCCGGGGTCGTCCACGCAGCGGCCCCACACGGTGGCGAGGCCCTCGGTGGCGGCCTCGGCGAGCGTGGTCTTGCCGATGCCGGCGGGCCCGCCGAGCAGCACCAGGGCGCCCGTGCCCGCCGCGCCGGTCGCGAACCGGCCGCGCAGGTCGGCGAGCACCCCGGCCCGGCCGACGAACGGCACGGAGCCTGTCACGCAGGCCAGTATGCGCCCGGTTTCAGTGGTCCGTCTGCGTACTGGCACTGATGTCCGGAACGTCCGCGCGGCCGAAGGTGGACCTCGTCGAACTTCCCACCCCAGGCCGAAGGAGCAGCATGTACGCCACCGTCCACCAGTTCCGGCGGAACACCGCCACCGAGAGCGGCGACTGGGGCCCGGCCCTCGCCGCGGAGCTGCACCCCGGCCCGGCGCCCCTCGGCGGGTGCGTGCTCGGCCAGGTCG
Source organism: Amycolatopsis sp. NPDC049253 (assembly GCF_040678995.1). Lineage (NCBI taxonomy): Bacteria > Bacillati > Actinomycetota > Actinomycetes > Pseudonocardiales > Pseudonocardiaceae > Amycolatopsis > Amycolatopsis sp. NPDC049253. Next base: position 628,895 of record NZ_JBFAQX010000003.1, on the reverse strand, counting down.
CCGGCGTGCTCGGCGCGGCCGTCGCGTTCTGGCCCGACGCCGCGTCGGCCGAAGAAGCCGCCGCCCACACCGGCCCCGGCACCACGTGGCTCGACACCGACGTCTACGAGGTCGTCTCCGCCGAGTTCGCGCCGGGCGCACCGAACTACGCCCAGGCCAGCCGGTTCACCGGCCCCCGCGACGAGGCGCAGGTCCGCGCCGAGGACTTCGCGGGCCGCGAGCGCATCTGGCCCGCCGCCCGGCAGGTGCCGGGCATCGGCCCGGTGTTCGTGCTGCGCGCCGAAGACGGCGCGGGGCTCGTGCTCGGGTTCGCCGAGTCCGTCGCCGCGATCGAAGCCGTCCAGAAGGCGGTGCTGAGCACCGAGCTACTGCCGGGCGAGGACCCGGCGCCGCTCACCGGTCCCGAGCGGATCGACCTGCACCGCGTTGTCCACCACACCCTGCCCGCATCCGTCACCACCGGAGGTACCCGATGAGCACCCCCACCACCACCCGTCTGCGTCCCGGCACCTGGACCGTCCACACCGGACGGACGTCGGCCACGTTCACCGTGCGCAAGCTCGGTTTCCACCTCGTGCACGGCTCGATCCCCGTCCGGGCCGCGACGGTGCACGTGAACACCGCCGGCACGCCGACCGCCCTGCGCGCGGAGCTCGACCTGTCCGCGATCGACACCGGCAACCGCCGTCGCGACCGCGACCTGCAGAAGTCCCAGTGGCTCGACTGCGGCACCGAACCGACGATGACGTTCGCGTCCGGCGACATCACCTCCTGCCCGGAAGGCTGGGCGGCGCAAGGGTTCCTGAGCCTGCGCGGCACCACGTGCCCGCTCACGCTCACCGTCGAACGGCCCGCCGGCACCGGCGCCGGCTCGGTGCGCCTCCAGGCCCGCGCGACGCTCGACCGGGCACCGCTCGGCATGGGCGCGCCGCGCGCGATCGTGGGGCGCTACCTGGAGATCGCCATCGACGCGGTGCTCGTGGCACCGCACTGAGCGCTCAGGCGGTCGCCTCGATCACGCGGCCCAAGGCGGCGTGGAGGGCCTCCAGCTCGGCGACCTCCATGCCGAGCGTCTCGACCACGCGGTACGGGATCTTCTCGGCCTCGGCCCGCAGGGCGCGGCCCTTCTCGGTCAGCTCGACGGTGAGCTGCCGCTCGTCGGACGCCTTGCGGCCGCGGGTGACGTAACCCATCGCTTCGAGCCGCTTCAGCAACGGAGACAGCGTCGCGGGTTCGTGGCGCAGCGCGGCCCCGAGGTCCTTTACCGACCTCGGGGCTTTCTCCCAGAGCGCGAGCATCACGAGGTACTGCGGGTGCGTCAGCCCGTACGGCTCCAGCAGGGGCCGGTAGATCGCGATGACGCTGCGCGAGGCGACCGACAGCGCGAAGCACACCTGGCGGTCGAGCTTCAGCGGGTCGTCGCCCAAGTCGATCTCTGCCACGGGTCCTCCTCCTGGTCCGGGCCACCCTAACGGCTTCGGGTGTGGCCTCGGCTACGTCATCGATTAGCGCACTAATTATTAGTGTACTCTGACGTTAGCCGACAAGGAGGCGTGATGGACCGTCCGGGAGTGTTCCGCTGGTTCTGGTACGCGGTAGGCGGGCGCCTGCCCGAGCGCTACCGGGACTGGATCCTGCACGACACGACGTCGAAGCACTGGAAGGCGCGGCACGTGCTGCGCAGTTCCGTGGGCCTCATTCCGCTGTGCCTCGTGTGGCTGCTGCTGCCGGGACCGCTGGCGCTGCGGCTCGCGATCGTGCTCATGGCGGCGCTGGTCGCGTACTTCTACTCGTCGGTGTACATGGAGGAAAGCATCGAGCACCGCCTCTCGCGCAACGGCTTCCCTCCCGGCACGGGCAAGCGCATCCGCCGTGAGGCCGCCGAAGCCGCCGACGCCGAGGCGAAGGCCCGCTACATCGCGATCTACCGCCAGAACACGGGCGAGTGACCGCTCCCGGCAGCGGTGCCGCCGGCGACGACTAGAGTCGGCGTCCGATGAGACGCAAGCTTCGCGGCCCGCTGCCGCCGCGCCACGGGCTGGACCCGGCGCGGCTGAGGATGCCCGACGAGGGCCCGTGGGGCACGTTGCTGGAGCACCTCGTGGAGCGGCTGCCGCGGCTGGACCCGGCGCGGATCGAGCAGATGCTGCGCGAGGAGCGCATCTTCGGTCTCGACGGGCCGCTCGGGGTCGACGCGGCGTTCGTGCCCGGCTCGTTCATCTGGTTCCACCGCGACCTGCCCGACGAGGTGCCGGTGCCGTTCGACCTCACCGTCGTGCACCGCGACGAGCACCTGCTGGTGGTCGACAAACCCCACTTCCTCGCCACGATCCCGCGCGGCAAGCACATCCTCGAAACCGCGCTGGTGCGGCTGCGGCGCGATCTCGACCTCCCGGCGTTGTCTCCCGCGCACCGGCTCGACCGCGTGACCGCAGGGCTCGTGATGTTCGTGATCACACCGGAAGTGCGCGGAAAGTACCAAACGATGTTCCGCGACCGACGCGTGACGAAAGAATACGAAGCGATCGCGCCCTACGATCCCTCACTGGAGCTGCCGCGCACGGTCCGCAGCCACATCGTCAAGGAACGCGGAGTGCTTGCGGCGCAGGAGATCGAGGGCCCGGTGAACGCCGAGACCCGCGTGGAACTGATCGAACACCGCGACGGGCTCGGCCGTTACCGGCTGCTGCCCGCCACCGGCCGCACGCACCAGCTGCGCGTGCACCTGTCCGGCCTCGGCATCCCGATTCTCGGCGACGACTTCTACCCCGTGCTGCGGGAAAAACCGCTCGACGACTTCACGAAACCGTTGCAGCTGCTGGCCAAGGTGCTGGAGTTCGACGATCCCGTGAGCGGCGAGCACCGCCGGTTCACGAGCTCCCTGCGCCTGACGGCGTGGGACTCACCGGGCGAGTGGGCGACACCCCCGGCCCGCTGAGGCCGGGAACGCCGCGCCGAACTCACTTCGTCCAGAACTTCACACCGCTCCACTGCACCGTGATCGGTCCCGCACCACTGCTGGTGCGATACGAACCGAACTTGTCGTAGTAACTACCGCTCGGGCTGTCGATGGTCTGCTTGAGCGAACCGTTGAGGTACACCTTGTGCGTGCTGCCCACCTGGTTGACGGTGTCTACCCGCACGGACGTGCCCACGGCGGCACCGCCGGCAAGCGTCTGACCGCCCTCCACCGCGTACATCCGGCCGCCCTTTTCCACCGCAAGCAGGAAGTACGGGCCGGCGTTCGACCCGTCGCGGAACGTCTGCTTCACGCTGATGCGCGTACCGCTCATGCTGATGACCTTGAACGAACCCTCGAACTGGTGCGTGCCGCCGGTGTAGGTGTCGTACCGACGCTCGGCGCGCTGGTCACCGCTGCCCGTGGAGCAGGTGAGCTGGAACCTGAGCCCGTTGATCTGCCCGCACCCGCGCTCCTGCTCGGAGAACCCCGGCGACCACGACTTCCACGGACCGGTGCCGACCTGTGCACTCGCCACCGGAGCCACCACCGCGAGCCCGCACACGACCCCCGCGACCACCCCGCCGAGGCGTAGTCTTCCTCGCACTTTGCCAACCTCCGTACAACTCAGGGCGGCGGTGGTGGGACAGGTTCAGACCACTGCGTCGAACCTGGGTGATCACTGTACGAGCACGGACGAAAACAGAAAAGAGCCGGAATCGCGACTCTTGACAGGTTTGTTTGTCAATGCTTGGCTCGGCCCATGCGGGACGTCGAGGTGATCGAGGACCCGGCCGCCGCGGCGGCCGCGCTGGACCCGGTCCGCGCACGGCTGCTCGCGGCCCTGGCCGAACCCGCGTCGGCGGCCTCGCTCGCCTCGCGCGTCGGGCTCACGCGCCAGAAGGTGAACTACCACCTGCGGGCGCTGGAGTCCCACGGTCTCGTCGAGCCCGCGGGCGAGCGTCAGTGGGGCGGGCTGACCGAGCGCCTCTTCGCCGCCACGGCCGCGTCGTACCAGGTCTCCCCCGCCGCGCTCGGCGACGCCGGCACCTCGGCGATGGAGCCCGACCGGCTCTCGTCGGCCTATCTGCTGGCCGTCGCCGGCCGGACCGTGCGCGAGGTCGCCGGCCTCGTGCGCCGTGCGGCGCGCGCCGGCAAACCGCTGCCGACCCTGGCGCTGGACACGGAAATCGCGTTCCGCTCGGCGCACGAGCGGGCGGCGTTCACCGACGAGCTGACCACACTCGTGGCCGCGCTCGTCTCGCGGTACCACGACGAATCGGCTCCGGGTGCGCGGACGCACCGGCTGGTGGTCACCGCGCACCCGAAGCCGGCCGACCCGCCTACGCCGGCTGGATGATCACCTTCAGTGCCTGGTGGTCGGCGGCGTTGCCGAACACGTCGTAGGCCTGGTCGAGCTGATCGAAGGTGAACGTGTGCGTGCCCATCTTCTCCGCGGGGATGCGGCCGCTCGCGACCATCTTCAGCAGTGTCGGGATGGACACGGTGTCGACGAGTCCCATGGTGAGCGTGATGTTGCGGATCCACAGATCCTGCATGGGAAGTTCCACGCCCACGCCGTGCACGCCGATGTTCGCGACGTGCCCGCCGGGCCGCACGAGCGCGGCGGCCGTCTGCAGGGTCTCGGGGTAGCCGACGGCTTCGATGGCGACGTCGACGCCGAGCCCGTCGGTGTGCGCGAGGACCTCCGCGACGGTGTCGGGCCCGGCGGCGACCGTGTCCGTCGCGCCGAACTCGAGGGCCTTCTCGAGGCGGAACTTGTTGGCGTCGATGGCGATCACCTTGGACGCGCCCCACAGACCCGTGGTCAGGATCGCCGCGAGCCCGACCGCGCCGGAGCCGACGACGGCGACCGTGTCGCCCGGGCGCACCTCGCCCGCGAGCACGCCGACCTCGTAGCCGGTGGGCAGGGAGTCGGCGAGGAAGATGGCCTGCTCGTCGGTGACCTCGGCGGGCACGTGGTAGAGCGAGGTGTCCGCGAAGGGCACGCGGACGTACTCGGCCTGGGTGCCGTCGATGAGGTGCCCGAAGATCCAGCCGACGCCGCCGACCGTGCGGCAGTGCGAGGGCATGCCCCGCTGGCAGTAGTCGCAGCGGCCGCAGCGCGTGACGGCCGGCACGAGCACCCGGTCGCCGACTTTGAAGCTCCCCACGGCGTCGCCGACCGCCGTGACCGTGCCGACGGCTTCGTGGCCGAGGATGCGGCCGTCGGTGACCGCGGCGACGTCGCCGTGGAGGATGTGGAGGTCGGTGCCGCAGATCGTGGTGGTGTCCACCTTCACCACGACGTCGGTCACCTCTTGGATCGTCGCGTCGGGAACGTCTTCCCACGCCTTGTTTCCGGGTCCGTGGTACACCAGTGCCTTCATCGCCACCTCCGCGTCGGGACCGACCCACGACGCTACGACGGGTCCGCGGCGCCGCCGGTCTCAAATTCAGACACCCGAACAGGTGTTCGACCCTCGTGTACGGTGGGGGCATGAGTCACGCACTTCAGGGATCGCTCTTCGGGTCCGGCCTCGAAGGCGCCGCTTTGGGGTCCCTCAACGGAATCCGGCGCACGGACCTGGGCCGCGGCGCGTGGGTCGACGTGCTGCCGGGCTGGCTGTCGGGGTCCGACGAGATTTTCACCCGCCTGGTCGCCGACGTCCCGTGGCACGCCGAGCAGCGGCAGATGTACGACCGCGTCGTCGCCGTGCCCCGGCTGCTCTGCTTCTACCGCGAGGGCGAGACGCTGCCGCACCCGCTGCTCACCTCGGCGCGTGACGCGCTGTCCGCACACTACGCGGCCGAACTCGGCGAGCCCTTCCGCACCTCCGGCCTGTGTTATTACCGCGACGGCCGCGACAGCGTCGCCTGGCACGGCGACACCATCGGCCGCGGCAGCTCCGAAGACACGATGGTCGCGATCCTCTCGGTGGGCACCGCTCGCCACCTCGCCCTCCGCCCCCGCGGCGGCGGGGAGTCCCACCGCTACCCCCTGGGCCACGGCGACCTCATCGTCATGGGCGGCTCCTGCCAGCGCACGTGGGAACACGCGATCCCGAAGACGGGCAAGGGGGTTGGGCCGCGGATCAGCATCCAGTTCCGGCCGAGAGGGGTGCGTTGAGGAGCGGCGGCGATCCGGTGCGAGCCTGGCGTCAGCGGACCAGTACCGGCAGTGAGTCGAGGCCGTAGACGATCGAGACCTTGCGGAACGCCAGTTCGTCCGGTTCGACGGCCAGCCGCAGGTCCGGGAACCGCTTCACCAGGGCCGGGTAGGCCGTGCGCAGCTCCATGCGCGCGAGCTCCGCGCCGATGCAGCGGTGGATGCCGTAACCGAAGGCCAGGTGCGAGGACGGGTCGCGCTTCGGGTCGAAGCGTTCCATGTCGGTGCCCAGCTTGGCGTCGCGGTTGGCGACGGACAGGGAGACCAGCACGATGTCGCCCTCGCCGATGTGGACGCCCGCGATGTCGATGTCTTCCTTGGCGAAGCGCGGGAACGCCATCTGCACCACGGTAAGGTAGCGCAGCAGCTCCTCCACGAAGCGGTGCACGGAGTCGTCGTCGCCGCGGACCGCGTCGAACGCGGCCGGGTCGCGAAGCAGCACCAGGGCGCCGAGGGCGAGCATGCTCGCGGTGGTTTCGAGGCCGCCGGTGAGCACGCCGTCGGCGAGGCCCGCGAGCTCGAGGTCGTCGATCTCGTCGCCGTGTTCCTTGATCAGCATGCCGAGCAGGCCGTCGCCCGGTTCTTCGCGCTGCTTCTTGACGATGTCGAGCAGGTAGGTCAGCGACTCCGAGATCGCGCCCAGCGACGCGCCCGCGCCACCGAACAGGTCGAAGCGCGCGGTGCTCAGGCGCTGGAAGTCGGCGCGGTCCTCATAGGACACCCCGAGCAGCTCGCAGATCGTGAGCGACGGGATCGGGAGCGCGAACGCCTCCCACAGGTCCACGGGCCCCTCGGCGGCGGCCATCGCGTCGAGCTGCTCGTTCACGATCTCGTCGATCCGAGGCGTGAGGCGGTTGAGCCGGCGCATGGTGAACTCGGGCGTCAGCAGCTTGCGCAGCCGCGAGTGCACCGGCGGGTCGGCGAAGCCCAGCCCGCCCGGGTTCTGGTCCTCGGTCACGCCCGCGTTGCCGACGAGGTTCGTGAAGTCGTTGCTGAACTCCGAGACCTTGCCGAGAACGGCCTTGGACTCCTCGTAGCCGGTCACGAGCCACGCGTTCATGCCGAACGGCAGGTCGAGCTTGCTGATGGGCGCCTCTTCCCGGCGCTGCGCCAGCGACGGCACAGGGTCGAGCCCCACGCGCCGCAGCGGTTCCAGCGCGGAGTCGGGCAGAAATGCCATCTTCTCGAGGTCGAAACCCTTTTTCTGCTGCCGGGCGATGTAGCGGCGACCGGCCCAGGCGAGGATACGCGAACGGAGACTCCCCATGGCAGCGACACTACCCCACCCGCCGTTCGGGTGATCCGGGCGGAGACAGCTGTCACCTGCGGTTCGGGATCACGACATGCGCCGTGACCCGGCCGTGACCAGCGGGAGCACGGCGGCACCGGCTCATCCACAGTGGACACCGAGGTCTCCATCGGACAGCGCAAGGCCCCGGCATCGTCGGCTCGCCGGGGCCTTCACGCGTGTTCCGGCCGCGCCGGCCCTTCCGGGTGAACGTGCGGGGACCGGGCCAACCGGCCCCCGCACGAAAGGAAGTCAGGCGCGGTTGTTCACCCAGCCCTTCACCGCACCGGCGCACTGGTAGCGGACGACCACGTGTGACTTGTTCGCGTAAGCCCCGCTGGCCCCGGCGAGATCCCACGGCCCCGGCCGGTCCGCGTCGACCTTCCCGCCGGCTTGCACGGTGACCACGTCCTGGCCCGTGAGGCCGGGGGTGTCGCCCACGAGCGAGATGCCGTCGAGGATGATCGGCTGGTCGTAGCTCGACGCCAGCCGCAGGTACCGGCCGCCGTTCACCGGAATGTGGAGCTTGCCCCACTGACCGGGCTCGGTCGCCTCTCCGCGGTCACTGCTCATGTCTGCGTCCTCCTCTTCTCCCGGGGTCTTGAGTGCGCCGAAGTGCGCCGTCGTGTAGCTCTCGTCGAGATCGACGCCGGCGGCCGAGATGCCCGGGATCGTCCCGGACGAGCTGTACTGGTGGATGTCGTAGCGGCCGGCGGTGGCGGCGGGCCGCGCGCCGTAGCGGGCGATCCAGATCACGAGACCGGGGATGCCCCAGCGATCCGGGCGCAGCAGCGTCGCGAGCGAGTTGTTCATGTACACGCCGGGCCGGAACCCGCGAGCATCGATCCGCAGGCAGAACGCCCTGCCGAACGCGGCTTTCTGGCTGTCCGGGATGTTCGGCACCCCCGACCCGGGCGGGTTGTCCTCCAAGTCCAGCATCGGGACGCAACCGGTGGCGCCGAGCCGGATCACCTCGCCGAGGAGGACGTCGGCCTGCGCCGCGGCACCGGGATTGGCCTGCACGAAGTGGTAGCCGCCGACCGGGATCCCGACGGACCTCGCGCCGTTCACCTCGTTGTCGCCGCGGCCGCCCGCGGGGGTGCCGCCGCCGTCGGAGAGCTTGACGTAGACGAACGTGACGCCGGCCCGCTTCACAGCGGGCCAGCTGGTGACGGTCTGGAACCTGCGGTAGATGTCGATGCCGAGCGCCATCAGGAACCGCCTTCCGTGACGTAGGTGGGCGCCGGGTCGGTGTCGCCGAGCTCGCGAACGGGGTCGGCCACGCGGTGGTTGCACCACCGGTGCGTCGTGTCGCACGAGACTTGCCCACGCCTGGCCTGCCGCGGCGTCCGCGTTTCCACCCGGAGCACGGCGACCTCGTCGGTGGCGGTGGTCGTGTTCGTCGGCACGACTGCTCCCCCAGTTGCTCAGCTTGGGACGATTTGTCCGTTTCGCGAGTTGGAGCTGCCTTGTAACCTGCCACCCGCGCCCCGCGGACGACACCGCCAGCATGGGTATTCCCCTCGCCCGAACGTTGGAGAGGGGGAAGCTCGCGCGGGATCCGACGGCGGGCGGGCCGGTCCGCTTTCGCCTGTCGCGCAGCGGGTTCACGACGAAATCGTCAGAGCCGGGCCGGGTCGGGCGCCCGTTCGGCAGCGCCGGTCGCCCGGAGCGGGCTCGGCCGTCCGGCCGACGCGGGCGCGACCGGATTGTCGGTGCCGTCGTCCAGAATGAGGTCGGCCGAGCCGGGGAGCTCTCCGGCCCGGAGGAACGTGCCGGCGCGGAAGCCTGTCCGGAATGGGCGCGACGAACGACGGGGAGCCGTGAGAGGCTCGGCTGACGAACCCGGAGGAAACGGACATGACTGCGGCGCTCATCGGACGGGAGCACCCCGCCTCGGTGTTGCGCGCGGAGCTGGCGCGCGCGACCGCGAGCCACGGCGGCCTGGTGCTGGTGACGGGCGAGGCCGGCATCGGCAAGACCACGCTCGTCACGGGGCTGGCCGACGAGGCCCGCGAACGCGGTGCGCTCGTGCTGGCCGGCACGTGCTGGGAGTCGGGCAGCGCGCCCGGCTACTGGCCGTGGGTGCAGGTCGTACGCGCGCTGCGCCGGGCCGCGGAGCCGCACGAGTGGGCCGCCGCGGATTCCGCGACGCTGTCGGCGCTGCTCGGCGAATCGCCCGAGCCCGGCGACGCGTTCCGGCTGCACGACGCCGTCACGAGCGCGCTCATCACGCTCTCGCACGACCGGCCCGTGGTCGTGGTGCTCGACGACCTGCACTGGGCCGACCCCGCGTCGCTGCGGCTGCTCGACTTCGCGGCGCGCCACACGTGGTTCGAGCGGCTGCTGCTGATCGGCACGTACCGCGACGTCGAGGTCGACGCGCCCGGCCACCCGTTGCACCAGCTCGTGCTGCCGCTCGTCGCGAAGGCCACCACGGTCACGCTCACGGGCCTCGACCCCGCGCAGGTGGCCGAGCTGATGGGCCGCACCGCGGGCACGGACCCCGGGGCCGAGCTGGCCGCCGACGTGCACCGGCGCACCGGCGGCAACCCGTTTTTCGTCGAGCAGACCGCGCGGCTCTGGCGCAGCGGCAGCCCCGTCTCGGCCGTCGCGCCGGGCGTGGCCGACGCGTTGCAGCGGCGGCTTTCGCTGCTGCCGGCCCAGGTCGCCGACCTGCTGAGCGACGCCGCCGTGCTCGGCCGCGAGTTCCCGCTGCACTTGCTGGCGAACGTCGCCGCCGCGCCCGTGCCGCAGGTCGACCACCTGCTCGGCCAGGCCGTCGCGACGCGGCTCGTGGTCGCGCTGGGCGAAGGCCGCTTCGCGTTCGCCCACGACCTGGTCCGCGAATCGCGCTACGCCGGTCTCGGTGCCGAAGGCGCGGCCCGCCGGCACGCGGCCGTCGCCGACTCCGACCTGGTCGGCCCCGCCGAACGCGCCCGGCACGCCTACCTGGCGGGCGCCCTCGTCGAGCCGGCCCGCACCGTCGAGCTGCTCCTGGCGGCCGCCCGGGACGCGAGTGCGCGGCTGGCCATCGAGGAGTCCATCGGCCACCTGCGGCGCGCGCTGGAGCGGGCGCCGACGATCCGGACGCGCGCGGTCGTGGAGCTGGAGCTCGGCACGCTGCTGTGGCGCGTCGACGACAAGGACGAGGCCTGGGCGCACTTCGACGGTGCCGTCGCGGCCGTCCGCGAACTCGACGACGCCGAGCTGCTCGCGCGCGCCGGCCTCACCCTCGCCCGCGCCGACCCGGGCGGCGCGCGCCACGAGCTCGTGTCCGGCCTCCTGCTCGAAGCCCACCGCCGCCTGTGCGCGGGTACGCCGGCCGAACCGCTGTCGCTCGACCGCGTCACGCTCGAACTCACGGCCCGCGCCGCCATGCTCGCCCGCGACGACGAGGACGACCACGCGCTCGCGTTCTCCCTGTGGGCTCGCCACGACGCCATCTGGGGCCCCGGCAGCGGCGCCGAGCGCGAGCGGCTGACGGACGAGCTCGCGGCCGTCGCGCGCCGGACCGGCGACCGCGAAAACGAGTACTTCGCGTCGTCGCTGAAATGGGTCGCACTCCTCGAACAGGGCGATCCGCGCTACCTCGACCAGTTCCGCTCGTTCCAGGCCCTGACGGAAAACAGCGGCCTGCGCGGCGCCGAGCTGGCCGCGAAAATCGACCGCAGCATCATCTGCGCGCTGCACGGCCGCTTCCCCGACTCGGACGCCGCCCTGCAGCAGGCGTTGGACGCGCACCTCGGCCTGAGTGAACGCGAGTTCGGCTACATGGGCGACCAGCTGCGCTGGAGCTCCCTGCTGCTGCAAGGCCGCTTCGCCGAGCTGGCCGACCTGCCCGCCCGCATGAGCGACGCCGGGCACTCCCACCCGGGCCTCCTGCGCGCCCTCGCCGCCGCCCACGCCGGCGACGCGGCCGCCACGCGCGAACTGCTCGCCGAGGCCACCGCGGAAGCACCGTACTCCCGCGAGTTCACCCCGCTGTGGCTGCGCTGCCAGGCCCAGGCCGCAGCCGTGCTGGCCGACCGCCCGGCCGCCGAACGCCTCCTGGCCGAGCTGGCACCGTACTCCGGCGAATGGCTGGTTTCCTTGTACGGCTGCGATCTCAGCGGCCCCGTCGACCTCTGGACCGGCCTGTTGGCCGCGACCCTGGGCGACCACGACCTCGCCGTCGACCTCTTCACGTCCGCCGCCCGCTCCGCCGACCGCCTCCGCGCACGCCCGTGGTCGATCGAAGCCCGCAGCCACCTCGCCACCGCCCTGCAAAACCTCGGCGACACCGCGCGTGCGGAAGAACTGTTCGACACCGTCACCGCCGAAGCCACGGCCCTGGGCATGCACCACATCCCCGACCGCGTGCGCTCGGCGCGGACGGAACCGTTACCCCTCAACGAGTTCCGCCGCACCGACGCCGTCTGGTGCCTGCGCTACGCCGGCCACGAGATCCGCGTCCCCGACGCCAAAGGCCTGCGCGACCTCCACTTCCTCCTCGGCCGCCCCGGCACCGACGTCCCCGCCGTCCGCCTCCTCGCCCCCGAGGCCGACGTCGCCCCCACGTTCACCGGCACCCCCGTCCTCGACGACACGGCCAAAGCCGCCTACCGCCGCCGCCTCACCGACCTCGACGCCGCCATCGACCACGCCACCACCCTCGGCGACGACACCCGCGCCGCCACCCTCGACACCGAACGCGCCGCGCTCCTCACGGAACTCCGCACCGCCTCCGGCCTCGCCGGCCGCACCCGCCGCCTGGGCGACGAATCCGAACGCGCCCGCAAGGCCGTCACCGCCCGCATCCGCGACGCCATCCGCAAACTGGCCGACCTCCACCCCACCCTGGCCGACCACCTCCACGCCACCATCACCACCGGCTCGAGCTGCTCCTACCAGCCACCCACCCCCACCCCCTGGCGCCTCTGACGCCGCCACCAAGCCCCCCGGTCCAGACCGTGGGTGACACCGGAACATCGGAGTGCCCAGCACATTCCCCCGTGCCCATGGTGCGCGCAGCACGCCGAGGCACCCTCACTTCCTGTTGTACAACCGCATGGTCCACGTCCCGAACACCAGCGTCAGCACCCCGGCCGCGATCAACGTCCACATGATCGCCCCGAAATCCCACGCCCCGGCCATCATCGACCGCACTCCACTCACCAGCTGCGTAATCGGATTCAACTCGACGAACACCTGCAACCACCCCGGCATCGTCGACGGATCCACATACACGTTCGAGAGAAAAGTCAGCGGCATGATCACCATCATGCTCACCCCCATCACCGACTTCTCCGACCGCAGCAGCAGTCCGAACATCGTCCACACCCACGACAGCCCGAACGAGAACACCAGCAGCAGGACAACCCCGGCCACCACACCCCCGAACCCGCCAGGCGGCCGGAACCCCAGAATCAACCCCACCACCATGATCACCACGGACGCGATCACATACCGCAGCGCGTCCCCGAGCAAATACCCCACCATCGCCGAGGGCCGCCAAATCGGCAACGTCCGGAACCGATCGAACACCCCCTTCTCGATATCCGTATTGACCGCCAGACCCGTGTACATCGTGATCATCACGACACTCGACGCCAAGATCCCCGGCAGGAAGAACTGCAAATACTGCGAAGGCGACCCGGCCAGCGCCCCACCGAACAAATACGTGAACATCAACGTCATCATGATCGGAAACGCCGTGACGTCGAACAACTGCTCCGGCACGTGCTTGATCTTCAGCACGGCCCGCCGCCCGAACGTGATCGACGTGGACAACGCACTGGGCCGCGGCGGCCGTTGCACAGCCACCAACAGCGCGGCCAGATCCTCGACCTTCGGCGCCGCCAATTCGACGTCAGCCTCGCGTACGGTCGTCACACCGCCACCTCCTGGTTTGCCGGACGATCGGTCAGAGCCAGGAACACCTCGTCGAGGCTCGGCTGGCCCAGGGAAAACGTGTCGACGGTGATCCCGGCCCGCGCCAGCTCCGCCAACGCCTGCGACGCGCGGTCCGCCGCGCCGAGATGCGCATCGGCCGACAGCCGCGCGGTCAGCGCCACCGGATCCGGCTCCAGCTGCACCGCCGCATCGAGCGTGCGCCCCAGCACCTCGGCCGCGGCCTCGCGCTGATCGGAATCCCGCAACCTCAGATGCACCGCGCCGACCCCGACGGAAGCCTTCAGCTCCCCCTTGGTCCCCTCCGCGATCACCTTTCCGTGGTCGATCACGGCGATCCGCGACGCCAGCTGGTCGGCCTCGTCGAGGTACTGCGTGGTCAGCAGCACGGTGGTCCCCTGCGCGACGATCGCCCGCACGATGTCCCACACCTGGTTGCGGCTGCGAGGATCCAGCCCCGTCGTCGGCTCGTCGAGGAACAACAGGTCCGGCGTGTTGAGGATGCTGGCCGCGATGTCCAACCGCCGCCGCATCCCGCCGGAGTAATTCTTCACCTGCCGCGCGGCCGCGTCGGTCAACCCGAACGCCTCCAGCAGCTGCGCCGCGCGCGACCGGGCCGCGGGTTTGCGGTGCCCGAGCAGCCGGGCCAGCATCACGAGGTTCTCGGTGCCGGTGAGGTCCTCGTCGACCGACGCGTACTGCCCGGTGAGGCTCACGCGGCTGCGCACGGCGTCGGCTTCGCGCACCACGTCCTTGCCGAACACGCGCGCCTCACCGCCGTCGGGCCTGGTCAGCGTCGCCAGCATCCGCACGGCGGTGGTCTTGCCCGCGCCGTTGGGGCCGAGGACGCCGTAGACGGTGCCCGCGGGCACCACGAGATCGATGCCGTCGACCGCCCGGGTCTCCCCGAACACCTTCACGAGTCCGGCGGTCTCGATCGCCGGCTCGGCGGTGGCACTGCTCATGTCTGTCCCTTCCCCATTGTCGTTCAGCCACAGTCGGTTCACGCGCAGTAGGGCCGCGCACGCCGCCCGTCGCGCAGGGCGAGCCCCCACCAGACGAGCTCGTCGAGCAACGTCGTCACGGCGTGCGCGTAGCACTCCGGATCGGGGCGGAACCCGCCGTCGGCGACGCGACCCTCGAGCAGGTCGAGGCACACCGCGTCGCGCAAGGTCGCCGTGTGCAGCTCGGTGAACACCCCACGGAGCTGCTCCACCGCGTACCGGCCGCCGGCGCGGTAGCCGTAGGAGACGAACCCGACCGGTTTCGCCCGCCACTCGTCGTACGCGCAGTCGATGGCCTGCTTGAGCGACGCGGGGAAGCTGCGGTTGTACTCCGGTGTGACGACCACGTACGCCTCCGCCGCCTCGATCCGCCGCGCGAACCCGGCCATCGCCGGGGTCGGCCGCGCCGGGTAGCACGCCGGGATCGCGAAGTCGGCGAGGTCGACCACGTCGAGGTCCAGCCCGGTGCGCGCACCGGCCCGCTCGACGAACCACCGGCCGACGCCGCCGCCCACCCGGCCCTCCCGGGTGCTGGCGACGACCACGGCCACCCGCAGCTTCTCCTGCACACCCTGAGGGCGCCAGATCCTCGCGAGCCCCCGCCAGATCGGATCTGGCAGGCTTGCCCGTCAGCACGCTCGCGGCCCGCGACGGCCTCCTTGAAACGTTTCACCACCGTGTTAGGCTGGCCGTCCCAAGGCAAGGGGAGGGCCGTGGTCGGCATCAAGGACGTCGCGAAGCGCGCGGGCGTTTCGATCGGCACAGTGTCCAATGTGGTCAATCGGCCGCACGTCGTCGCAACGGCCACGCGCAACCGGGTGCTGTCGGTCATCCAGGAGCTGGGATACGTGCGTGACGAGTCCGCGCGCCAGCTGCGCGCGGGGCGTTCGCGGATCATGGCGCTGCTCGTGCTCGACCTCGGGAACCCGTTTTTCGTCGACGTCGCGCGCGGAGCCGAAGAAGCCGCGCACGCGCAGGGGATCAACATCATCACGTGCAACAGCGGGCAGCGGGTGGAGACCGAGGCGTCGTACCTCGCGATGCTCGCCGAGCAGCGCGTGCGCGGCGTGCTGCTCAGCCCGGTCGACACCGGCGGCGACGCGATGCAGGCCTTCCGGCGCAGCGGGATCCCCTACGTGTTCGTGGACCGCAAGGTGCCCGCGGACGAGGCGAGCTCCGTGTCGGTCGACGACGTCGCGGGCGGCGCGCTGGCCGCGCGGCACCTGCTGGAGACCGGGCACCACCACATCGGGTTCGTGAACGGCCCCACCATCCTCACGCAGTGCCGCGACCGCGACGCCGGCGTGCGTTCCGTGCTCACCGGCTCGGGCGCGCGACTGTCGGGCGTGGAGGCGGTCGGCCTCGACGTCGCTTCGGGCCGCGACGCGGGCGCGCGCCTGCTCGGCATGAGCCCCCGGCCGACGGCCGTGTTCTGCGCCAACGACCTGCTCGCGCTCGGCGTGCTGCAGGCGATGGTCGGCGCCGGCGTGCGCGTGCCGGACGAGATGGCCATCGTCGGCTACGACGACATCGAGTTCGCGGGCGCGGCGGCCGTCCCGCTCACGTCCGTGCGCCAGCCCGCGTTCCGGCTCGGGCGCACGGCCGCCGAGCAGCTGCTCGCGGAGACGGAGGAGAACCCGCCGCCGCACCGGCAGGAGGTCTTCACACCGGAGCTGGTGGTGCGGGAGTCGACGCGCGTTCGCCGGTAACTGTTTACACCAGGATGTACAGAGGGCTATAAACACTTCGTGGACACCGGCCGCAAGCTCCTGCCCCGCGCCGAACGCCGCGCGCAGATCCTCGCCGCGGCGCGGACGGCGTTCGCCCGCGACGGCTACGCGGCCACCACGATCGAGCTGGTCGCCCGCGAGTCCGGCGTGACGGCGACGATCATCTACCGCCACTTCGCCGGCAAGCCCGACCTGTACCGCGCCGTCCTCGACGACGTCCGCGACCGCCTGCGAGCGGCCACGTCGGGCGGCACCGACCTGGTGCGCGCGGCGGTCGCCGCCGCGGCCGCCGATCCGGACGGCTTCCGGCTGCTGTTCCGCCACGTCGCGCGTGAGCCGGAGTTCGCATCGTGGGCGGCCGACTTCCGCTCGCGCAGCTCCCTGGTGGCCGAATCGGCGCTGCCGGGGGAGATCCCCGATCCCGCACGCCGCGCTTGGGCCGCGACCCTGCTGACCACCCTCTCGGTGGAAACGATCCTCACCTGGCTCGACGCGGACCGCCCTGCCTCCGAGGAAACGGTCGCCACCGCCATCGACGCCGCCTCCGCCGCCCTCATCACCGCGATCGGCGCGCCATGACCTACCACGACGTCGGCCGCTTCGACGCCCGCGCCGACACCTACGACAACCCGGCCCTGCAAGGCTTCTTCGGCGCCGTGCACCGCGCCACGCTGGAGTTCGCCACCGCCGGCGCGCCCCCGCGCACGATCCTCGACGTGGGCGCCGGCACCGGCGAACTGCTCGCCCTGGTCCACGCCCGCTTTCCGGCCGCGGTGCTGTCCGGTGTGGACCCCGCGGCCCGCATGCTCGCGCGGGCGCGCGAAAAGCCTTTCCCGGCAACGCTTTCCGTCGGCTCCGTGGAATCCCTCCCCTGCCCTTCGGGGACCTTCGACCTGGTCCTGTCCACGATGTCGTTCCACCACTGGGCCGACCCCGCCCGAGGCCTCGCGGAAATCCACCGTGTCCTCACGCCCGGCGGCACCGCGGTCGTGGCCGAGCACTTCACCCGCGGCTGGCTCCGCGTTGCCTCTCGCCTCCTGCCGCGCCGCAACCGCACGGAACACATCGCGGAAGTCATCGCACTGGCCCACGACGCCGGTCTCGACTTCACCGCCCAAGCCACGGTGTTCCGCCTGGCCGGGCTGCCTTTTGTCACCGCCCTGCGCCTGCGCAAACCCGGAAACGCCTGAGGGGCGGCACCGAAACGGCACCGCCCCTCAGCACGTGGGTGCCCGAAGCTGTGCCGAGTCGGGGCACCGGCACACCTTCGGGCGGCTATCCCCCGGTACCCAGCCGCATGGCCAGTGCCACCGCACCGAGCAACGACGCGTCCTGGTCGAACCGCGCCGCCACCAGTTCCGGCGGGAACGGCACCGCCCCCGCCAGCCGGTCGCGCAACGCCGGCAGCAGCACATCGGCCGACCGCACCAGCCCACCACCCACGGCGATCCGGGCGGGATCGAACGCGATGGCCAGATTGGCGACGTGCATGGACAACTCGTCCAGCGCCGACGTGACCAGTTCCTTCGCCTGCGTGTTCTCCCGAGCCAGCGCGAACAACTCGGCCGCCGTCACCGGGCGGCCCAGCAGCTCCGCGGCCCGGCGGCCCAGCCCGCGTCCGCCGACGGCTTCCTCCAGCGGCGCCGAGCCGCTGGCGAAGCCGTCGGTGTCCTGGGGCGCGAGCAGGTTGTAGCCGATCTCGCCCGCGGCCCCGTTGGCGCCGGTGAGCAGTTTGCCGCCGACGAGGACCGCGGCGGCGATGCCGGTGCCGAGGGACAGGAAGACCGCCGGGTCGGCGCCCGCGAGGGTGCCGAACTCCCACTCCGCCAGGGCGGCCGCCTTGGCGTCCGTGCCGGTGGCGATCGGCACGCCACCGAACTCGGCCGCCACGAGCGAGCGCAGGTGCAGCTGTTCCCACCCGGGCACGTTGGGCGCGAGCAGGATCCGGTCCTCCAGGACGATCCCGGGGCTGACGACACCGACCGAGTCGACGCGCGCGCCCTCGTCCGCCGCCAGGGCCTTGGCCCCGGCGAGCGCGCGCGTCACCACCTGCTCGGCCCCCGCCTCGGCGTCGGTGTCCAGCCGGCGCGTGGCCAGCAGGGTTCCGGCGTCGTCGGCGAGCCCCAGCGCCACTTTCGTGCCGCCGAAGTCGATACCCAGGATCACTCGCGAGTCCCCTCGATCGCCGGCGGGCGGACGGCCTGGCCACCGTGGTGGCCGTTGCCGCGGGCGGCGGGCACGACCACGTTGCCGGTGTTGAACCCCTCGACGCTGATCACAGCCGGAGCACCGTGCAGGTCGGCGGCCTTGTAGGTCACCGTCAGCGTCTGCGACTCGCCGGGCCACAGCGTGATGTCGTTGTCGTTCCACGTCGCCGCGGCGAGCTGGTTGTCGCTGGACGCCACGCCACCGGAAGCGGTGCCCCGGCGGACGTCGGCGCGCAGGAAGAACCCGACGGACGGCGTCTTCGACGTGTTGGTCACCGTCACCGTCGTCGCCGTGTCGGCCCCGTCCGGACCCGCCACGTGCTTCGTCGAGCTCTCGACGCCGATCTGCGCCTTCGGCAGGTCGCGCAGCGCGGACATGTCGCTGTACTGGCTGAGCGTGGCCTGCGGCTCGCCCAGGGTCTTGTTCCAGTCGACGACGTCCTTCTGCGTGGAGAGCCAGTAGACGTTGCGGTCCACGACCTTCCCGCCCTGGGTCACCTGCAGCTCCACGAAGTACACCTGCGCCTTGGCCGGCGGCTTCGTCTCGGCCGGCACCTTCGGCTTGAGCAGACCGGTGACGACGCCCTGCGAGTTCAGCGACACGTTCTTCGCCGTCTGGTCGTCGAGCACCTTGCCCGCGGTGTCGTAGACCTTGGCCCGCACCGAAACGCCGGCCTGCGTGCTGCCGCCGAGGTTGGCCACGGTCACGGAGCCATTGTCGTAGCCGTAGATCGCGTGCAGCGGCTCGTTGGCCTTCTTGGCGCCGAAGAACGCGCCCGGCTGGTCACCGTCGTCGTTGTAGAGCGACCACAGCAGCGTCGGCCAGCCCTTGTTCAGCTGCCAGTACACGACACCGGTCGACGGGTTGTCCTTGTCCGTCGAGTGCGCGATGAAGGACTCGAACTGCGAACGGGTGTTCTCGTAGTTCGCGACCTGCGCCGACTCCACATAGGACTCCAGCGAGTCCCACTTGCCGTAGCGCTGGGTGATGGAGTTGTCCAATGTGTACAGCGTGCCGAAGGCGTAACCGCCGTGGTCGGGCTCGAAGTTGGCGTGGTACTGGTTGTACGCCGGGTCCTGCCACAGCTTCGCCTGCTCCTCGGGCGACAGGAACCGCTTGATCGAGTCCAACGTGGGCACGGTGTGCCCCGCGCTCTGCTCGCTCGCGAAGCCCCACGAGCCACCGGCGTTGGTGCGGCTGGAGTCACCAGAGTCGAAGTGCGACGTGTCGTACCAGTAGGCCGGCGGGACCCAGTCGTACGGGCCCTCCTTCTCACCGGACACGCCGAGTGTCGGGGTGCTCTTGTACTCCGCCGAAGCGATCACCGGCACCTGGAAATCGGCTTCCTTGAACGCGTTCAGCGTCTCGGACTCCTGCCGCGCGACGGGTTCGTTGTCGCTCCAGCCGTAGTTGAACACGCTGGGGTGGTTGCGCTCGCGCTGCGCGATCGAGTACGCGGAGTCGTGCATGATCCGGTAGTCGCGGTCGGTGAGTTTCGAGGCGTCCTCGGGCTGCCAGGCGTCGCAGCACAGGAAGCCGCCGATCACCAGCAGGCCCGCGCGGTCGGCCTGGTCGTAGAAGTCCTGCGGCATGTCGTGGCCCTCGAGCCGCACGCCGGACAGGCCCATGTTCTTGATGAGCGCGATCTGGTGCGCGGTGTCGGCCTTGTCGTAACGCAGGAACAGGTCCGGCGCGAACCCGCCGCCGCGGAACACGAAGTCCTTGCCGTTCACGGCGAACAGCCGCGAGCCCTGCGGCAGCGGCGCCGACTTGCCGACGAGCTTCGAGGTCACCGTACGGATGCCGAAGGTGTCCGAAGACGACGTCGACACGACGCCGCCCTGCGCCACCGAGGTGTCCAAGGTGTACAGCGGCTGCGCACCCATCGAGTACGGCCACCACACCTGCGGCTTGCGGATCTTCAGCGCCGCGAACTTCGCCGGCGTGAACGTCACCGTCTGCTTGGCGTGCGCCGGTACCGTCACGCTCTGCTTGACCACGATCGGCGCGCCCGAGGGCGGGTTCACCGTGGCCGTGACGTCACCGGTCTGCGCCGAGTCGGCGTTGTTGGTGACGTCGACCTTCACCGTCAGCGAGGAGGTGGACAGGTCGGCGGCGTTGTCCTGCACCACGTGGGCGTTGTCGCCGGTGAGCGCGTCGGACAGCTGCAGCGTGGGCGGGTACTGGATGCCGGTGTTGTTGTCCGGCGGGATCTGGCCCCAGTCGACCTGGTCGAGCGTGTACATCGTGAGCGGGTTGTTCGGGTAGACCTTGATCGCCAGGGTGTTCTTGCCCGGCTTCAGCAGCTTGGTCACGTCGAAGGTGTGGCCGGCGAACGCGCCGCTCACCACGTCCTTGCCCGCCACCAGCGTGCCGTTGACCCACACGTCGCCCTCGCCGACGATGCCGGGGATGGTGAGCTTGCCGTTCTTGCCCTTGGCGAAGCCGGGGTCGAAGTCCGTGCGGTACCACCACGGGTCGGAGAACGGCTTCGTGGTCACGGGGCCGAGCTTGTCGACGTACCCGAAGCACTTGCGCATGTTGTCGGAGTAGAAGACGTCGGGGCACTTGCCGTTCTGCACCAACGCGTTGATCTCGGTGCCCGGCGCGCCCGCGTCGTCGGCCTTGACCGGCAGCCAGCCCTTCGTGGAGTACCCGGGCTGCGAGACGCGGTCACCGCCGTCCTTCACGCTCGCGGTGGTGAGCACCTGCCAGCCCGAGGTGCCGATCGTGGACAGCCCCTGCTCGTGCGGAGCGTGGTGCTGGGGCGACGCGGCGGGCGCCTGGGCCGACGCCGTCGCGCTCACCACCCCGGGGACCAGGATCAGCGCGGCGGCCGCCGCGATCCCGGCGACGAGCGGTTTCCTCATGCCTCAAGCCCCTCTTCGGTCGGCTGCTGCTGCGCGAGGACGAACTCCTCGCGGATCTCCTTCGGCCCGAACGGCCACGTCTTCTCCGCCGCCGCGTAGATTCCGAACGCGATGACGCCGAGCACGATCCACGCCACGGAAAGGATGATCGAGAGCGTCGTGGCGGAGATGTAGATGTACACCCAGCCGGCGAGCGCGATGATCGTCGGGATCGGGTAGAGGAACTGGCGGTACGGCCGCTTCAGCGTGGGCTGGCGGCGGCGCAGCACCCAGATCGCGGCGACCTGCGCGAGCGACTGGATGATCACGAGCACCGTCACGGCCGCGTTGATCACGTCGGTCAGCGTGAACAGCGAGCCGATCGCGGTGATCACGCCCATCGTCAGCACGCCGGCGGTGGGCAGGTTCAGCTTCGGGTGCAGCTTGCCGAACACCGGCAGGAACACCTTGTCGCGCGCGGCTTCGAACGGCACGCGCGAGCCGCCGAGCAGGCCGGCGAACACCGAGCCGATGGCCGCGATGACGATGAAGACGGTGATCACCTTCGCGGTGACCGTGCCCCACGCCTGCTCCAGCACGGTGGAGGCGACCGACGTCGCGTTCTTGAGCTCGTCGAGCGGGATCGAGCCGAGCACGCCGACCTGCAGCAGGAAGTAAAGCCCCATGATGCCGAGGATCGAGAAGATGATCGACCGCGGGATCGTGCGGCCCGGGTTGCGGACCTCACCGCCGAGGTAGGCGCTGGTGTTGTAGCCGAGGTAGTCGTAGATCGCGATCACGAGGCCGGCGCCGAGGCCGCCCCAGAACGCGCCGCCCGAGCCGAACGCGCCGGGCGTGAAGGCGAACGCCTGGCCGCCGCTGAAGTGCGAGAAGGCCGCGACGATCACGGTCAGCACGGCGAACAGCATGATCACGAACAGCGCGGTGGTGAGCTTGCTGATCTGGCCGATGCGCCGGAACAGCGCCAGCACGATCACGGCGATGATGACAATGCCGATGATCTTGCCGAGCGGCGTCACGCCGCCGTCGCCGACCACGCCTGGGACGAGGTACCCGAGGTACTGGACGAGGCCGATGATGCCCGTGGACATGATCAGCGGGATGAACAGCACGGCGCTCCAGGCGAACAGGAACGGCATCAGCCGCCCGGTGCGGTACTGGAAGGCTTCGCGGAGGTAGATGTAGGTGCCGCCGGCGCCGGGCAGCGCCGCGCCGAGCTCGGCCCAGACGAGGCCGTCGGCCAGCGCGATGATGGCGCCGACGATCCAGCCGAACATCGCCTGCGGGCCGCCCATCGTGGCGACCATCGCCGGGATGGTCACGAACGGGCCGATCCCGCACATCTGCGTCATGTTGATCGCGGTCGCCTGCAGCGGCCCGATCTTGCGTTCGAGACCGGTCCGTGGAAGATCCGCCGTCCCGGAACCCCCCGAACGGGTGGGTGAGCTCACGTCGTGCCTCCATCCAATAGTTAGTAAAGCTTCTTAACATAAGATTTGCGGGGTCGGAAGGGCCGCGTTCGTAAAGTTGTGGAAACGGCGAGGGGTGGCGGGAGCATGGCAGGGCCGCAGGTGGGCACACCGGCGAACATGCGCGAGCTGAACCAGCGGCTGGTGCTGGACCGGTTGCGCACGGGCGGTGCGGCCACGCGGCCCGGGATCGCCGCGGACACGGGGCTTTCCAAGCCGACGGTGGGCCAGGCGCTGCTCGATCTGGAGCAGTGCGGATTGGTCCGGGCCACCGGTCACAGCCCGTCGGGGCCGGGGCGCGCCGCCGTCGTCTACCGCGTGGCGCCCGAGGCCGGGCACGTGGTGGGCGTGGACATCGGCCGGCGTTCGATCCGCATAGGCGTCGCCAATCTGGACGGGAGCATCGTGGCGCGGCTCGACGAGCCGAACCGCTGCCGTTCGGGCAGCGCGCTCGTCCGGACGGTCGGCGACGCGGTGGGCAGCGCGGTCGCGTCGGCCGGGCTGGAGCCGGCCGACGTGGTGGCCACGGTGGTCGGCACGCCGGGCATTCCGGACGCGCGCACCGGAACCGTGCACCGGGCGCCGAACCTGCCGGGCTGGGAGCGCAAGGGGCTGCTCCACTCGCTGACCGAACGCCTGTGCGCGCACGGTTCGGACCTCGAGGTGGAGAACGACGCGAACCTGTGCGCGGTCGGCGAGCACGCGCTGGGGGCGGCGCTGGGCATGGACGTGCTGGTGTGCCTCACGGTGGGCACCGGCATCGGGATGGGTGTGCTGGTCGGCGGGAAGCTGTTCCGGGGCGCGCACGGCGCGGCGGGCGAGATCGCGGACCTGCCCGCGGGCGCCCGTCCAGCCGGAGCGCGCGCTCATCGGCCCGGGCCGATGGAGGACGTCGCCTCGGCGCACGCGATCGTCACGCGGGCCCGGGCGCTGGGCTCGACCGCTCGAAGCGCCCGGGAGGTCTTCGTGTCGGCCGCGGACGGGGATCCGGTGGCGCTGCGCGTGGTCGAGGAGGAGGCCGCGCACCTGGCGCACGTGGTCGCCGCGGTGACGGCCGTGCTCGACCCCGGGCTCATCGTGCTGGGCGGTGGCATCGGGAGCAACGCGGCGCTGCTCGCCGGGCCGATGCGTCGCGCGCTGACCGCGACGACGCCGTTCGCCCCGGAGATCGTCGCCGGGCAGCTGGGGTCGGAGGCCGTGCTGGCGGGCGCGGTGACGACGGCGCTGGGCACGGCGCGGGAACTGGTGTTCGAACGCCGCGAGCCACGGCGGACGGCCGCGCAAGCCTGAGCGTCACTTCGCGGCGGCTTCGACGATCGTCAGCAGGTCTTCGAGGTCTTCGGCGAACTCGGCGTCGCAGTCGACGTGGTGCGGCAGCGGGCCGAGCCGGTGGTGGGCGGGCAGGTCGGCGGGGCCGAGCTCGACGCGGCGCGAGCGGGCGAGGCGGGTGCTCGCGGCGAAGCGGCCTTCGACCTCCGAGAGGACGTAGCCGAGGACGAACGTGGACAGCAGGCGTTCCAGGCGCGGGACCTCGGCTTCGGGCACGCCCGCGTCCAGCAGGGCTCGGTACACGCGTTCGGCCGGGAGGAGGGACCGCTCGCTGGCCACCGGACGGGTGAACAGGAGGCCGGCCACAGCGGGGTGCTCGCGCGCGACCGCCCGCGCTCCCCCGGCCAGTTCACGCAATCGGGTGAAGGGGTCGAGGTCTGACGCGGGCGCCGGAAGCAAGGTGAGCAGGTGTGCGGCGATGCCGTCGAGGAGGTCGTCCTTGCTCCGGAAGTAGCCGTACAGCGCCATGGGCGTGAGGCCGAGCCGGGCGGCGACGCAGCGCATCGACAGCGCGGGCAGGCCGCGTTCGGCCGCCAGCTCCAGTGCCGCGCCCACGATCTCGGACCGTCGGGCGGTCTTGAGTCTGCGCACCCCGCGGAGTCTGCACCGTAGACCCGCCGGAACCCGATCGGGCGACAGTGCGCAGCCAGCACGTGGTCCGCACTGTCCACTGTGGTCACTGCGGCCGGACGATGAACGGGGTTCACCCCGGCGTGCCGCGGAGGCGGTTGGCGATCGCGATCACCGACCCCATATCGTTGCGCGGCAGCCATTCGGAGGTGGAACGCGAACGTGCCCGAAGTCGACTACTACGCGGTGCTCGGCGTGGGGAAGACGGCGTCGCCCACGGAGGTCAAGGCTGCCTACCGCAGGCTGGCGAAGACGCTGCACCCCGACGCGGGCGGCACCGTCGGCACGTTCCAGCTGCTGCGCGAGGCCTATGACACGCTGAGTGAACCCCGCGCTCGCGCTGCGTACGACGCCGGCATCCCGACCGTGCACGCGCGCCCGCCGGCGAAGCCGAAACGCAGGCGGTTCAGCGAGGAACCCGGGTTCGTGCCCGAGCCGCTGGACCTGGAGCCGGACGAGCTCGAGTGGTGGGAGTTCGCGGCGCAGGACCCGCGCGTACGCCACGGACGGCGTCGCGGACCCGGGCACACGCCGGTGGTCACCGCCGTCGCCGGGATGGTGCTGGTGCTGGCGCCGCTGGTCCTGGGCGTGGACTTCACGCCGCCGGTGCTCATCGTGTGGCTGGTGCTCACGGCCGGCACGGCACTGCTGGTGCAGCGCCTGGCCCGCGGCTACCTCGCCGCGCGGCGCGCCCGCAGCGAGTTCGCCGCGGAGTTCGGGGGCGGCTCGGTGTTCGGCAGCCCCGGCGTGGAAGCCGACGAGCTCGCCGAACGCCTCACGGCCGACCTCCTCGAGCGCTACCTGACGAGGCTGCCCGCCGCCCGCATCTTCCACGGCCTCGCCTGGCCGGGCTCCGTCTTCGCCGACGTCGACCACGCCGTGCTGTGCGGCAAACGCCTCGTGCTCATCGAGTCGAAGCAATGGCTCCCCGGCCACTACGAAACCGACGACGAAGGCCGCCTGCTGCGCAACGGCCGTCCCTTCCGCGGCGGCGGCTCCCGCCTCGCCGAAAGCCTCGACTCCTACCGCGACCTGCTCCCCGGCATCGCCCTGCGCGGCGCCATGATCGTCTACCCGAGCCGCGCGGGCGCCATCACCACCGCCGACTACGCCGAGGGCACCCCACCCATGACGCCGGAACAGTTCCTGCACGAAATCGGCGGCTGGCTGTCGGCGGAACCGTCTACTGTGGACCACAACGCGCTGCGGACGGTGCGGGGGCAGGTTGTCGGGAGCGGTCGGGCCGCCTGACGGCGGCGCCGATTGTGAGCACCGATCGTCGGTGACGCGCCCGGCGCGGATTCCCAGCGCTGCACAGCGGAGTTCTCGCGGACCGCGCCCCTCAACTCGTCACCGCGAGGCCGCTCCGCGCTCGCCCTCGGGTGGGGGCGGCAGCCGGACTCGGCACGGGCCCTCCCCGGCCCCGAAACACCACTGTCCGGCACCGGGGAGGATGGCCAGGTGAACACCGCGGCCACCCTCGGCACCGTCCTGCTCGTCTACGCGCCCGCGGCGGTGACGCCGGGGCCGAACTTCGTGCTCATCGCGCACACCGCGGCGGCCGGGTCGCGCAGGGCCGCGGTGGCCGTGGCGGCCGGGGTGGTGGCAGCGGGCGGGCTGCTGGCGACGGTCGCCGTGTTCGGGCTGGGCGCACTGCTGGCGGCGACGCCGTGGTTGGCGACCGCGTTGCGGATCGCCTGCGGGCTGTACCTGGCGTGGCTGGGGATCAGGCTGTGGTGGAAAGCGCGGGCGCCCGACCGAGAACCGCTGCCGGAGCGCAAAAACGCGTTCGGGCAGGGGATGCTGAGCAACGTCACCAACCCCAAGGCCGCCGTGTTCTTCGGGAGCGTGCTGACGGCCACGCTGCCGCCGACGGAGCCCACGGCGACGAAGGTGGCGGCGATCGGGCTCATCGTCCTGGCGTCGGCGACCTGGCACCTGTCCGTGGCGCTGCTGTTCTCCTCCCCCGCCACGCAGCGGTGGTACGACCGGGCGCGGCCGGTGCTGAACCGGGTCGTCGGGGCGGTGCTCGTCGTACTGGGGATCGCGTTGGCGGTCACGGGGTGAAGGCCCGTGGAGGGCCCCGAAACGGAGCCCCCCACGGACCGGGACCTCAGCCGTGCGAGCGGTTCTTCGCCGCGCGCGCCGAGTTGGTGCAGATCTCGCCGACGTCGACGGTCTGGCCGCGGTCGAGGTACACGTCCGCGATGCCCGCCAGCTTGCCCTTCGCGTTGGTGCAGGTCAGCTGGTAGGCCTCCTTCGGTCCGTACGTCGGCGGCACCGGCGACGCGAACGACACGTCACCGGTCCAGTCGTCCACCTGCGCCGGGTCGGCCTGCGCGTAGTTCACCAGCACCGCGCGGTAGTCACCGGCGGGCGGGTCGAACAGCACGGCGTGCTCCGAGGTGGTGCCGCCGTTGGCGGACGACGTCACGGCGTTGCCCGCGGCGTCGTACACGTACAGGTCCCAGTCGGTGTCCGGGTTCGCCCAGTTGACGTCCACGCTGAACTTCCCGTTGTCCACCTTCGGCAACCCGTCGACGTGGAACGTGAAGCTCTCCGACGCCGGGTTGTCCGGGTACGACTCGTTGATCGGCGGCACGCCCGCCGGGTTCGTCACGGCGTACCCGGCCTGCGCCGGCCCCTGCGGGTCACGCCCGTAGCGGCCCGCGACGTACGGCCGCGTCGACGGGTTCACCGACCACGCGAAGCGGCCACCGGTCGAGGTGTAGGTGGAGTTGAGGTCGTCGGTCACGTACACGGGCGGCTTGGTGGAGCCGTCCGGCTGCAGCACGGGGGACGTCGGGGTCTGGAACGTCTTGTGCAGCTTGAGCTGGTAGCCCTTCGGCGCGGTGCCGATGAGCGTCGAGTGCGCGGCCGGGTCGGCGGTGTTGCGCAGCATCTCCAGCAGCGCACCGCTGTTGCCGCCCTTGCCGGCGCCGGTCGAGGGGGCCAGGCCCGCGTACTCGGCGACCACACCGACCTCGTACGGGGTGTGGAAGCCGGTGCCGCCGATCTCGATCGTGAAGCCCCAGCCGCCGGTGGCCCAGTACGACCAGTCCTCGGTGGTGCCGGTGGTGTCGTACAGCGCCCAGCTCGGTTCGCTCGTGTAGCCGTTGTGGGAGGCCAGCTTGTCGCCGAGCGCCCGGTACACGGGGTCCTCGAGCGGCGGCCGGACGTCGGCGACGCCCGGTGGGCGAAGCACGAGCGCCGCGTTGGTGTGGAAGGTGATCAGGTTCGTCACCTGACGCGACGACACGACCGAACGGATGTTGCGCGACTCCGGCTCGCTGAACGGCGCCGAACCGCGGAACGTCTCGCTGCTCCACGACAGGCCCGCTCCCCCGCCGCCCCAGAAGCCGGCGTAGTTGCGGTTCGGGTCGGTGCCGCGCTGCGCGCCGCCCGGGTTCGCCTTGCAGACGCCGGTGGCGAACTGCGGCGGGGAATCGGCGGCGTTGCAGTTCTTTCGTTTCATCTCATAGTCGAACCTCGTGAAATCCCCACGGGGTTCGGCTTCGCGGGAGATCGAGAACCCGTCGGGGTTCACGATCGGCACGATGATGTTGCGCGTCTTGCCGACGAGCCCGCGGATCGTCGTGTCATCGGCGTAGCCGTTGATCAGCTGGTACGCCCACTCCATCGTGGTCTCACCGGCCGGCCATTCGCGCGCGTGGTGCACACCCATGGTGAAGTCGACGGGCTTGCCGTCGGCGGTGTTCGCGACGTCCGTGGCGATCTCGAGCCCGACGACGTCACGGCCCTCCCACGTCGGTTCCGGCAGCGTGAACGCCTTGACCAGCTTGGGGTTCTTGCGCGCGAGCTCCTTCATCTCGTACTCGTAGTCGTACAGGTGGCGGTAGCTCGTACGCCCGGACGGCAGCACCGAGGAGGCCGTCTTCGCGGCGTACTCGCGGTCGGTCTTCGCGTCGCGGATCGACTTCGCCGACAGGTCCGGCTCGACGACGGTCGACTTCAGCCCGCTCGCCGCCAGCGTGCGGCGGTCGGCGTCGCCGGCGAGCACGACCTCGACACCGGTCGCGTCACCCTTTTCGGTGACATCGAGGCCGAGTCCGAGGAGCTTGTTCTTGTCGGCGCGCGAAGGCGTGTGCACGCGGACGAGTTCGGCGCGCTGGGCCGGCGCGGCGGATCCGGTCGGGGTGCCCTGCGGAGTCAGTGCGAGGAAGTCGACGCCGAGCTTCGCCTCCTTCGCGTTGCCCGCGTACCGGCAGCTCTGGATCACGAGCTGCTGGCCTTTCTTCACGAAGCTCTCGGCGAGCTCGTGGCTGCGCAAAGCCGCCGAGGCCGCGACGAGCGCCCCGGTGGCCTTGTCGAACACGGCGAGGTCCCAGTCGCCTTCGGCGCCGGCACCCGGCGTCAGGCGGGCCTGGACCAGGCCGTCGACCGTCGAGGCGACCTCGCGGCGGTCGGTGCCGGGCGCGCCGGCCGGCTGGAGCGCGGCGAAACACGACCGCACCACGGCGCGGTCGGCGTGCACCACGTTCTGCGCGGCCGTGGCCGACGTCGGCAGGGCGACGAACGTCCCCGCCAGGACGCCGGCCGTGGCCAGCAGAACCCATGGTCTGGATCTTCCGAGTGAGAGTCTGGATGAAAGAGGTGAATTCCCCACGTTCGCGGACCTCCCAGGGCCGAGCCGGGAGCAGGGACGCTCCGGCAGCGAACGACCATATCGACGCAAAACGCCCGGGGTAACCTTCGGAAGTACGGGATCATCCGCTCACAGCGGGCACATACCCGTCCTGGCTAATCTCGAAGGATGACCGCCCTCGCCGAGGACCGCCGCCCCGCTCTGCTGTCGATCGCCGGCATCGCCGCGTTCGCGATCGGCGCCGCGCTGGTCCTGCTCCTGCAGCTGGTACCGCCCACCGACGAGATCAGCGTGACCAGCCGCACCATCAGCGAGTACGGCCTGTCGGACAACAAGTGGGTGTTCGACCTCGCGGTGGTCCTGGTGGCCGTGGGCTCCGCCGTGACGCTCGCCGTGCTGCGGCTGCAACGGCGGCTGCCTGTCGTTTCGGCTGTGTTCGGTGCACTGTGGACGATCGGCTTGCTCGTGATCGTGGCGTTCCCGAAGACCAACTGGGCCACCGCCACCGGCGGCGCCGCGGGCGGCACGCTGCACCGGGTGGCGAGCGTGGTCGCGTTCGTCTGCCTGCCGCTGGCCATCCTGGTGGCCGCGCGCACGACGTTCCCCCATTCGCCGCGCCGCCGGTTCGCCGCGCGGCTGCTGGCCGTGCTGTCGCTGGGCTGGCTGGCGATCATCGTCGGCGCCGTGGCGGTCGCCGCGGTCAACGACGAACGCTGGTGGCTGCTCATCCCGCTCGGCCTGGTCGAACGCGGGATGGCGCTCACGGAGCTGGTCGCGCTGGCGGTGCTGGCGGCGCCGGTTCGCGCGAAGAAACCGGCCCCCGTTTCGAGCTGAGGGCCCGGCCGACGGTCAGAACTCGTCGCCCTGCCCGAGGTCGTGTTCGAGCTGGTCGGCGCGGGCCACCAGGGCGCGCAACGGCCGGTCCAGCTCGTCCTCGATGTCCAGCGACGCGAGCGGCACGGCGTGCTTGATCAGCGCCACGCCGTCGACCACGGCCGCGCCGCCGACGCCGGACTCGCCGACGAGCTCCAGCAGCCGGCGCAGGTCGACGCGATCGGCCCAGCCGACGGGCGAGGACAGCTCGGCCCACGCCACTCCGCCGTGGTCGGGCAGCAGGTGGACGGTCGCCTGCTGGCTGCGGCCGTCGTCGGTGGGCAGGCGGAAGCGCAGCCAGCCGTCGTGGTCCTCGAGCACCTCGTAACGCAGGCGCACGAAACTGATCACGTCGTTCCAGATCGTCACGGTCGACACCTCTCGCCCCTCGGCCACGGCGCCAGCTTATCGGTCAGCGGCGCCGCCCCGTCCGGCGCACGCTCCGGGCGAACCGGACGCGCCACCGGTACGGGCCGACGGCACCGAGGGGCGGGGAGGTCAGCGGACCGCGGACACCGCCGTCAGCACCGCGTCCAGGGCGCCGGGGTCCTCCATCGCGCTCGTGTCGCCGCGGGGAGCGCCCTCGACGAGGACGTCGCGCAGGAGGCGGCGCATGGTCTTGCCCGTGCGCGTCTTCGGCAGGGCCGTGACGGGATAGACCTTGGCCAGCCGCGCGTAGCCGCCGAGTTCCTCGCCGACGCGGCGGATCAGCTCGGCCGACACCGAGTCGGCGTCGGCACCGGCGAGGAGGGTGACGAAGGCGATCGGGACCGTGCCCTTCGTCGGGTCGGGCACGCCGACCACGGCGGCCTCGGCGACGCGCTCGTGCGCGGTCACGACACCTTCGATCTCCATCGTGGAGATGCGGTGGGCGGCGACGTTGATGACGTCGTCCGCGCGCCCGAGCACCCACAGGTGGCCGTCGGCGTCGAGGACGGCTTCGTCCTTGGTGTTGTACTTGCCGGGGTACTGGGTGAAGTACGCCGAGAGGTAGCGCTCGTGGTCGCCCCACACCGTGCGCGCCAGGGTGGGGAACGGCCGGGTGATCACGAGGTTTCCCTTGGTACCGGCGGGAACCGGCTCGCCGTCGTCGTCCACGATCTCGCAGTGGTGGCCGGGCAGCGGGCGGCCGGCGGAGCCCGCCTTCAGCGCGTCGACGCCGGTCACGGGGTAGGTCCAGGTGGAGCCGGTCTCGGTCTGGCCGTAAGCGTTGACGATGGGGACGTCGAGGTGCGCAGTGCCCCAGGTGAACGTCTCGGCGTCGAGCGGCTCGCCCTGCACGGTGATCAGCTTGAGGTGCGGCAGCGAGTGCGCGGCGCACAGGTCCTCGCCGAACGAGCGCAGCATCCGCAGCACGGTCGGCGCGGCCAGCACCTGCGTGACCTCGTGGCGTTCGCAGAACTCGTAGAAGCGTTCCTTCGTCGGGGTGTCGAGCGCGCCCTCGTAACACGCGATGGTGGTCCCGCACGCCAGCCCGCCGATCACGGCCTGGATCGGGAAGGTCAGCCAGCCGACGTCGGCGGCCACCCAGTAGACGT
Source organism: Amycolatopsis sp. NPDC049253 (assembly GCF_040678995.1). Taxonomy (NCBI): domain Bacteria; kingdom Bacillati; phylum Actinomycetota; class Actinomycetes; order Pseudonocardiales; family Pseudonocardiaceae; genus Amycolatopsis; species Amycolatopsis sp. NPDC049253. The sequence continues at coordinate 597,330 of NZ_JBFAQX010000003.1, read as the reverse complement.
CGCCCTCTTCGAGGCCGGCCTGCCAGTAGGCGTTGGCCCACGTGCCGACCAGGAACCCGGCGACCGAGTGCACCACGCCCTTCGGCGTCGACTCCGTGCCGCTGGTGAAGATCAGGAACGCCGGGTCGTTCGCCTCCAGCGGCACGGCCGGCGTGCCTTCGGGGTGCCGGGCGACGAGGTCGGCGTAGGAGACCTCGCCCGCTTCGAGCGGCAGGTTGCGGCCGGTGCGGTCGAGCACCACGACGTGGCCGAGGTCGGGCAGGCCCGGCCGGGCCGTGCGCAGGGTCTCCAGCAGCGGCACGAGCTTGCCGCGCCGGTAGGACGCGTCGGCGACCACCACGGCCTTCGCGCCGGAGACCTTGAGCCGCGCGGCCACGGCGTCCTTGCCGAAGCCGGAGAACAGCACCGTGTAGATCGCGCCGATCCGGTTGCACGCGTGGATGGCCGTGAACGCCTCGACGAGGTTCGGCAGGTAGATCGCGACCACGTCGCCCTTGCCGATGCCCAGCTCCAGCAGCCCCGCCGCCAGCGCCGAGGTCTCCCGGGCGAGCTCGGCGTAGGTCACCGTGCGGGTGTCCCCCGGCTCGCCCTCCCACACCACGGCGGCGCGGTCGGCCGTCGTGGGGTCCTCGGCCCAGCGGTCGACGCAGTTGTCGGCGACGTTGAGCAGCCCGCCCGTGAAGTACCGGAACTCGGGCAGGTCACCGCTGCGCACCTCGTCCCACGGCCGCATCCACCGCTGCTTGCCCGCGGCCCACGCCCAGTACTCGTCCGGGTCGCGATCGTGCAGCGCCCGCGCGCCCGCGATCTCCTCGGCCCGGCTCGCCGAACGCCACCGGTCCGGAAGTTCCTGCAACGGAACGGAGATCAGCTGTTCCACACTGTCGGCCACGGCACACTCCCTTGTGTGTTCGATCGATCGGCACCTGCTCAGACGGCCAGCCCCAGTGAACGCGCGATCAGCATCCGCTGCACTTCGGACGTGCCCTCGCCGATGGTGAGGATGCGGGCGTCCTGGTGGTGGCGGGTCGCGGCCGTCTCTTCGATGAAGCCGTAGCCTCCCTGCAGCTGGGTCGCCAGGTAGGCGGCCTTGTTCGCGGCTTCCGACGCGACCAGCTTCGCCGTGGCGGCGGCCTCCCTGATCGACAGGCCGTGATCGTACTTCCAGGCGCCGTCGTACGTCAGGGTGCGAGCGGTGGCCGCCAGCGCGGCGATGTCCGCGGTCTGGAACGCCACGGCCTGGTGGTGGCTCAGCGGCTTGCCGAAGCTCGTGCGTTCGCCGACGAAACGCAGGGTGTCGGCCAGGCAGCCGCGGGCGAGCCCGGCGCTCATCGCCGCGATCGGCAGCCGCGCCCAGGTGAGGAACTCGAGCGCGTCGCGGTAGCCGCGGCCCGGTTCGGACAGCAGCGCGTCGCCCGGCACGCGGACGTCGTCGAAGAACAGCGGGTGCGTGTCGGAGGAGCGCCAGCCGAGCTTCGGGTAACCCTTGCCGACGGTGACGCCCGGCGCGTCGAGCGGGACGAGGAACGCCGAGACCGGCGGCCGGCCGCGCTCGTCGTCGCCGACCGCGGCGAGCAGGATCACGTAGCGCGAGAACGGGGTACCGGAGTTGGTGATGAACTGCTTCGCGCCGTTGATGATCCAGCCGTCGCCGTCCTGACGCGCGACGGTGCTGATGTTGCCGGCGTCCGACCCGCCCGACGGTTCGGTGAGACCGATCGAGATGAAGGTCTCGCCGGTGGCGGCCGCGGGCAGGATCTCGCGGCACAGCTCGGGCCGGTCCTGGGCCAAATGGGCCAGCAGTGCGGCGCAGATCGCCTGGACGTGCACAGTGACGGCGAGCGAAGAGTCCACTGTGGCCAGTTCCTCGATCGTGAGGCACAGCGTGCGCAGGTCCGCGCCGGCGCCGCCGAACTCGGCCGGCACCATCAGGCCGAAGACCCCGAGCCGGCCCGCCGCGCGGACCAGGTCCGCGTCGAACGTCGACTCGATGCTGCGCCGGGCGGCCTCGGGCGCCACCACCTCGGCGGTGAACTCCCGCACGGTGTCGCGCCACTGCAGGTGCTCGGGGGTGAAGGCCCAGGGCAGCTCGTACCCGTGGTCGGCGTGCTGGCCACCCCGCACGGAGTTCGTGGTGGTCGCGGTCATTCGGCATCACCTGTTCTCGGGGTTCCCCGCCTCGGGGGCGGCGGGAGCACGGGATCGTCGGGCCCGGCCGGGACTGGGCCATCCGGACCAACGGTAGGTGCGGCGCGGTCGCGCGGATACCCACGAGTGGGGGTGGTCAGCCGCCCGTGGCGAGGAACGGCGCGACGAGCAGTTCGGCCAGCTCGTCCGCCAGCTGCGCGGGGCCGACGGCGCCGGCCGGGTCGTACCAGTCGGGCAGGTAGGCCAGCGTGCCGTACGCGATCTCCAGGCACAGCCGCGCTTTCCGCGGGTCCGTGCCGAGCTCCCGCGCCGTCTCCTCGAACACCGTCGCGTGCTCGCGCCGCAGAGCCAGCACGGTCTCCTGCAGCGCGGGCACGCTCACGCGCGCCTTGAAGAACAGCGGCACGTACTCGGGGTAGTCGCGGACCTCGATCAGCACCTGTTCGCGGAACAGCCGCCGCAGCCGTTCCCGCGGCTCGGGTTCGGCCTCGACGATCGCCCGCAACCGGGCGGACACGTCGGCCGCCGACTGGCGCAGGCAGCGCAGGAAGAGCTCCTCCTTCGAGGAGACGTAGTAGTAGAGGCTGGCGCCGCGCAGGTCCAGCTCGGCCGCGATGAGGTCGAAGTTCGCGCCTTCGTAGCCGTGGCGGGCGAACACGCGCGCCGCGGCGCGTTCGAGCCGCGCCACCCGTTCGGCGCGCTTGCGTTCGGCCCGGGTCACCGGTGCGGCGGTCACCGGTGCCTCGTCGGACCCGCCGGCCGTCAGGCTCCCCACCGCGGTCACGGTAGCAAGCCGGCCATCCGCGCGCGGTAGACGGCTTCGCCGCGGGTGTGACTGTCCAATTTGGCCATCGCGCTCTTCAGGTACGACTTCACGGTCTGCACGGTGAGGCCGAGGCGCCGGGCGACGTCCACGTTGGCGTGCCCCATCGCCACGGCGGTGAGCACGTCCAGCTCACGCGGTGAGAGCCGGATCGGCAGGTCGTCTTCCGCCGGTTTCCCGGACAGGCTCGCACCCAGCTCGCGAAGCCGCCGGCGCACCTCGGGGTCGGTGACGGCGGCCGCGATGTCCTCGAGTTCCGCGGCGATGTCGCCGGCCGAGCGCCGCGGCGGGCTCGGTGGTTCCGCCACCGCCGAGCGCTTCACGAGCTCGACCGCCCGGTCGATCAGGCCCTCGCCGAATTCGACCGACGTGCGCGCCGCGCCGTAGACGACGTCGCGCACCACGCCGTCGGTCTTCACGGGCACGGCGAACATCGCGCTCAGGCCCTCACCCGCCACTGCGCCGTCGAAGCGATGCGTGATGCCCTTGGCCGCCACGTAGTCCCGGACGAACACCGGCCGTTCCAGCGCAATGCACCGGCCGCCGACCCCCTCGCCCCGGGGGATGACCAGGTTGCGCAGGAGGTCGGTGCGGGCGCCGTCGAACCGGTCGAGCACGAATGTGCCCGTGCCCTGGTCGACGCGGGCGGCGAAGGCGATGTCCACGGGCTCGAGCGCGCGGACGGCCCGGAGCACCCCGTCGACGCGGACCTGCGGTGTCACCGTCGGCATCCGCGCCTCCTTCCGCCCCGTGCTGAGACCCAGGTCACTTTACGCAGGGGGTCCTGGAATTTCTAGTCGAGCCTTGAAATCCGCGGGCCGTGAACCCCGCCGCGGCCGGCGCCCGTGCGGGCGAACATGAGGCCGGTCACAGTGGCCCGCCGCGAGGCCCCCGGGTATCTTCGCCTAAGCATCCGCTTAGCCGGGCAGACTGCGTGCCCGATCGCTGATTCTCAACGATGAGGAGGGTCCTCGTGACCGATTCCCCCGCCCGGGTTGCCATCGTGACGGGAGCCGGCCGCGGCATCGGTGCCGCCGTCGCTCGCCGGCTCGCCTCCGACGGGTTCGCCGTCGGCCTGCTGGACCTCGACGAGTCCGCGGTGAAGCAGGGCGCCGAGGCGATCGTGGCCGAGGGTGGCCGGGCCGTCGGCGTCTCGCTGGACGTCAGCGACGCCGACCAGGTCGAGGCCGCCGTCACCCGCGTCGCCGAGGAGCTCGGCGCGCCGACCGTGCTGGTCAACAACGCCGGCATCACGCGTGACAACCTGCTGTTCAAGATGACCGAGAACGACTGGGACTCCGTGCTCGGCGTCCACCTCAAGGGCTCGTTCCTCATGACGCGTGCGGTGCAGAAGTACCAGACCGAAGCGAAGTGGGGCCGGATCGTGAACCTGTCCAGCACCTCGGCGCTGGGCAACCGCGGCCAGGTCAACTACTCCGCCGCCAAGGCCGGCATGCAGGGCTTCACCAAGACCCTCGCCATCGAGCTGGGCAAGTTCGGCGTGACCGCGAACGCGATCGCGCCCGGGTTCATCGCCACGGACATGACCGCGGCCACCGCCGAGCGCCTCGGCATGGACTTCGAGGACTTCAAGAAGGCGGCCGCCTCCCAGATCCCGGTGCAGCGCGTGGGCACGCCGGACGACATCGCGCACCTGACCTCGTTCCTCGTGAGCGAGGGCGCGGGCTTCGTCTCGGGCCAGGTCATCTACGTCGCCGGCGGACCGAAGGACTGATGGCCATGCGCGTGTTCACGACCATCGACGAGTTCGCCGCCGCGGCGGGCGAGCACCTCGGCGAGAGCGAGTGGCTCACCGTCACGCAGGAGCGGGTGCAGCAGTTCGCCGACGCCACCGACGACCACCAGTGGATCCACCTCGACACCGAGAAGGCCGCGGCGGGACCGTTCGGCACCACGATCGCCCACGGGTTCCTCACGCTGTCCCTGCTGCCGCACTTCGGCTCGCAGGTCTACCGCGTCGACGGACTGAAGATGGGCATCAACTACGGCCTCAACAAGGTGCGGTTCCCGCAGCCGGTGAAGGTCGGGGCGAAGGTGCGCGGCAGCGCGGACCTGCTCGAGGTGACAGACGTACCCGGTGGCAAGCAGGCTGTGGTGCGGTGGACCGTCGAGATCGACGGCGAGGCCAAGCCGGCCTGCGTCGCCGAGTTCGTCGCCCGCCTGATCGCCTGACCCCGCAGCACTGCCCGACAACCCGCCTGACCACGCGAGAGGCACCCGGCCCGGGGACATCCGGGCCGGTGGCTGTACGACATACCGACTAGTCGGTAGCGTGGCCCGGTGATTCCCGAGGAGGCCCGATGACCCCGTCCGACCCGCCAGGACTCGACCTGGCCCGCCTGCGCGCCTACCTCGACGAGCAGCGGCCCGGCCTGGTCACCGGCGAGCTGACCGCCGAAGTGGTGCAGGGCGGCCGCTCGAACCTCACCTACATCGTGGGCGACGGCACGCACCGCTGGGTCGTCCGGCGGCCGCCGCTCGGCCACGTGCTGCCGACGGCGCACGACATGGCGCGCGAGTTCAAGGTGATCTCCGGTCTGGCCGGCACGGCGGTCCCGGTGCCGGGCACCGTCGTGCTGTGCCAGGACGCCGACGTGCTCGGCGCGCAGTTCTACGTGATGGAGTTCGTTGCCGGCACGCCGTACCGCACCGATTCCGAGCTCGAGAAGCTGGGCACCGAGCGCACGCGCGAGATCGGGTTCCGGCTCGTGGACACGCTCGTCGACCTGCACGCCGTGGACCCGCAAGCGGTGGGGCTCGGCGACTTCGGCCGGCCCGACGGCTTCCTCGAACGCCAGCTGCGCCGCTGGAAGAAGCAGCTCGACGGCTCGCGCAGCCGCGAGCTGCCCGGCGCCGACGAGCTGCACGACAGCCTCGCCGCGAAGCTGCCGGCCTCCGGGCCGGCCACGATCGTGCACGGCGACTACCGGCTCGACAACGTGCTCGTGGACGGCGACGACCGCATCACCGCGGTGCTCGACTGGGAGATGTCCACCCTCGGCGACCCGCTCACCGACCTCGCGCTGATGGTGGCCTACGCCGAGCGCGACAAGGTGTCGCTGCAGATGGTGTCCAACGCGAGCTCGGCGCCGGGCTACCCGAGCCCCGACGAGGTGATCGCCCGCTACGCCGAGCGCTCCGGCCGTGATGTGTCGGCGCTCAACTGGTACGTGAGCTTCGCGTTCTTCAAGCTCGCAGTGATCCTGGAAGGCATCTACTTCCGCTACAGCAAGGGCCAGACCGTCGGGTCCGGGTTCGAGGGCATCGGCGACGCCGTGGCCCCGCTCGTCTCGCACGGCTACGAGACGCTCAAAGAGGAGAAGTAGTCATGGATTTCGCGTTCGACGCGCGCACCGAGGAGCTGCGCGGGCAGCTGCTCGAGTTCATGGATTCGCACGTCTACCCCGCTGAACCGGTCTTCGAGGAGCAGCTCGCCGAGCGCGAGGACCCCTGGTCGTCGGTGCCGGTCGTGGAGGAGCTCAAGGCCGAGGCGCGCAAGCGCGGCCTGTGGAACTTCTTCCTGCCCGGTGAGGACGGCGCGGGCCTGACGAACCTGCAGTACGCGCCGCTGGCCGAGATCACCGGCCGCAGCCCCCGGCTCGCGCCGACCGCGGTGAACTGCGCCGCGCCGGACACCGGGAACATGGAAGTGCTGCACATGTTCGGCAGCGAGCAGCAGAAGAAGCAGTGGCTGCAGCCGCTGCTCGACGGCGAGATCCGCTCCGCGTTCGCGATGACCGAACCCGACGTGGCCTCGTCCGACGCGCGCAACATCGCCACCAGCATCCGCCGGGACGGCGACGAGTACGTGGTCAACGGCCGCAAGTGGTTCATCTCCGGCGCGATGAACCCGAACTGCAAGATCATGATCGTGATGGGCAAGACCGATCCGGACGCCCAGCCGCACCAGCAGCAGAGCATGATCCTCGTGCCGCGTGACACGCCGGGCGTGACGATCAAGCGCGGCATGCACGTGTTCGGCTACACCGACGGCGACCACGGCGGCCACGCCGAGGTGCTGTTCGAGGACGTGCGCGTGCCGGCCGAGAACCTCATCGCCAACGAGGGCGCCGGGTTCGCGATCGCCCAGGCCCGGCTCGGGCCCGGCCGCATCCACCACTGCATGCGCGCGATCGGCATGGCCGAGCGGGCACTGGAGCTGATGTGCCGCCGCACGCTCTCGCGCGAGACGTTCGGCAAGCCGATCGCCGAGTCGGGTGTGGTGCAGGACTGGATCGCCGAGTCACGCGTGCGCATCGAGCAGCAGCGGCTGCTGGTGCTCAAGACCGCGTGGCTGATGGACACCGTGGGCAACCAGGGCGCGCACACCGAGATCCAGGCCATCAAGATCTCGACCCCGATCACGGTGGAGTGGATTCTCGACAAGGCCGTGCAGGCGCACGGCGCCGGTGGCGTGAGCCAGGACTTCCCGCTGGCCGAGCTGTGGGCGGGCGTGCGCACGCTGCGCCTGGCCGACGGACCGGACGAGGTGCACAAGCGCTCGCTGGCGCGTCGTGAGCTCAAGAAGTACCGGGCGGAGGCGGGCCGATGACCCCCGACGACCTCCGGGCGCAGGTGGCCGGGTTCCTGGCCGCGCACGACCCGAAGACCACCGACCGGCTGGAGTTCCTGCGCGCCCGTTACGACGCGGGCCTGGCGTGGGTGCACTTCCCCGAGGGCCTCGGCGGCCAGGGCGCACCGCGCGCGCTGCAGCCGGTGGTCGACGCCGCGTTCGCCGCGGCCGGCGCGCCGGACAACGACCCGCGCCGCATCGGCATCGGCCTCGGCATGGCCGCGCCGACGATCCTCGCCTTCGGCACCGAAGAGCAGCGCACGCGCTACTTGCGTCCACTGTGGACGGGCGAGGAAGTGTGGTGCCAGCTGTTCAGCGAGCCGGGCGCCGGCTCCGACCTCGCCGCGCTGGCCACGCGCGCGGTGCGCGACGGCGACGACTGGGTCGTGACCGGGCAGAAGGTGTGGACCTCCGGCGCGCACAACTCGCAGTGGGCCATCCTCGTCACGCGCACCGACCCGGACGTGCCGAAGCACCAGGGCATGACGTACTTCCTGTGCGACATGACCGCGCCCGGGGTCGAGGTGCGGCCGCTGCGCCAGATCACCGGCGAGGCCGAGTTCAACGAGGTGTTCCTCACCGGCGTGCGGATCCCGGACACGCAGCGCCTCGGCGCCGTCGGCGAGGGCTGGAAGGTCGCCCAGACCACGCTGATGAACGAGCGCGTGGCCATCGGCGGCAACGCGCTGCCGCGGGAAGGCGGCCTGATCGGCATGGTCTCGAAGACCTGGCGCGAGCGGCCCGAGCTGCGCACGCCGGAGCTGCGCGACCGGCTCGTGCAGCACTGGGCGGAGGCCGAGTCGTTGCGGCTGGCCGCTTCCCGGTTGCGCCAGCAGCTCACGGCCGGTGCGCCGGGGCCGGAGGGTTCCGCGATGAAGGTGGCGTTCTCCGAGCTGAACCAGAAGCTGACCGGGCTGGAGATCGAGCTGCTCGGCGAAGAGGGCCTGCGCTACGACGACTGGACGCTGCGGCGGCCGGAGAAGGTCGACTTCCTCGGGCGCGAGGCGGGTTACCGCTACCTGCGCGCGAAGGGCAACTCGATCGAGGGCGGGACCTCGGAGGTCCTGCGCAACATCATCTCCGAACGCGTGCTGGGGCTGCCGTCCGAGCCGCGGGTGGACAAGGACGTCGCCTGGAAGGACCTGCCGCGATGAGCGAGCTGCCCACCCCGGACCTGCTGTACTCCGACGTCGAGGAGGACCTGCGCGCGTCGGTGCGGGACCTGCTCACCGACCGGGCCGCGCCGGCCGCCCTGCTGGCGCGCGTGGAGACGGCCGAGCCGTACGACCTGAAGCTGTGGAAGACGCTCGCCGCCGACCTCGGTGCGGCCGGGCTGATGGTGCCCGAGAAGCTCGGCGGGCACGGCGCTTCGGCGCGCGAGACGGCCGTGGTGCTCGAAGAGCTGGGCCGCAGCGTGGCCCCGGTGCCGTTCCTCGGCAGTGCGGTGCTGGCGACGTCGGCGCTGCTGGCGGCGGGCGGTTCGGTTGCGGCCGAGCTGCTCCCCCGGCTCGCCGGGGGCGAGCTCACGGGCGCGCTGGCCGTGCCGCTGTCGACCGCACCGGGCGCGGCTTTCCCGGCGACGGTGTCCGTGGACGACGACGGGACGCTGAGCGGGCGCGCCGGCACGGTCGTCGACGCGTCCGTGGCCGAGCTGCTCGTGGTTCCCGCGACCGGGCCCGAAGGGCCGGGGCTGTACGCGGTGGAGGCCTCGGCGGCCCAGGTGACCGAACTGGTGTCGCTGGACCTCACGCGACGCGTGGCCGACGTCGGGCTGGACCACGCCGCGGCGCGCCTCGTCGTCGGCGGCGCGGCCGCGGAGGCGGCGCTGGACACCGCGCTGACCACGGCGGCGGGGCTGCTCGCGTCGGAGCAGACGGGGCTCACGGAGTGGGCGCTGACGACCACCGTCACCTACCTCAAGGGCCGTTACCAGTTCGGGCGCCCGGTCGGCGGGTTCCAGTCGCTCAAGCACCGGCTGGCGAACCTGTACACGGACCTGGTGAACGCGCGGGCGACGGCGCGGTACGCGGCCGACGCGCTCGCCGGCGGCTACGACGTGCCGATCGCGGTGGCCGTGGCGCAGGCGCGCGTCGCGCCGATCGCGGTGCACGCGGTGGAGGAGGCGATCCAGCTCCACGGCGGGATCGGCATGACGTGGGAGCACCCCGCGCACCTGTTCCTCAAGCGCGCCAAGAGCGACGAGCTCGCGTTCGGCACGCCGGGCCGGCACCGCGCGCGCCTGGCGGATCTCGTGGATCTGCCCGCCTGACGTCGGTTTCGGGGCCCCGCCCGCCGTTTCGGCTGGCGGGGCCCCCGCGCGTGGTGGACACTGTGGACGGTGGTGCCCGGCACGTACGAACAGGCGGCAAGAGTGCACTTTTTCCTGTGGTGGCCGGAAGCTTCGGCTTCCTAGCCTGGTGATCATGGTCCCGGGCACCGAGCAGCTGACGATCACCGTCGGCACCCACCGCCACAGCGCGCTCGCCGCCGGCCCCGCGTCCGGGGACCTCGTCCTGTTGCTGCACGGATGGGCGGAGTTCGCCGATTCGTGGACCACGGAACTCGCGGCACTGGGCGCGGCCGGCTACCGCGCCGTCGCGGTCGACCAGCGCGGCTACGCCTCGGGCGCGCGGCCGCTGGACATCGACCAGTACTCCGTGCGCCACCTCATCACCGACGTGATCGCCTTCGCCGCGGCGCTGGGGTCCGACCGCTTCCACCTCGTCGCGCACGACTGGGGCGGCATGGTCGGCTGGGCGTTCGCCAGCGCGCACCCCGACCAGCTGCGGTCCCTGACGGTCCTCACCACCCCGCACCCGGCCGCGCTGCACCGCGCCGCCACCGACGACACGCGCCAGTTCCGCGACCTCGGCTACATCCGGTTCTTCCGCCACCTCGACGGCCGCGCCGAAGCCTCCCTCCTCGCCGACGACGCCGCCGAACTGCGCGCCGCGTACGGCGACCGCGTGCCCGCCGACCTGGTCGAACGCAACATCACCCGGCTGACCGAGCCGGGCGCGCTGACCGCCACGCTGAACTGGTACCGCGGCCCGGCCGCCAGCGAGTTCGACATCCCCGCCGGGCGCATCTCCGTGCCGACGCTGTACCTGTGGGGCAGCGAAGACCCGTACCTGGGCCGCACGGCTGCCGAGCTGACCCGCTCGTACGTCGACGGCGAGTACGAGTTCGAGGTCGTCGAAGGGGCCAGTCACTGGCTGCCGGAGGAGGCCGGGGAGGTCATCCTGCCGCGCCTGCTGGACCACTTGAACCGGCACTGAGTCCTCTGCCTCGGCTGTGTTGTCTGCCTCGGCTCCGCCGAGGCGTGCGAGATCGCCTTGAGCCGGCTTCCGGATTGAGCGGTCGGATCGGCCGGGGGGCCGATCGCACCGCTCAATCCGGAAGCCGGCGCGATCTCGCGCCGTGGTCGGGTTCCGGTGTGGACCACGGTGGGTGGAGGCGTGCGGGGGCGGGAGGACCTCGTTGTCGGGCAAGGGTTCCTCGAAATCAGCCGGTGTGTCCGGACTGGAAATGTGCTCGTTATATCCGAAACGCTCGCGCAACCGCGGGGCCCTAGCGTCTCGCCTGCCCTTCCCCACCGGTTTCAGAAGCGAGGCAGTACGTGGCACAACCAGGAAGACTCACGCGCAGATCCGTGCTCGGCGGCGCCGGTGCGGCGGTCGCCGGCGGCACCCTGTCCCTCACGCTGGGTGCGGCGCCGGCGAGCGCGGCGCCGGCAGGCGGCCCGGCGCTGCCGTCGGTGAACCAGATCCCCCACCGCGGCCGGCTCGTGGACTACGAGATCACCGAGCTCGCCGCGCTGCTGCGCGCGGGCCGCACGTCGAGCGTCGAAATCACCCAGGCCTACCTCGGCCGGATCGCGAAGCTCAACGGGCCCTTCGAGGTCTACGGCGACAACGGCGCGTACAACGCGTTCGTGCGCGTCGACACCGCCGGCGCGCTCGCCGCCGCGCGAGCCGCCGACCAGCGGATCTCCACCTGGCGCCGGCACGGCGGCGACCTGTCGCCGCTGTGCGGGATCCCCATGGGCATCAAGGACTCCGTGGGCATCAAAGGCCTGAACGCGCAGGACGGCAGCCCGGCGTTCACCGGCAACAAGGCGCTGCAGGACGCCACGGTCGTCGCCCGGCTGCGCGCGGCCGGCGTGGTGCTGCTGGGCAACACCATCTGCTCGGCGTTCTCCGGCTCGATCACCGGCACGTTCGCGGGCAACGCCTGGAGCCCGTCGCACGTGCCGGGCGGATCGAGCCAGGGCTCGGGGGTCGCGCCCGTCGCGCGGCTGGCCGCGGCCTGCATCGGCGAGGAGACGGGCGGCAGCATCATCATGCCGTCGGCCGCCAACGGCGCCAGCGGGATCAAGCCGTCGCTGGGCACGGTGTCGATCGCCGGGCTCATGCCGCTCTCGCCGGGGTACGACGTGCTCGGCCCGATCTCCCGCAGCGCACGGGACTCCGCGCTGATCCTGAGCACGATCCTCGGCCCGGACCCGGTGAACGACCCGCAGACGCTTTCGGCGCCCCTGCCGTTCCCGGCGATCCCGTCGTCGCCGCGGCCCGGGCGGACTCCCTTGCAGGGCCTGACGATCGGCATCCCGCAGACGGACTGGATGAACGTCGGCGGCACCATCAAGACCGGGGTCAGCCCGCAGGACACCTACGGCGCCGAGCACCTGAAGGCGTTCAACCGGCTGGTGGGACAGCTGAAGAGCCTGGGCGCGCAGGTGAAGGAGTTCCCCGGTCTGGACATGACCGACCCCGCGCAGAACCCGTACTTCGCGTCGGCGGACGTGCTGGCGACGGTGGACGGATCGCCCGTGTCGCCCTCGGCCGCGGTGGTGAACGCGAACCGCTACGAGGTCCGGTTCGTCGCGGCGGTGGCGGACTTCTGCGCGAGCGGCATCCCGACGGCCGACGCCGTCGCGACCCTCACCAGCCAGTACGGCCGGCGCGCGCCCGGCGAGGCGGCGGCGAGCTTCGCGAGCGCCGACCGCTTCAACGGCGGCATCCCCGCCTCGGTCCGCTACGAAGGCGAACAGCGGCGGCGCCGGCTCATCGCCAACTACACCCGCGCGCTGGAGGACGCCGGCGTCGACTTCATGCTCGTGCTGGCCCTGGGCGACGTGATCGGCGAACGCGCCGGCGGTGGTCCCGGCTTCCCGGTGTACCGGGCGTACTACCAGGTGCCCAACGCGCTGGGCTGGCCCATGGTGAGCTTCCCCGTCGGCTACACCGCGGGCCTGCCGATCTCGGCCCAGTTCTGGGGGCCGCGCTTCGCGGAGCCCGCCCTGGTCCAATCCATGGTCGACTACCAGGCGCACTTCCCCGAGTACCACACCGCGGCCCCGCCGGACCCGGTCTTCGGGACCCTCACCCCGAAGCTGGCGCCGCGCGCCCTGGCCCCGGCCGCCGAGGACCCGACCAACGACCCGATCCTGGGCGAGGAAGCGATCAGGAGGGCTCTCTCGTGAGCGTCGCCGAACCCACCCGGTTCCTGACCGTGGACTTCTCGACCCCGGTGGACATCGGGTTCCTCCCGCAGCACGCGGAGACCCCCGCCGTGCCCCCGCTGACGATCGGCTGGGCTCCCCGGCTGGGCACGACGTACCTCCCGTTCGACCCGGCGGACGAAACCGTGCCGGGTCGAACCGGGTCACCCCGCCCGTGAACCGCCGGCGGGCACCGACGAAAACTGTCGGTGCCCGCCGGTAGCGTGCCCGCTGTGAGTGATCCGCCGGCCTGGGCCTACGAGAAACCACACGTCACCGCACCCGACCCCGCGTGGCCGGCACGCGGTGCGGCGTTGTGCGCGCGGCTGGCGGTGGTGCTGGAGCCGTGGCTGGTCCACGGGGTCGAGCACGTCGGGTCCACGTCGGTGCCCGGGTTGGCGGCGAAACCGGTGGTGGACGTGATGGCGTCGGTGTCGGACGTCGATGCGGTGGTGGCTTCCGCCGGTGCAGCCCTTTCGGCCGACGGCTGGGCGTACGTCCCGCCGTCGTTGGACGTCGCCTCGCCCTGGCGCCGCTTCTTCGTGCTTCCCGACGCCACCGGTGAGCACCGGACGGCCCACCTCCACGTGCTCCCGGCCGGCCACCCGCGCTGGCAGGCACAACTCACCTTCCGCGACGCCCTGCGCGCGGACCCGGCTGCGGTCGCCGAGTACGCCGCTTTGAAACGCCGCCTCACCACGCAAACCACCGACCGCGAGGCCTACACCGCGGGCAAAACGGCCTTCGTCACCCGCGTCCTGGCCTGCCACGGAGTGATGGTCACGCCCACTGAGTGAGGTGCCCCCACCCGGCCACCGCTCGAGATCGCGCAAAGGCGATCTCGCACGCCTCGGCGGAGCCGAGGCCGAAGTCACGGCCGCAACATCGACAGAAGCAGATCCGCGAACTGGTCCCCCACCTCGCGCGCCGACAGCGACCCGCCCCGCCGGTACCACGTGCCCAGGTGGTGGACCGAGCCGAAGAAGAAGTCCACGACCAGGTCGGCGGGCTTGTCGGTGCGGAACTCGCCCGAGGCCTGGCCTTCTTCGATCAGGCGGCGGAACCGTTCGTGGTACTTGCGGCGTTCGGCACGCACGGCCTTGCGTTTGTCGGCGCTGAGCTGGTGCATGGACTGCAGGAAGATGGTGTTGTCGTCGAGGTTGTCGATGCTGCTGACGACCACGTCGGACGCGGCGGCGGCCAGGCGTTCGCGCAGCGGCGCGGCGCTGGAGGCGACGCGCTCGAGCTGGGAAGTCTGCTCGCGCAGCACACGGGCGTAGATCTCGTAGAGCAGGTCGTCCTTGGAGCCGAAGTAGTGGTACATCGCGCCCTTGGTGACGCCGGCGGCCTCGACGATCTCCTGCACCGACGTGCGGTCGAACCCCTTCTTCGCGAAGAGCTTCGTCGCGTGCTGAAGCAGGCGGCGAGGCACCGCGGGCGACTCGTCGGAGACGACGGCCTTGCGCGTGCCGGCCCGGGTCATCGCCACACCCCCTCCGGGAACTCAGAGAACTGCCAGCCTACCGGCCGCGGCCGGTCAATACGCGCCCCCGTGGTCGAGCAGGCGGCGCGGGTTGCCGACGAGCATCGTGGTGAGGTCGGCTTCGCTGACGCCGCGTTCGCGCAGCGCGGGGAGCACGTCTTCGGTGATGTGCAGGTAGTGCCAGTTGGGCAGCACGGCCTCGCGCACCGGTGCCTCGAGCCAGTCGAAGTAGCACGACGCGTCGTGCGAGAGCACCATGCTGCGGGCGTACCCGCGCTCGCACATCGCCGCGACCGTCGCCACGCGCTGCTCGAACGGCAGGTAGACGTCCACGCCGAAGCGGTCCATGCCGAGCAGCGAACCGCGGTCGGCCAGGGCCGTGAGGTAGCCGAGGTCGGCCGAGTCGCCGCAGTGCCCGATCAGCACCCGGCTCAGGTCCACCCCCTCGGACTCGAACACGTCCTGCTGCTCCAGCCCGCGCCGGGTGCCCGCGTGCGTGTGGGTCATGATCGGCACGCCCGTGGCCCGGTGCGCCTTCGCGACCGCACGCAGCACCCGCTCGACGCCGGGCGTCATGCCGGGCTCGTCCGTGGCGCACTTGAGGATCCCGGCCTTCACGCCCGTGCCGGCGATGCCGTCGGTGATGTCGCCGACGAACATCGCGACCAGCGGGTCGTCACCACCGAGCATCGTGCCCGGCCCGCGCAGCGAGAGGTAGTGCGGCAACTCGTTGTAGGTGTACAGCCCGGTGGCCACGACGATCTGCAGGCCCACCTCGGCGGCGACCTTCTGCACGCGCGGCACGTAGCGGCCGAGCCCGACCACGGTCGGGTCCACGATCGTGTCGATCCCGGCGTCCTTGAGCGCCCGCAGCTTCGCGATCGCCTCCGGCACGTGCACGGACTCGTCGAACCCTTCGTGGTCCGGGTAGTTGGCCACGAACTCGGGGCTCAGCACGAAGATGTGCTCGTGCATCAGCACCTTGCCCAGCGCCGCCGGCTCCACCGCACCACGGACCGTGTCGACCACCGTCACGTCCTCCTAGCCCCGGGCACGCAGCTCACGCCTCAGGATCTTCCCGCTCGTGGTCTTCGGCAGCTCGGTGAGCACCTCGACCGATCGGGGGTACTTGTAGGCGGCCAGCCGCTCGCGGCAGTACGCGACCAGCTCGTCGGGGTCGGGCGCCGCACCCGGCGCCACGCTCACGTACGCCTTCACGGTCTCGCCGCGGTACTCGTCCGGCACACCCACCACGGCGGCCTCGCGCACGGCCGGGTGCGTGTACAGCACGTCCTCGACCTCGCGCGGCCACACCTTGAACCCGGAGGCGTTGATCATGTCCTTCTTGCGGTCGACGACGTAGACCCAGCCGCGTTCGTCCATGAACCCGATGTCGCCGGTCAGCAGCCGCCCGCCCGGCAGTGCCTCGGCCGTCGCGTCGGGCCGGTTCCAGTACCCGGGCACGACCATGGGCCCCTCGACGGCGATCTCGCCCGCTTCGCCGAACGGCAGCTCGGTGCCGTCGTCGGCGAGGATCCGCACGATCACGCCCGGCACCGGCAGCCCGATCGACAGCGTGCCCGAGGCCGGGTCGACCGGCGCCTCGACGCCGCTGGGCACCACGACGCAGCCGGCCGTGGTCTCGGTGAGGCCGTAGCCGTTGTGGAGGTATCGGCCGAACCGGTCGCGGAACGCGTCGACCACCGCCGGGGGCAGCGCCGCGCCGCCCGAGTACAGCGCGTCGAACGAGGCGAAGTGCTCGGGAGTGACGTCCGGGTGAGCCATCAGCGCCATGTACGCCGTCGACGGGCCGACCATGTACGCCGGCTTGTGCTCCAGGAGCGCCCCGAGCACCACGCCCGCCTCGAAGCGGTACGCGAGCGCCAGTGTGCCGGCGATCTCGATGGCATAGGCGACTTCGCACACCATCCCGGTGATGTGGAACAGCGGCGCGAGCGCGAACACCGTGGCGCCCGGCTCGACGCGGCCGGAGCCGGCGAGGATCGCGGCGTTGGTGCCGAGGTTGCCGTGGGTGTTGGTGGCGCCCTTGGGTTTCCCGCTCGTGCCGGACGTGTAGCTGATCAGCGCGACGTCGTCGAGGCCGAGCCCGGGGTCGGGCGGCGGGCCGCCGGGCGTCGAGCGCACGACCTCGAGCAGGTCGGCCGCCCCCGGCGTCGCCTCGCGGCGCACCTTGCCGAGCACGCGCTCGTCGTCGCGGGTCTGCAGGTCTAGCTCGCTCGTGGTCACGGCGATCGTCACCGAGCTGTCCGGCACGAGGGCGCCGATGTACCCGTGCCACGCCTGCGGTGAGCAGACGAGCGCCTTCACCCCGGCGTCGGTCAGCACGTGGCTCAGCTCGCCCGCGCGGTACATCGGGTTGACCGGCACCACGATCCCGCCGGCTTTCCACGCGCCGAGCAGGGCGATCACGAACTGGGGAATGTTCTGCAGCACCAGCGCGAGCCGGTCGCCGCGGCCGAACCCGGAAGCGGTGAGGTGCCGCGCGAACGCGTCGGAGAGCTCGTCGAGCTCGCGGTAGGCGACGCGGCCGTCGAAGTACGCCAGCGCCGTGGTCTCCGGCGCCTGCGCGACGGTGCGGCGGAAGGCGGCCAGCAGCGTGGTCGGCGTGAAGTCGCTCGCGGCGGCGCGGTCCTCGTCGTAGCTCGCGAGCCAGGGCTTCGCGTCGTACCAGCTCATCCCGCGGCCTCCCTTGGACACCGACCAGTCGGTATGGGGACGCTAGAGACCCCGCGGGCTGTGCGTCAACCCCGCGAACCCGGACGGGCGCGCGAGAAGGCTCGGCCACCCCCCATGCGGCGTTCGGTGCGTTGGGCGCACCGAACGCCACATGGGGGGTGGCCCGGGCCGGTCAGTCCTCCGGCAGGGCCTCGATCTTGCGCTGCAGCTTGTTCATGCCGCCGAGCCAGCGGTCGGTCTGCGTGGCGCGCAGCGCGTAGTACTCCGCGACCTCCGGGTGCGGCAGCACGAGGAACCGGCCTTCGTCGATGGCCGCGAACAGCGCGTCGGCCACCTGGTCCGGGTCGATCGCCGAGGCGCCCATCAGCAGCTGGCCGCGCGGGCCGCTGCTCTCCAGCATCGCCGTGCGCACGCCTTGCGGGCAGATGGCCTGCACCGTGATGCCGCGGTGGCGGTAGGTCGCCGAAAGCCACTCGGCGAAGGCCAGCGCGCCGTGCTTCGTCACCGAGTACGGCGCCGAGCCGAGCGTCGTGAGCAGGCCGGCGGCCGACGCGGTGGCGATGAAGTGGCCCTTGCCGCGCTCGAGCCACGCCGGCAGCAGCTGCTTGGCCGCGCGGACGTGGGCCATCACGTTGACGTCCCAGGTGCGCGCCCAGTCGTCTTCGCCTGACTGCTCGTCACCGAAGGGCGCGACGCCCGCGTTGGCGCAGAAGACGTCGATCTCACCCAGCGTCTCGCGGGCGGCCGCCAGGAGCTTCGCCACGCCGTCTTCGCTCGCGACGTCGCCGGTGAACGAGGTGCCACCGACCTCGGCGGCCACCTCCGCGGCGGCGTCGCCGTTGAGGTCGGCCACGACCACGCGCGCGCCGTCGGCCGCGAAGCGCCGGGCCAGCGCCCGGCCGATCCCGCCGCCGCCACCCGTGATGACGACCCCGGCGCTCACAGGCCACCGCCCAGGGTCACGCCGCCGTCGAGGACCACGGTCTGGCCGGTCATCCAGCCCGCGTCCTCGGAGAGCAGGAACGCGACCGCGCCCGCGATGTCGTCGGGCACACCGAGGCGCTTCATCGGGTAGGCCGCCGCGACTTCCTCCTCCTTGCCCTCGTACAGCGCGGTCGCGAACTTCGTCTTGACCACAGCCGGGGCCACGGCGTTCACGCGGATCTTCGGGCCGAGCTCGGCGCCGAGCTCCTGCGTGAGGCGGATCAGCGCCGCCTTGCTCACGCCGTACATGCCGATGCCGGGCGACGCGCGCAGGCCGGCGATCGAGGCGACGTTGACGACCGAGCCGCCGTGCTCGCCCATCCACGCGTCGCGGGCGCGCCGGGTCCAGGCGATCGGCGCCAGCACGTTCACGGCGAAGATCTTCGCCGCGGCAGCCATGTCGATGTCGAGCGTGGACCCGTAGACCGGGTTGATGCCGGTGTTGTTCACGAGCATGTCGAGCCTGCCGAACCGCTCGATCGTCTTGGCGACCGCCTCGTCCTGGTGCCCGGTGTCGTCGGCCTTGCCGGGCACGGCGATCGCGAAGTCCTCGCCCCCGAGCTCGGCGACGGCCTCGGCCAGCGGCTCGGGCTTGCGCGCGGTGATGCACACCTTCGCGCCCCGCTCGACCAGGCCCTTCGCGATGGCGAGGCCGATCCCGCGGCTGGCGCCGGTCACGATCGCCACGCGGTCCTTGAACGAGTTCACAGCACTGGTCTCCTGTTCTGCAGCCGATGGCGGCTAAGCGCTCGCTTAGACTGCAGGGTAACGGCGATCCGGCCGGACTCAAGTCCGCGGCCCCGACCTCACCCGGGAAATCACGGGAAGTGACCGGTTCCGGCACTCTCCGTGCCGGCCCCGCACGTCAGCGCGGGAGCACCCGGACAAGCCCGCGATCGGCGTCGACCTCGACGAGGTCGCCGGTGGTGATGCGGGCGACCGGATCGTCGTCGAGGTCGGTGACGGCGGGGACC
Organism: Amycolatopsis sp. NPDC049253; assembly: GCF_040678995.1. Lineage (NCBI taxonomy): Bacteria > Bacillati > Actinomycetota > Actinomycetes > Pseudonocardiales > Pseudonocardiaceae > Amycolatopsis > Amycolatopsis sp. NPDC049253. Next base: position 578,124 of record NZ_JBFAQX010000003.1, on the reverse strand, counting down.
CGGGTGACGATCGCGCCGAGCGCGGCCTTCGTCGTGAGGCGGCTGAAGACCATCGCGAGCGGCGCGGTGCCGAGCAGCCGCGTGGACTGGAAGAAGCCCGACCAGCCCGAGGAGCCCTTGGCGCCGGGGAACACCAGGACCTTGCCGGTGAAGCAGACGTCGAACAGTTCGTGCCGGCGTTCGATGATCGTGCCCGTCGCGGGGTCGATGCCGCCCCAGCCGGAGATCGTCTCGTGGGACACCAGGGCCTCACCGACGACGCGGCCGGGCACGATGCCGCGGCCGCGGAGCACCACGCCGGCGGTCATCGGAGTGCTCCGGCGGGGGCGAGCGAGCCGCGCCAGCGGCCGGTGACGGCGGCGTCGACGCAGTCCTCCAGCGTGCCGAACCACGCCTCGATGCCGAGGATCGCGGGCAGGTAGTGGGCCTGCTTCGCGGAGTCGGTGGCGAACACCTTCGTGCCCTTCGGCGCCACCCGCGACATCGCCGGGCAGGAATCGGTGAGCACGCGGCCGCCGGCGCGGCGGATGGTGTCGGTCCAGCCGTTGCGGTCGGCGACGGTGCGCAGTGCGCGCGGCGTCATCAGCCACAGTTCGCAGCTCTCCGACAGCGTCCGGCCTTCGAGCGCGCGGGCGACCCGGCCGATCTGCTCCAGGGAGGCGTGCGGGCAGCCGATGAGGACGAAGTCGACGTCCTCGCTCTGCCCGATCGAGTTGAGCGACTCGTACACCGCGCGCCGCTCGGCCTCGCCGTAGCGGATCGGCTCCGGGATCGGGCGGCCGCCGAACGCGGCTTCGAGCGTCGGCGCGTCCGGGGTGCGGCCGGGCAGGTGGTACATCTCCACGCCGCCCGAAGACGCGGCCGCGGCACCGAAGTGCTTGAGGTCGGCCAGATCCGGCACACCGAGCTCACCGACGACGACCGGGCGCTCCTCCTGCACGACGTCACCGGCGAAGTAGCCGAGCAGCCCCCAGTCCTGGAACCCGTCGAGCGCCACCGCGGTCTCGATGAGGTGCGTGCCGTAGCGGTTTTCCACGTGGTGGTTGCCCCAGCACGGGATCCGGCCGGTGAGGCTCGCCGCGCCGGTCGAGGCACCGCCCTCGCAGTTGGTGCGCGCGCCCAGCACGGAGTTGGCGTAGACCACGGCCGAGGATTCCATCCACGCGATGTGCTCGCCGTAGGTCGGCAGGTTGCCGACCTGGTACGGCGTGCAGGTGGCGAGCACGTTCACCCCGCGGCTGGTGGCGAACGCCTCGGCCTCGGCCTGCAGGTCGATCTTGTGTGCGGGGTACGGCATGATGCCGCGGGCCTCTTCGCCGAAGCCGTGCTGCAGCTGGCACGTCGGGACCGCCATCGGCGGGATCTCGAGGTCGTCGTCGCAGTCGAGGCTGATCACCGAGAACGCCTTGGCCCAGCCCCCTTCGGCCACGAGCTTCTCCTTGGCCGGCGACGGCTGCGTCGTCGTGCCCGCGACGTTGCGGGTCTGGCACAGGTGTTCCGCACCCAGCGCGTCGGCGTAACGGATCAGCAGGTCCATCGCCGCCGCGACCGCGTTGCCTTCGGCACCGTCGCGCATTTGTTTCTCTTCATCGGTGAGCCACACCATCGCTCAGCCCTCCACGTTGTCGCGAATGCGGTCACGCAACGCGGTCAGCTCGACGTCGTGGACATCGCCGCCCAGCGTCAGGTCCAGCGTGTGCGCGGCGGCGCTGCCCATCGCCGAGCACGGGCCCATCACCCGGACGCTGGACAAAGCAGCGGCGTCACCGTCGACACACCGCCCGGCCGCGACCAGGTTCCGGGCGTCCGGCGAAGTCAGGCTGCGCAGCGGGACGTAGTGCACGTGATCCGGGCCGAACGTCTCCCAAGCGTAGCCCGACGCCCGGTCGTGCAGCTCCACCGGCCACGCCGTCCGCGCCACCGCGTCCTCGAAACCGGTGCCCTGCTTGACCTCGTCGAGCGTGAGCTGGTGGTCCGCGGCGAGCCACCGGGTCTGCCGCCGGCCCGGAAAGCCGTACGCCAGCACGGAAGCGTCCTTGAACGCCGCCGGGAACTCGGTGCGCAGGAACTCGACGACCCGGTCCGCCTGTGCCCGCCCCCGCAGCTGCGCCTCGGCCGCCGCGACCGCGGTCAGGGGCGCTTCCACGTGGGTCATGTTCATCACCGCGGTGTTGCGTCCCGGGAAGAAGAAAGCGAGCCCGTCACGGCGGATGAGGCCGTACTGGTCGGCTTTCTCGTCGATGCGGGCGACCAGTTCGGCCGGGTCGGGTTTGGCCGACTCGACCAGGCCGGTGAGCCGGATCTGCTGCGAGCCCCACACCGTCCGCTCCGGCACCCGGCACGGCAGCCCGGCTTCCCACGCCAGTGCGGCGTCGCCGGTCGCGTCCACGAACCCCTTGGCCCGCACCGAAACCGGACCGTAGCGGCTCGCGAAATCCACGCGCTCGATCACGCCGCCGTCGATGCCGACCCCGCTGATCGAAGCACCCAGGACGACCCTGATCCCGAGCTCCGAGACGAGGTTCTCGAACCACCGGCCCAACGCGACCTCGTCGTAGGGGACGGTCTGGGTATGCGTGCGGTTGTACGCGATGTCCCCGGAACGCTCCAGCGCCGGGAACATCTCGTCGAAGATCCCGTGCGTGAGCTGGTGGTATTCGGGAGCGTTTCCGTAGATCCCGCAGAACAGCCCGATCATGGAGTTCACGCACTGCCCACCCAGGACGGGAAGCGCGTCGGCGAGCACGACGTCGCGGCCGCGGCGTTTCGCGTCGATCGCCGCGGTCAGGCCGGCGATGCCCGCACCGACGACGAGGATGTCGGCTTCGAGCGATTCCCCGGAGCGGTCGGCGGGCCGGGTGACGGTGTTCACCCGCAGGTCGGTCAGTGCGTGAGGCAACAAAACTCCTTAGGACGAAGAAGAACGGCGCAGCGTCGCGCCCCGGTCGAGCGGTTCCACGGCGTCGGCGTACACGCCGAGCCACGAACCCGGGCGAGCCGGCCAGGTCTGCGGAGACCGGGTGCGGGGGTAGTCCGCGAGCCGCTGCTCGAGCTCGGCCGGTTCCACGAGCAGCTCGACGGTGCGGGCCGGGACGTCGATCGCGATCTCGTCCCCGGTGCGCACCACACCGAGCGGGCCGGGAACCCCGCCTTCGGGGGTGACCTCCCCGACGACGATGCCCTTGTTGACGAGCCCCGAGAGCTGCCCGTCGGTGACGAAGGCGACCTGCTCGCTCAGCCCGGCGCCGTTGAGCGCGAAGACCACGGCCGACGCCATGCCCATCCCGGGGGTTCCGGTGACGCCGAGCCCGCGGAGCACGAGGACCTCGCCGGGCTGAACCTCGCCGCGCTCGATCGCCGCCGTGGCCTCCGGCGCCGACTCGTAAACCCGGGCCGGGCCACGGAAAGCGCGTGCGCGCGTCTCGGTGACCGAGAGCTTCACGATCCCGGTGCCGGGGCAGAGGCTCCCCCGCATCAGCACGATCGTCGATTCCGGCCGGATCGGTTCGGCCCTGATCACGGCGGGGTCGACCGCCACGCCGGCGAGGTTCTCGGCCATCGTCCGGCCGCTCATCGTCGAGACCGAGCCGTCGACGACATCGCCGAGCTGGGCCAGCACCGCGCGCGCACCGCCGGCGTCGTCGAACTCCTCGATCGACGCCGGTCCGTTGGGCCGCACCGCGGCGAGCGGACCGACGTGGCGTCCGAGGTCGGCGAACAGGCCGTGGACGTCGAGGTCACCGGGAAGCTCGGCGGCGATCGCCTCGAGGTGCTTGACCGCGTTGATCGACCCGCTGACGGCGATCACCGCGGCCACCGCGTTGCGGACCGCGCCCGGCGTCATCACGGTGCTGGGCCGCCGGCCGGCCTCGACCGCGGCCATGATCGCGGCGCCCGAAGCCCGCACCGCCGCCCACATGGTGTCGCTGTTGGCGCGGGTCGGCGCGGTGCCGGGCAGTGCCATGCCGAGCGCCTCGGCGACGATGTGCATCGTGTTGGCCGTGCCCATGCCGGTGCAGACGCCGGGGGCGGTGATCGCCCGGTCCGACATGGCGCAGAGATCGTCGAAGCCGATCGCGCCCGACGCCAGCTTCCCGGCGTCGACGAACACGTCCTCGATGTCGACGCGGCGGCCGTCGTCGAGGGCTCCGCAGCTCTGGTAGCCGCAGGCGATGACCAGCGTGGGCACGTCGGTGCGCGCGGCGGCCATGAGCTGCCCGGGGGTGGTCTTGTCGCACGAGGCCAGGCAGACCATCCCGTCGAGCTGGGCCCCGTCGACGACGGCTTCGATGTCGTAGGACACCAGGTCGCGCCCCGAGAGGACGTAGCCGCCGCCACGGCCGGCGGCCATGATGAAGTCGGTCGGCGCCACCGTCCGGATTTCGAACGCCAGCCCGCCCGCGGCGTCGATCGAGTCCTTCACCGCCGCGGCGATCGCGTCGAGGTGGGCGAAACAGGGCGCCAGCCCGGACGACGAGTTGACGACGGCGATCTTGGGGCGCCGGATCTGCTCGTCGGTGTAGCCCATCGATTTCCACTGCGTCCGGGTCGTCGCCCACCGGGGCGATCCGACCGGATGGTTGCTGCGCGGCTCTGGTCTGGTGATCGTGACCTCCGGGGTCGGTTGCGGGATCATTCGGACGCGGCGTCCGCGTGCGGGGCCGCCGCCCCGGCCGGCTCGCCGAGCAGCACGGTGCCCCGCGTCTCCGGGCCGATCCACGCGCCGGCGAAGAAGAGCACACCGCCGAGGACGATCAGCACCACGGCGGTGTACTCGTAGGGCAGCACGGCCTGCAGCACGGTGATCCAGACGCTGTACAGCGCGGGCAGGATGAGGCTGAGGGTGTAGACCGTGCCGTAGCCCGAGGAGCGCACGCCGGCGCCGAAGCGTTCGTTGAGGTAGACGACCAGGCAGCCGAGCGGGGCGTTGGGCAGCACGAAGGCGACGATCGCCACGATCCCGATCGGCAGGAACCCGGCCCCGGAACGGGCGAGCAGAACGAGGAGCACGTAGGCGAGGCCGGCCCCGAGGGTGATCGCCACGGCGGAGCCGAGCAGCAGCTTGCGGCGGCCGATCCGCTGCCCCCACACCCCGGCGGCGATCATGCCGACGATCGTCGCGACGTTGGCGATGATCTCCAGGGTGCTGACGTCCGAGGGGTTCTGGTGCAGGACCCCGACCAGGAGCCCGGGCATGAAGGACAGGACGATCTGCGCGGCGAACCACATTCCGGTCATCAGGAGGAACACCTGGCCGAAACCGCGGATGTTGCTCCGATTGAACAGCTGGAAAATCGGTGCGCGATTTCCTTCCCGGGATTTCTTGAGCTCCTCGAGGTCGACCTCTTCGACACGCGAGTAATACACGACGTAGGCGATTCCGAGCAGGAACCCGAAGAAGAACGGAATGCGCCAGCCCCAGGATTGCAGCGCCGGGCCCGAGAACCGCTCCAGCACGACGAGCTGGATGATGCTGATGAGCGTGATCGCCGCGGGCGCGCCGGCGGCCATCACGCCGCCGACCAGGCCACGACGGCGCATCGGCGAGCGCTCGATGGCCAGCGGCACCGGTCCCGCGTATCCGCCGCCCAGGAAGATCCCGCCGATCAGGCGGAGCAGGATCAGCCCGACGATCGACCCGTAGCCCCAGCTCGCGTACCCCGGCATGAGGCCGATCAGCAGGGTCACGATCGTGAATCCGATCCCGGTGATCATGGTGACGCGCCGCCGCCCGATCCGGTCGGCCAGATTGCCGAAGATGGGGCCGCCGATCGGCCGCCCCAGCAGCGTCACGACGAAGATGACGGTCACGAGGGTGACCTTCGTCGTGGCCGACATCGAGGCGGGTTCGAAGTAGTCCATCACCGCCGGCAGCACGAGCGCGGGCAGATAGATGTCGAAGCTGTCGACGAACAGCGAGAGGATGCCGCCGATGACCGATCGTCGTGCTTCGGGAGTCAGTCGCTCTTCTGCCAGGGGTACGGTCGTCGACATCCAGGAATTCCTTCCGATCACGAATATCGCGCCGATGCGATATATCGCTGCCACCGAAGGAGTCTAGGAATCCGCACCGGGGCCCGGAAGTCAGAAATGCTGATCTCGATTATCAGCCTGGGTTATGGTCGCGCAGCCCCTCGCCGATGCCGCGCAACGCCTCGCGCAGCCACGCGTGCGCCGGGTCGGGGTCGAGATCGTCGTGCCACCACAGGCTCTCCACGATCCCCTCCGGTTCGCCGGGGCACTCGAGAACCCTGAGGTCGAACCGCTCGGCGAACTCGAGCGCCAGGCGGCGTTGCACCAGCGCGATCCGGTGGGTGCCGGCCACCAGCGCGGGCACGGCCTGGTAGCTCTCGACGCTCAGCGCGACCCGTGGCGCGATGCCCAGCGCGGCGAGCCGGCGGGGCACGGGTGGCAGCGCCACCCCCGGTTCCCGGTGATACGGCACCACCCAGTCCAGCCGCTGCAGGTCGGTGAGGGTGAGCGCGGCGTCACCGAGCTCGTGGCCGGCCCACACGACACACACCCACTCGTCGCGGAACAGCTCGGCCGACCGGAGCTTGGGCTGTTCCTCCAGCTCGATCGGCGGCGCGATCACCCCGTCGACGAACCGGACGATCCGGGGCAGGTCGGCGCTGAGCGACTCGCGCACGAGCCGGATCCGCAGCCGCGCGCGTGGCGCCTCCCGCTCGAACAGCTCGGCGAGGGGCTGCCCGATCACGGTGAGCGTGTAGTCGGCCATCAGCAGTGTGAACTCCCGCACCGACGTGTCGGGCGCGAAGCTCGAACCGGTGGCGAACAGCTGCTCGGCGGCCGCGCACACGTCCTCGACCTGACGCGTGAGCTGCCGGGCCAGCGGCGTGAGCACGTAGCCGCGCCCGGACCGGACCAGCAGGTCGTCTTCGAAGTGCCGCCGCAGCCGCGCCAAAGCCGCGCTCAACGCCGGCTGGCTGACGCCGACCCGCTCCGCCGCGCGGGTCACGTTGCGCTCCCGCAGCAGCTCGCGGAGGACGACGAGCAGGTTGAGGTCGAGCCCGGCCAGCTGCGTCGTACGGCGGCTCATGCCGCCCCGCCGTCTGTGTGCCCGACCATTCCCGCCACCTTACGGGGCCGGGTCCAGGCGCCGGGTCGTTCCGGGCGCTGCGTCATTCTCGCTAGAGCGCGTCACGTCCGCGTTCACCGGTGCGGACGCGGACGACGGTCTCCACCGGCGTGACCCAGATCTTGCCGTCGCCGATCTTGCCGGTGTGCGCGGTCTCCCGCACCGTGCGCAGCGCGGTCTCGACCTGGTCGTCGTCCAGGAGGATCTCCAGGCGGTACTTCGTGATGAAATCGATCGCGTACTCGGCGCCCCGGTAGACCTCGGTGTGCCCCTTCTGCCGACCGTATCCGCGGACCTCGGTGACCGTCATCCCCGCGATGCCGAGCTCCTGCAGGGCCTCCCGGACCTCGTCGAGCACGAACGGTTTGACGACGGCGGTCAGCAGCTTCATCGCGTCTCCTCGCGCGCCGGCCGGTGCGATCCCAGTGCACCGGCGGGCGCGCTCCCCCGGCGTCCGGATTGGACTGCCAGCTCGTACGCGCCTTCGGCGTGCTCGGCCTCGTCGACACCGTCGATCTCAGCCTCGCGGTCGAGCCGGAATCCCATGAACCTGTGCATGACCCAGCCGATCAGGAAGGTCACCACGAGCGAATACCCTAGTACCGCGAAGGTCCCCACAGCCTGGCGCCACAGCTGGTCGAATCCGCCGCCGTAGAGCAGGCCGTTGACACCTTGAGGATCCACGCTGACGGTCGCGAACACGCCGATCAGCAGCGTTCCGACGAACCCGCCGACGCCGTGGACCGCGACCACGTCCAGCGCGTCGTCGAACCCGTACCGGTACTTCAGGCCCACCGCGAACGAACAGGCCACCCCCGCGACCGCGCCGATCGCGATCGCGCCGAGTGGTTCGACGTAGGCACAGCCGGGGGTGATCCCCACCAACCCGGCCACGGCGCCGGACGCGGCGCCGAGAGTGGTCGGTTTCCCGTCGCGGAACTGCTCGACGACCAGCCAGCCGATCACCGCGGCCGCCCCCGCGACGGTCGTGTTCAGGAACGAGGTGGCGGCCAGGTTCTTCGCGGCCAGCGCGGAGCCGGCGTTGAAGCCGAACCAGCCGAACCACAGCAGGCCGGCACCGAACATCACGAACGGCAGGTTGTGCGGCCGGGCGGCCTGCTTCGGCCAGCCGTGCCGTCGGCCGAGCACGATCGCCAGCGCCAGCGCGGCCGCCCCGGAGTTCACCTCGACGACGGTGCCGCCCGCGAAGTCCAGCAGGTGCACCTTGCTCGCGATCCACCCGTCCGGGGCGAAGACCCAGTGCGCCAGCGGCAAGTACACCAGCGTGACCCACACGACGGAGAACAAGGTCCAGGTCCAGAACCGGGCCCGCTCGGCGATCGCGCCGGCGAGCAGTGCCACCGTGATGACCGCGAACATCATCTGGAAGGCGACGAAGGCGAACAGCGGCACCTTGGTCCCCGCCGGCCCGACCGTCTGCTCCGCGACCCCGTGCAGCCCGGCCAGCCGCAGATTCCCGAGCAGCCCGCCGAACCAGTCGGCGCCGAACGCGAGCGAGTACCCGTAAATCACCCAGATGAGGCCGACGGTGGCGAGGCAGATGAACGTCATCGCCATCACGTTCAGCACGCTCCGCGCGCGGACCATCCCGCCGTAGAAGAGCGCGAGGCCCGGCGTCATCAGCATCACCAGCGCCGCGCTGCCCAGCAACCACGCCGTGCTTCCGGTATCCACCACGCTCGGGCTCCTTCTCGCCTCACCGACCAGCGGCAGGAAGCTAACCGGACCGTGTTACGGGCATGTTTCCGCCGCGAGTCCGCCACACACCCGCAACCCGGCGAAACGGCCGAACCACGACCAAGCGGACGAGACGCGGAAGCGCCCGCCGGGCCCGTCGCCCACGATCGTCGTCATGGCCACGAGTGCGCCCTCACCGGATCCCGGTCAGAAATTCAGCGCCAGCAGAATTGCCTTGCCCGGCGGCGCGGCGGCCCGGCGCGGTCGAAAAGGTCGAGGACGTTCTCCGCGGATCGCCGGGTGAATTCGAAGAGAAGTTCGGAGCCGACGTCGGCCTGGTCCGCCTGGGACAACGCTGTTCCGAGCAACCGGCGAGCGAACTCGATTCCTGGATTTTCCAGCACTTCCGCGTCGAGCCGAGATCTCTTCGGCATCGAACCGGATCAGCTCGACGCCGGGTCGCAATACAGATCAAAGAAATCAGGAAAATAATTGTGCAAGAGGGGATTGTGGCGACGTGAGCCAGCGCACCAGGCAAGAGTGGCTCCCACAGTACCTGTATCACCAGGGTCTCCCCGAAATCCAGGACGTCTGCCAACTTATTTGGGTCGGCTCCCGGAGACACAGAGGAGATGTAATGGATCCACGGGAGGCGCGCACGGCGGCCGCCCGAGAACCCGTCCCCGGCGCCCTGAACGAAAGCGCCGACAAAACTCCACGGACACGCACTGCAGCTTTACCCCCTCAGTTCAATTCAGCTGCATCGGACGCGCGACCGCGTCAGCACAAGCTGTCCACGAAGGAACGGACGAAGACCAATGGCGAGCAACAAGTTCACCACTCACGCAGACCTTTTCGATCTGAGTGGGAAGTACGCACTTGTCACTGGCGGCACCAGGGGCATTGGGATGATGACAGCGCGCGGCCTGCTGCGGGCGGGCGCCCGCGTCGTCATCAGCTCACGCAAGGCAGACAACTGCGCGGAGGCGCAGCATCTACTGTCCGAATTCGGCGATGTTCAAGCAATCCCCGCCGACCTGTCCAGGTACGACGAGTGTCAGCGCCTCGCTGATCTTGTCAAGGCCGACTCGGAACGCCTGGACATCCTCGTCAACAACGCGGGAGCGATGTGGCGTGAGCCGCTGGAGACGTTCCCGGAGGAGGCCTGGGACGCAGTGATCGACCTCAACCTCAAGTCGCCGTTCTGGCTGGTGCAGGCGCTGCTCCCCGCCCTTCGCGGGGCGGGCACCGCCGATGATCCCGCGCGGATCATCAACATCGGCAGTATCGCCGGCATCCACGTCGCCGAGTCGCCCAACTACTCGTACGCCAGCAGCAAAGCGGCACTCCACCAACTCACCAGAGTGCTTGCCAGAGAACTGGGCCCACAGCACGTCACGGTGAACGCGGTGGCCCCAGGACCGTTCCCGTCGCAGATGATGGCGTCCACGCTCGATGCCATCGGCGACACGATCGCGGCGAAGGCCCCTCTGCGCCGGCTCGGCCGCGACGACGACATGGCAGGTATCGCCGTGTTCCTCGCCAGCCGGGCCGGGTCTTACCTCACCGGCACCATCATCCCGGTCGACGGCGGCATCGCCACGACCGCATCAGGTACCTAGCACTGCAACGGCAGTGAGGTGAGTGGGCAGCCACGTCGTTTGTCGTGGCTGAGGTGGGCTTGGTGTTGTCACCGGCGCCGTCGACCACGCCCAGCCGTGGTCGACGGCGTCGGTGACACGCAGGACCAGGTGAGCAGCCGCCGGATCTCCGGTGACGGGAGCCCGATCATGCCCGGCTCACCGGCACCCGTTCCCCTTTTGTGGCAAGGGATCGTCGTCCACGATCAACACCCGTTCTTCCCCTCCAAGCCCGCGACCAGCCCGGACACCTGCTCCCGCGCACGATTACTTACGATCACCCGAAGGCCGTCCCGATGTGAGCCCGACACTCTCGCCGATCGTTCAGCGCTGACTCAGACGGACCGAAAAGGTTGAGCTGTCAGCTGAGTGCTTGAATCTCGGTCGCCAGCTTCTCCTGGCCAGCCGCCCACGACGCCAGTACGGCCAGGCCGTCCGCGGCCGCCGTGCCGGCGGGCGCGGTGTAGACGTTCAGGAGCAGGCCGGGCTCGGCAGGCAGCTCCATCGACTCGACGTCCAGGTCGAGCCAGCCCACTGCCGGATGGTGCACACGCTTGCGTCCGGACCGGTGGAGCCGGACGTCCTGAGATGCCCACCGCTGCCGAAATAGTTCACTGCGCGTCGACAACTCACCGACTAGGGCGATCAGCTCCTCGTCGCGCGGATTGCGGCCGGCTTCCATGCGCAGCTTCGCGGCCACATCGCAGACGATGCGGTCATAGTCGACGAAGAACGTTTTTGCCGCTTCGGGATCCAGATACAAGAACCGCGCGGTGTTCGCCGGCCGTCGCGTGTCGGCCAGCAGCGGTGAATACAGCGCGCGGGCAAGGTGATTCATGGCCAGCACGTCATAACGGCCGGTGCAGATCCAGGCCGGCGCATCGGTGATGGCGTCGAGCACCTGCCGAAGCGCCGGACGCACCGTCACGGCGGGTCGCCGGCGGCGTGGGCCGCTGGGCACCCTCGACTGCCGCGCGAGGTGGAACAGGTGATCGCGCTCGGCCTCGTCAAGTTGCAAGGCAGAGGCCAACGCGTCGAGCACCTCGTCGGAGGCGCCGGCGAGGCTGCCGCGCTCCATACGCACGTAGTAGTCGACCGATACCCCTGCCAGCAGAGCGACCTCTTCGCGACGCAGGCCTTTGACCCGGCGGTTGCCGCCGTAGGCGGGCAGCCCGGCCCGCTCGGGCGCGATCCGCGAGCGACGCGAGCTCAGGAATTCCCTGATCTCGGTGCGCGGATCGATCGTGGCCACCTCTTCACCGTAGGTCCTGTCCGCAGGCGAAGGGAGGTACTGCCGGTACCCCCGACGGCCACCGCACCCCCTCGCGCGTGCGGTGGCCCGGCCTCCGCGGGAGGTGCTCGCGCCCACTCGACCGGCGAGCCCCTCCGCTCGTGCCCCGGCCCTCGCATCGCCGGATCTCTCCACAAAGCAAGCGCTTAGACTGGTCGGACGGTTCACGCCCGCCGGGCGCGTCAGCAGATCTGGGAGGATCGCCGGATGACGACTTCGCTCTCGGCCGAGCTGTGGCCCGACGTGCAGCCGGAGACCGCGCGCCGGCTGATGCTGGCCGGGGTGGAGTCCTTCGCGAAGCGCGGGTACCACGCCACGACCACGAGGGACATCGCCGGCGCCGCGGGCATGAGCCCCGCCGCGTTGTACGTGCACTTCCCGTCGAAGGCGGCCCTGCTGTTCGAGATCAGCCGCAGCGGCCACGAGCAGACGCTGGCCCTGGTCGAGAACGCCCTGGAGAAGGCCGAGGACCCGGTCGAGCGCATCCGGCTCGTGGTCGAGGACTTCGTGGCCTGGCACGCGCGGCGCCACACCGTCGCACGGGTCGTGCAGTACGAGCTCAACGCGCTGCCGGAGAAGGAGTTCGAGGTCGTCACGGAGCTGCGGCGGCGCATCGAGCGCATCGTGCGCGACGTGATCGCCGCGGGCGCCGAATCCGGCGCGTTCTCCGTGACCGATCCGTACACGGCGGCGCGCGCGGTGCTCTCGCTGGGTGTCGACGTGGCCCGCTGGTACAGCGAGCGCACGCGCCAGACGCCGGCCGCGCTGGGCAAGGAGTACAGCGAGCTGGTGCTGCGGATGCTCGGCACGCGAGCAGCCTGACCCCGCGCTCGGCTCAGCTGCGCGCCGCCGCCGAGGCGAAGCGCTCCGCGATGCGCGCCAGCCGGTCGAGCAGGCCGGGCGGCGCGTCTTCCACCACGAAGTCGTAGTCCCACTGCGCGAGGTAGAACGGCGCCGCGGCGAGGTCGGTCGCGCCGGTGCGCAGCCGGCACGTGTGCTCGTCCACGGGCTCGACGGTGCCGGCGGTCGGCGGCACGCGGGCCGCGAGCACCTCCGCCGGAACCGACACGAGCAGGGACATCTGGTGCGCGTACGGCGCCGAAGAGATCGCCTGCGACACGTACGCGGCGAGGTCTTCCGCGGGCGGTTCGCGCGGCGTGAACCGGAACCCGGGCGCCGGTACGCCTTCGATGCGGTCGACGCGGAACGTGCGCCAGCCGTCGCGACCCAGGTCGTAGGCGACGAGGTACCAGCGACGGCCGGTGTGGACCAGGCGCAGGGGTTCGGCGTCGCGCTCGGTGACCTGGCCGGTGTGGTTGGCGTAGGTGAAGCGCACCCGTTCGCGGTCGCGGCAGGCCGCGGCGATCACGGTGAGCACCTCGGCGTCGACGACCGGTCCCCCGCCGCCGAGCTGCAGCATCGCCGAGCCCATGGCGCTCACCCGGTGCCGCAGCCGCGCGGGCAGCACCTGCTCCAGCTTGGCCAGCGCCCGCACCGACGTCTCCTCGATGCCCGACACCGTGCCGTTGGCCGCCGTCCGCAGCCCCACCGCGACGGCCACGGCCTCGTCGTCGTCCAGCAGCAACGGCGGCAGCGCGGCGCCGGCCCCCAGCCGGTAGCCGCCCGCGACCCCCGGCGTCGCGTGCACCGGGTAGCCGAGGCCGCGCAGCCGCTCGACGTCGCGGCGGACCGTGCGCACGTCCACGCCCAGCCGGTCGGCCAGGTCGGGCCCCGGCCAGTCACGGCGGGCCTGCAGCAGGGACAACAGGCGCAGCAGCCGCTCCGAGGTTCCGTACATGCGGGCCACTCTGCCAGACCTCGCGGACAGGATCGGTCCTCGATGTCCGTGGACTTGCCTTCCGCGAGCGGGGCCGGTGAAGTGTGGGTCATGCAGATCGATCCGCACGCGTTGCTCTCCGTCGCCCGCGAGGAGGCCGAGCTCGGCAAGGCAGAGGGCGGCGTGCCGATCGGCGCCGCCCTCTTCGACAGCTCCGGCGAGCTCCTCGGTCGCGGCCACAACCGCCGCGTGCAGGACGGCGACCCGTCGCTGCACGCGGAGACCACGGCGTTCCGCAACGCCGGGCGCCGCCCCCACTACCGCGACACGATCATGGTCACCACGCTCTCGCCGTGCTGGTACTGCAGCGGCCTCGTGCGCCAGTTCGGCATCCCGCGGGTGATCATCGGCGAAGCCGAGACCTTCTCCGGCGGCCACGACTGGCTCGCCGAGCACGGCGTGCGCATCGAGGTCCTCGCCGACCCCGCGTGCACGGCGCTGATGGCAGAGTTCATCGAGACGCGGCCGCAGCTGTGGTTCGAGGACATCGGCGTTCCGTCCACTTCGGACTGACTACTCGGCGCACACGGTCCGGTTGCGACCGCCGGCTTTCGCGCGCCGCACGGCTTTCACGGCGGCCGCGAACACCGCGTCCGCCGTGTCGCCGTCGCCGGGACGGGAGGCGACGCCGACGGAGACCGTCGCCCAGGCGAACTGCCGGCTGCCGTAGGGCGCTTTCAGTGCGACGGCCGTCGAGGCGACGCGCAGGCGGATGCGTTCGGCGATGGCGAGCGCGTCGAACGGCTTGGTGCCAGGGAGGAACACGGCGAACTCGCCGCCGCCGGAGCGCCCGACGAGGTCGGCGGAGCGGACTTCGTCGCGCACCGCATCGGCGATGGCACGCAGCACGGCATCGCCGATCCGGTGGCCGTGGCGGGCGTTGACGTCACCGAAGCGGTCGAGGTCGAGCACCAGCACGGAGTACGCCGGGGCCGCCTGTCCGCGGGCGGCGTCCCACCAAGCGGACGCCGTGAGGGCGCCGGTGCCCGCGTCGGCCGTCGGCTCGGCGCGCGGGATGGCGCCGACGCCGCCGCGGTGGAGCACCACGAGCGCTGCGGCGAGCAGCGGCACGACGAGCGGCGAATCCACCACGGCCCAGGCGAGTGCGATGCCCAGCGCGACCATCGCGACGTCGAACAGCAGCCCCGCCACGCCCTGCCGGTAGCCGCGCACGACCCCGGTGAGCGCCGCGTCGACGAGCGTGAACACGACCGCCGCAACCACGAGGATTCCCATCAGGCGGACGTCGCCCAGCGAGCTTGGCGGAACCGGTGCCGCCCACGCCAGGAACCGGCCCGCGAGCAGCACGGCCAACGCCGTCGCCGCCACCTCGAACACCTGCCGGTACGGCGCGCGCCGCCGCACGCGCAGCCACCGGTGCGCGCCCGAGACCACCACGAGCACCACGGCGGGCACCGGCGGCAGCACCAGCGCGCCGGCGAACACCCACGGCGTGCCGAAACCGGGGCCCAGCAACGTTTCCCCGCGTCCGCGTTCGGCCGACCGGCTCAGCTCCGCGCTCACCAGCAGCCCCGCGACCAGCACGGCGAACCGCGCGGAACCGGTGAGCGGCACGGGAACCAGCACCGCCACGGCGATCGTCGCGGCCAGCGCCACCACGTCCACGCACACCACGAACGCCGCCAGCGCGCGGGTGCGCACGCGCCACAGCTCCCAGCCCGCGACGGCGACGGGCAACCGGCGCCGCCCACCCCCTCCGGCCGTCGCCGGATCCCCCACCATTTCGGCAAAATAACCGGTTCACCGCGGTTGCGGCACCGTCTTAAGTGTGGGGGCGGGTTTTCCGGCCGCCCGGCGACCCGTAACCGTTCCCGCTCACCGGAACACCGGGAATTCACCGACGCGATACCCGCTGTCCCGAACGGCGTCACGACCGGCGTGTCTACTGAGCCGTCCTTTCACCCAGAACAGACAGCGGGGTAGCTCGATGAGACGTGTTGTGGCCGGAATCGGCGGGGCCGCGTTGGCTCTGTCGGGGCTTTTCGCCCTGCCGGCGCAAGCGCACGAGGGGAACGCTCCGCAGGACGCGTTCACCACCAAGACCGCCTACGAGCCGCAGGGCAACCTGTCCTCCTACGAGCGGCTGCCTTCGTCGTTCCACCCGGTGTTCACCGAGAACGTCTCGCGCCACGGCGCGCGCACGCTGTCCGACAGCGACGACGGCGACGCCTTGCTGGCACTGTGGAACACCGCGAAGTCCGAGGGCGCGCTGACCGGCGTCGGCAAGCAGCTCGGCCCGGACGTGCAGGCGCTGCTCGCCGCCAACGCCCGCGACGGCTACGGCCTGCTCACCCAGGAAGGCCGCGACGAGATGCGCACCACCGCGCAGCGCATGGTGCGGCGGCTGCCGTCGCTGTTCGCCGACGCGGCGAAGGGAACGACGCCGAAGATCGACGTCGTCGCGTCGAGCCAGCAGCGCACAGTGGACAGCGCCAACGAGTTCGTGGCGGGCCTGAAGTCCGCGAAGCCGGGGCTGGCGACCACCGCCACCCGCACCGACGACACCCTGCTCTACTTCCACAAGTCGAACGTCGAGTACAACGACTACGTCGACAACGACCCGCGCGTGGCCGCCGCCGAGAAGGCCGCGACGGATCAGCCCCGCACGCACGCCGTGGCGCGTTCGGTGCTGCAGCGCAGCTTCTCGGAGAAGTTCGTGGACGAGATCGCGGCCGGGAAGCACGCGGAGTTCAAGGACGAGATCGCCGCGGCCGACGCGGTGTACGCGATGGATCAGGTCACGGCAGACCTCGCGGGCGAGGGCCGCTGGCACTTCGACCGCTACATCACGCCCGACGAGGCCTCGTGGTTCGGGTACCTCGACGACGTGACCTCGTTCTACGAGAACGGTCCCGCGTTCTCCGGCAGCGACATCACGTACAAGATGGCCGGCGGCCTGCTCGGCGACATGTTCGCCCAGCTGGACGCCAAGCGCGCCGGCACCACCACGCGCGACGCCGAGCTGCGCTTCACCCACGCCGAGGAGATCTTCCCGCTCGCGTCGCTGCTCGGCCTGCCTGGCAGCACCAAGCAGCAGCCCGAGGGCACGCTGTTCACCTACGCGAACAACCCGTTCCGCGGCGCCCAGGTGGCGCCGATGGCGGCGAACATCCAGTGGGATCTCTACACCGACGGGCACACCTACCTCGTGCGCATGCTCTACAACGAGAAGCAGACCGCGTTCAAGGCGAGCTGCGCCCCCGTGCACCGCGGCAGCTACTTCTACCGGCTCGACGAGCTCGAGCGTTGCTACGGCCGGTCCTGACTTCCCGGCACCACCGAGCGGGCCCGTGGCGATCGATCGCCGCGGGCTCGTTCGCGTTTCCGGGCATGCCGAAGGCGCCCTTGCCACGTCCATGATCACCGGTCGATTTCGTTGCCACCACCGACTTTCGGCGGTTTTTTTCTTTCCGCTGCGAGACCTTGACACTTCTCAATGGTCTAGTCCATTGTGGCGGGGCACACATCCCCACCGAGTGCTCCTCTGAGTTGATACCGCCGCATCAAGCATCGGAGGTGCTCCACACAAGCGCGCTCACGCGTGCGTCCCACGTTGGAGGACCAATGAAACCCCTGCGCCGTCTGGCCACCGTCGCGCTCGCCGCGGGCGCCGCGCTGGCCACCACCCTCGGCCTCGCCCCGTCGGCGCTGGCCGCGCCGGACCCTGTGCTCGCTTCGCCGTACCTCTACCAATGGGGCGGGCAGACCGATCCCGCCGCGGCCATGTCGGCCACCGGCGTGAAGGCGTTCACGCTGGCCTTCATGCTGTCCGACGGCGGCTGTAACCCGAAGTGGGACGGCAACCGCGACCTGACCGGTTCGGATGCCGCCCTGATCCAGAAGATCCGCTCGGCGGGCGGCGACGTGATCCCGTCGTTCGGCGGCTGGTCGGGCACCAAGCTCGGCTCGCAGTGCGGGTCGCCGGACGACCTCGCCGGCGCGTACCAGAAGGTGATCGACGCCTACCAGCTCAAGGCGATCGACCTCGACATCGAGAACACCGACGAGTTCGAGAACGCGACAGTGCAGGACCGGATCCTCAACGCCGTGAAGATCACCAAGCAGAAGAACCCGGGCGTGCGCGTCGTGATCACGATGGGCACGAGCCCGCAGGGCCCGACCGAGTGGGGCAGCCGCCTCATCACGCAGGCCAAGGCGATCGGCGCGAACGTCGACGTCTGGTCGGTCATGCCCTTCGACTTCTCCAGCGGCGGTGACATGGCCGCGATGACGAAGTCGGCCGTCGACGGGTTGAAGGACCAGCTCAAGTCCGCGTTCGGCTGGAGCGACGACGAGGCCTACCGGCACAGCGGCCTGTCGTCGATGAACGGCAAGACCGACAACGCCGGGGAGAACGTGTCCGTCGCGAACTTCACCTCGATCCGCGACTACGCGTCGAGCCACCACCTCGGCCGCTTCACGTTCTGGGCCACCAACCGCGACTGCGGCGGTGGCGGCGAGTGCAGCGGCATCGACCAGGAGAAGTACGCGTTCACGAAGATCGTGGCCGGGTACCAGGGCTGAGCTGCGACGGGGACCCTGCTTCGCCGCGGGTCCCCGTTTCTCCGGGTGGATAGTAGCCATGGACATAGTATCCATGTACATTATCTGGCGTGCGCCTCAAGAACCCGACCACCGGCCACCTCGTGTGGCGGCTGTCCCTGAAGTGGCGGGCGGCCGTCGACCGGACCGTGAAACCGCTCGGCCTGACCCACGCCCAGTACTCGCTGCTGGCGACGCTCACCGGTCTCGTGGTGCGCGGGGTCCGGCCGAGCCAGCGCGAGCTGGCCGACCACACGGGCCTCGAGCCACTGCACGTGTCGAAGCTGGCGCGGGCACTCGAACAGGCCGGCCTCGTCACCCGCCCCCCGGACCCGGACGACCCGCGCGCCGTGCGGCTCGACCTCACCGCCCGGGGTCACGAGGTGATCACCGAGGCGATCGCCCTCGTGCGCGACCTGCACGAGGAGCTCACCGCGGACCTCGGCGGCTCCCGCAGCGCGCGGACCCGCCAGTTCCGCGACACCCTGCAGACCCTGCTGGGTGACGACCCCACCGGAAGCGAGAAGACCATGACCGCAGCCCGTGCCGTCGGCGGCCGCGACCTGAACCTGGCCGCCGCCGCGTCCCGTTCCCTGCTCACCGCGTTGCTGGACCGCGAAGGTCTGGACTTCACCGAATACGTGGTCCTGCGCACGGTCGCCAACGGCGCCCAGCCCGCCGCCACCCTGGCGGAGACCATCACGGCGACGGCCGTCGCCCCCGCCGACGAGGTGCGCTCGGTGATCGACCACCTCGTGACCGCGGGCCGCCTGACCCGCAGCGACGTCGTCGACGTCACCCCCGCCACGCGCGACCTGGTCGAACGCCTGACGGCGGACTCCACCCAGGCCGGCGACCGCCTGTTCGCCGGCATCGCACCCGCGGACCTCGAGGCGGCGAAACGCGTACTCGACACGGTGACGGCGCGAGCGGGCGAGATCCGCGCGCAGCTCTGACACCCGGGGGTGGGTGTGCGGGTGGTTCGACCTCATCGACCGAGGTCGGGGCCCGGACCACCGGACCCGCGCGGGGTGAAGCAGGTCCGCGGACCAGGCAGGCAAACTCGCGCAGCCGAGGCCGCAGCACGGCCGGGGGTGGGGTGGTTCGGCCCTCTCGCCCCCAGGCCACGGGCTTGGACCACCGGAGTGGCCCGGCCAGCAAAACCCGCGCATCCGAAGCCGAAGCACGGCTAGTGGCGGGGTGAAGCCGGTTCGCGGACCAAAACCCAACTAGCCAGGCGAGCAAGCCCGCGTGGTGCGCCCGCC